>NZ_JACGWV010000002.1:315594-631188 GCF_014137995.1 Promicromonospora sukumoe
ACGTACGAGGCGTCGATGCCGAGGCCGTGCAGGGCGCCGATCACCCAGTCGTCGAGGAACGCGTAGGAGCGCTCGAAGCTCAACCCGTCCACGAGCGAGCCGGGCACGTAGAGCGAGTAGCAGATGGTGTTGCCGGGCTCCATGAACATGGCCCCACCCCCCGAGATCCGCCTGATCACGCGGGCCCCGTGCCGCGCGGCGCCCTCGGAGTCCACCTCGTTGCGCAGCGACTGGAACGACCCGATGATCACCGCGGACTCGTCCCACTCCCAGAACCGGAGGGTCGGCCCGCGCCGCCCGGCGCCGAGCTCCTCGGTGAGCACCTGGTCCAGCGCGACGTTGAGCAGCGGCGAGACCGCGGGGGTGCGGATCACCTGGAACTCGTGGTCCTCCCAGGCCGTCGCGTGGCCGAGCGCGCGCCGGGTGGCGACCGCCACGGCGTCGGCGTCGAAGCCCACGGCGGTGGCGCCGTCCAGCGCCGTCCGCACCGCCTCGGCGAGCTGCGCCTTGGAGGCGTCGGCGGGCATCCCGTCGAGGGCGGCGCCCATGGCCTCCAGCGCCTCGTCGGGCTCGAGGAAGAAGTCCCCGCTCACGCGGGTGCCCGTCAGGCGCCCCGGCGGGGCGGCCTGCCCGCCCGGCCCGGCAGCGGGTGTGGCAGTGGGTGCAGCACCGGGTGCAGCAGGCCCGGCGGACCCGTCCGCCACGACCTCGGTCTCGACACGAACCAGCTTTCCGAGTGGAACCTTGAACTCTCCTCGCACGTGTTCACAGTAGGCGACGGTGCCTGTGGTGTCCGGCGTCGGAACTCGCCTTGGGTACGGAAGGTGGGGTCCGACGTCGGGCACGTCCGATATTTGGGCAGAAGGGGCAGCAGAACAGACCAGAATTTCCTCTTCTCTTTAGACAACCTTGCCCTGGTTTCATGTCAGAATGACCTGGTGTCGGAACACTCACAGGGAATTGATGGAGTGGCGGTCGAGGCCGTTGACGCCTGGGTCGTTGCTCTCGACGTAGGCGGCAGTGGCTCGCGCCTCGTCGCAGAGTTCGGCAACTCCGTGAACCCCGAGCGCATCAGCCTCAGCGGTCGCGCCGTCAAGGTGAACCACCACGGCAGCGACGCCTCGGCCGTCGTCGCCTCCCTCTGCCAGTCGTTCAACGCGTGGGCCGCCCGCATGGGGCACCACGGCATGAGCGACGGCAGCACAGCGCCCGTCTCCTCCGCGGCAGTCGGTATCACCGGCCTGACCTCGCTGGTCGAGAAGCCGCTCGAGGTCCACGACATCCTGGCGCGCGAGCTGCGGACCAACCGCACCGCCGTCGCGGGTGACGCGCTCACCGCCCACCTCGGCGCCCTGCGCGGGCGCGCCGGAGCCGTGCTGTCGGTCGGTACCGGCGCCGTGGCGTTCGGCTACGACGGCGTGAACCGCTGGCGCCGCGCGGACGGCTGGGGACACCTGCTCGGCGACCTGGGCGCGGGCGTCTGGGTCGGCGGCGAGGCTCTGCGCGCCGCCGGTCGCTACCACGACGGCGCGAGCCGGGGCGCCTCCAAGCGCCTGCTCGAGGCCGCGGTCGCCAAGTTCGGCCTGATCGAGAGCTGGCCCAACCAGTTCTACAAGAACGCCGAGCGCGCCAAGCAGCTCGCGTCGATGGCCCCCGAGGTGATGATCGCCGCGGGCGAGGGCGACGAGACGTCGATCCGCATCCTCGAGGAGGCTGGCCGGCACCTCGCCGACACGCTCGCGAGCGCGCTGGGCCGGGACATCCCGCCGCTGGCCTCAACGACCGGTCGCCTGGTGCAGGAGGAGTCGCCGCTCACGGTGTCCCTCACCAAGCACCTCTCGGAGGACCGCCCGGACGTCTCGCTGGTGCCCAGCGGCGGCTCGCCGCTCGACGGCGCGCTGCACCTTGCCCGACGGCTGCGCGAGTCCCCGCACTCCGTGACCGGGTTCCGGCCGTGGCTCACCATCCGCGTCGACGGCCACCACACCAGCCGGGACACCCCGGAGGACGTGGGCGGCAAGGACATCCTCACCGCCCAGCTCTCCGCGACCGACCTGCCGGGTGACGAGCTGCGTGATTGACGGCAGTTCGCCCGCGCGGCCCTTCACCGACGTGCTGTGCCCGGTGCCCCGGTACGGGTGTATGTTCTCGACCCAGCCTCACCACACCATCCCGGGAGATGCGACATGACAGGTGACGTCCTCGTCCGACTCAGGCGCGCACTGCCGACACTTCGACCGGCAGAGGCGAGAGTCGCGCAGACGGTCCTCGACGACCCGAACACCGTCGTCCAGTCGACCATCACCGAGCTCGCCGGGCACGCGGACACGTCACAGGCCACGGTCGTGCGGTTCTGTCGCGCCGTCGGCTACGCCGGCTACCCCGAGTTCAGGATCGACCTGGCGCAGGCGACGAGCCGCCGCGAGGTCGAGATGGAGCGGTCCGGCATCGCCGAGGGCGAGATCAACCAGACCGACGACATCGAGGCCGTCGTCTCCAAGATCGCGTTCCACGAGGCGCGCACCATCGAAGAGACCGCCCGGATGATCGACACGGACGCGATCGAGCGGGTCGCCACGGCGATCTCCGAGGCCAAGCGGGTCGACGTCTACGGCGTCGGCTCGTCCAACCTCGCCGCGGCCGACCTCGCGATGAAGCTCCAGCGCATCGGCGTCTTCGTGTTCAGCTCCCCCGACCCGCACCAGCAGCTCGCGTCGTCGGCGCTGCTCGAGCCGGGCAACGTCGCCGTGGCGGTCTCGCACTCGGGTCAGACCCGCGAGACCAACCAGGCCCTGGAGATCGCGCGCAAGCGCGGCGCCCTGACGGCGGCGATCACGAACTTCCCCGACGCCCCGATCGGCCTGGTGTCCGACGTCGTCCTGGCGACGACCGCCCGCGAGACGCAGTTCCGCGTGGGCGCCATGTCGAGCCGCATCGCGCAGCTCACCGTCGTGGACTACCTGTTCGTCCGCGTCGCGCAGCGCACCTACGACCGCTCGTCGATCGCCATCAAGGCGACGTACGACGCGGTGCGCGACCAGCGCCTCGACTTCGGGAGCACCAAGGTGGAGCGGCCGGCGGCCCCCGCCGCCCCGGTCTCCTGACCTCTCCCAGCATCCCGTTGAGTGCGGGGTTCTTGCGGGTCCAACAGCCTTGGACCCGCAAGAACCCCGCACTCAGCGTTTTCCGGCTCAGCGTTTTCAGGCTGAGCGGTTCCGGCTGACCTCGCTCAGGGGCGCGGCTCCACGCCCGACTTGAGCAGCCCGTACACGTAGGCCTCCGTCACGGCCTCCCACGCGGCCTCGACCACGTTGGGGCCGACGCCGACCGTCGACCACGACCGCTCGCCGTCGCTGGTCTCGGTGAGCACCCGCGTGATCGCGTCCGTACCGAGCTCGGTGTCGAGGATGCGTACCTTGAAGTCGATGAGCTCGAACCGGGCGAGCTCCGGGTAGACCCGGGACAGCGCGCTGCGCAGCGCCTGGTCCAGGGCGTTGACCGGGCCGTTGCCCTCCCCGGTCGTCACGTGCCGCTCGCCGCCCGCTCGGATCTTGACGGTCGCCTCCGCCACGGCCGCGGCGTCGGGCGCGTGGACCGACGGCGGCGCGGACCCCGCCGGGACGGTCTCCACGATGGCTCGCCACGACTCGACGGTGAAGAAGTCGGGCCGCTGGCCCAGCTCGGACCGCAGCAGCAGCTCGAAGGACGCGTCGGCGGCCTCGAAGGTGTAGCCGGCGGCCTCGTCCTCCTTCACGCGGTTGGTGACCCGGGAGAGCAGCTCGCCCTGGCCCGCCAGGTCGAAGCCCAGCTCCCGGCCCTTGAGCTCGATCGAGGCGCGGCCCGCCATGTCGGACACGAGCATCCGCATGTCGTTGCCCACCAGCGTGGGGTCGGTGTGCTGGTACATGTCCGGGTCCACGCGGATGGCGCTGGCGTGCAGGCCACCCTTGTGCGCGAAGGCGCTCGCCCCCACGTACGGCTGGCGCGCGAACGGCGAGATGTTGGTGAGCTCGCTGATGGCGTGCGAGATCCGGGCGGCCTCCCGCAGGCCGCCGTCGGCCAGGAGGGTCATGCCGGCCTTCAGCTCCAGGTTCGCCACGACCGTGACCAGGTCGGCGTTGCCGGTGCGCTCGCCGTAGCCGTTGACCGTGCCCTGCACGTGCGTGGCGCCCGCCTCGACGGCGGCGAGCGAGTTCGCGACGGCGCAGCCGGTGTCGTTGTGCGCGTGCACGCCGAGGAGCTGCTCCGGCCCGACGTCGGTCCGGGCGCGCAGCTCGCCGACGATCTCGCCGACCCAGGTCGGCAGCATGCCGCCGTTGGTGTCGCAGAGCGTGACCACCTCGGCCCCGGCGTCGAACGCGGTGCGGACGGCGCTGGTCGCGTACTCGGCGTCGTAGCGGTAGCCGTCGAAGAAGTGCTCGGCGTCCAGCACCACGCGGCGCCCCTCGGCGACCAGGAACGAGACGGTGTCGGCGATCATCGCGAGGTTCTCGGTCCGGGTCGTCTTCAGCGCGCGCTCCACGTGCCGGACGTCGGACTTGGCCACGAGCGTCACCACGGGGGTCGCGGCGTCGAGCAGGGCCCGCACCTGCGGGTCGTCGCCCGCGCGGACGCCGGCCCGCCGGGTGGCGCCGAACGCCGCGAGCACCGCGTTCTTCAGCGTGAGCTCCGTGGCGGCGCGGGCGAAGAAGTCGGTGTCCTTGGGAACGGCACCCGGCCAGCCGCCCTCGATGTACCCGACGCCGAGCTCGTCGAGCAGTGCTGCGATGGCGAGCTTGTCGGAGACGGAGAGGTTCATACCCTCCTGCTGCGCGCCGTCACGCAACGTCGTGTCGTACACCTGGAACGAGGCGGTGGTCATCGATGCTCCCAACGATGTGTCTGGCGATGTGTCCGAGGGCCCGGCCCGGAGCCGGTCGATCGGGCCAACAAATCTCAGGCCAACAAAAAAAGACCCTCCGGGTGTGGAAGGTCTGCGCGTCCGGTGGGGTGTCGCCGGACGCGCTACGAAATGATGATCACCTGTCGCAGGGTGGAGCTCGGGGTGAGGCACTCAGTCATGCGGGTCATAGTGCCACAGCATGATGGCCCGCGGTAGTGGCGTCCAGATCCCGTGCGCGGCCCGTCCGGCAGCCGGTCCGCAGCCGGTCCGCAACCGGTCCGCAACCGGTCGGGGTACCGTCTCCTGTCGGACGTTCCCTTGTCAGACCATGTCGGAAATCTCTCTTCAACCGACGATCTCAGAACTTTTGTTTGCCAATCGCCATAAGTGGGACTAGCGTGCTCGCGACGACGTCGTCGGACTGGGGAGCGATGATGCACCACGCCTCTGCACGCCACCAACCCTCTGAACGGACCGGTATCTGGTTCGTCGGAGCTCGCGGCTCCGTGGCCAGCACGGCCACGCTGGGCCTCGCGGCCATCGCGGAGGGCCAGTCACCACCGACAGGCTGCGTGACCGCGCGTGAGCCGTTCGCCTCGGCGGGCCTCCCGGCGTTCGCCGACCTCGTCGTCGGCGGGCACGACATCTCCGCCGTCACCATGACCAAGCGCGCGGAGTGCCTGGTCGAGACCGGCATGATCGGGCCGCGCCTGCTCGCCGCCACGCACGACGCCCTCGAACGGGCGGACGCCGAGGTGCGCCCCGGCTACGACCCGCGCACGGCTCACCTCCAGGACGGACAGGAGCCCGAGTCCCAGCAGGCGGTCGCCGAACGGCTCGCCGCCGACATCGCGTCGTTCCAGGAACGGCACGAGCTCGCGCGGGTCGTCGTCGTCGACCTGTCCTCGACCGAGCCGCCCGTCGACCCGGTACCCGAGCACGACGACGTCGACGCGCTGCTCGGCGCGCTCGCCGACCCGGCGCGCGCGGTGCTGCCGGCGTCCTCGGTCTCGGCGTACGCGGCGATCCTTGCCGGAGCCGCGTACGCCGCGTTCACGCCGTCGGCGGGCATGAACCTGCCCGCGCTGACCCGGCTCGCCCGCGACCGCGGCATCCCGGTCGCGGGACAGGACGGCAAGACCGGGCAGACGTGGCTGCGCACCGTGCTCGCGCCCGCGTTCGCGGCACGCGGGCTGAAGGTGCTGTCGTGGGCCGGTACCAACCTGCTCGGCGGCGGCGACGGCGCCACCCTCGCCGACCCGGACGCCGTGCGCAGCAAGCTCGCCAGCAAGAACCGCGGGCTGACGGCGCTGACCGGCAGCGACACCACTCCCCTGCACATCGACAACGTGCCCGACCTGGGCGACACGAAGGTGGCCTGGGACCACGTGCACGTCGAGGGCTTCCTCGGGTCGCGGCTGACGCTGCAGACCACGTGGAGCGCGCACGACTCGATGCTCGCCGCGCCGCTCGTGCTCGACCTGGCCCGGCTGCTCGCGCTGGCGCACGCCGCCGGGATCAGCGGGCCCGTGCCGGAGCTGGGCTTCTTCTTCAAGGACCCGTGGGGCTCGGACGTGCACGACGCCGCCGAGCAGGCCCGCGCGGTCGAGGAGTGGGTGCTCGGCGCCTCGGCGCAGGTCGGCCGATGACGCCCCGGCCGGCGAACGTCCGGCAGCGGGCACAGCCGCCCGGCCTCGCGGACCTCGCCGAGCTCATCCGGGCCCCCGCCGCGCTCAGCGTCGTGGGCGACACCCTGGCCGGGCTGGCCGCCGCGCGCGCGGGCACGGCGGTCCCGTTCCGGGCCCGCCACCTGCTGCTGCCCGTCGCGTCCGCGTGCCTCTACCTGGGCGGCATGGCGCTGAACGACTACGGGGACCGGCACGTCGACGCCGTCGAGCGGCCCGAGCGCCCCATCCCCTCCGGTCGGGTGACGCCGCGGACGGCTCTCGCCGTCGGCGCGACGCTCACCGCGGGCGGTGTGGCCGCCGCGGGCCTCGCGGGCGGTCGCCGCGCGGTCGCCGTCGCGCTGCCGCTCGCCGCCTGCGTCTGGACCTACGACCTGGTCGCCAAGGACCGTGCCTCCGGGCCGTTCGTCATGGCGGCGTGCCGCGGGCTGGACGTGCTGCTCGGCGCCACGCCCGGGCGGATGCGGTCGGCGCTGCCGGCCGCCGCGGGCCTGACCGCGCACACGCTGGGCGTCACCGTGCTCTCGCGCGGCGAGGTGCACGGCACGACGCCGGAGGTCGCGGGGGTCGTCGCCGCCGGGACGGTCGCGGGCGCCGTCGCGGTGGCCGCCACGGTCCCGACCGCCACTCGGGTCGCTGCTCTCGCCGGCGCTCCCGCCAGCACTCCCGCCAGCACTCTCAGCGTCGCCCGGACCGTCTCCGTTGCCGCTCGCTGGACCACGGTCGCCGCCGCGGCCGCCTACGCGGCGGCCGTGCTCCCGGGCCAGGTCCGCGCGGCGGCCCGGCCCACGGCCGCCAACGCCCGGACCGCCACCCGGTCCGGCATCCAGGCGATGGTCCCGCTGCAGGCCGCGTGGGCGGCCCGTTCCGGGAGCCTGGGCACGGTGGTGGTCCTGGCGGGCGTCGCCGCCGTCGGCCAGGGCCTGCGCCTGCTGGGCCGCGCACGCGGCCGGGCCGGGGTGAGCATCACGTGAGACCCCCCTTCCTGCTCGGCTACGGCACCAACGGCTTCGGGGACCATCCCCTGCACGCGGCCCTCGACGTGCTCGACGACGTCGGGTACGACGCCGTCGCGTTCACGCTCGGCTTCCCGCACCTGGACCCGTTCGCGCCGCTGGCCGGCGACGACGTCACGGCCCTGCGCGCCCACCTCGGGCGGATGCGCGGGGGCAGGGGCGGCGCCGCCGTCGTCGAGACCGGCACGCGGTACCTGCTCGACCCGCTGCACAAGCACCGGCCCACGCTCGTGGACCGGGACGCGACGCTGCGCATGCGGTACCTGGAGCGCGCCGTCGAGATCGCGGCCGACCTCGACGCGCGGTGCGTCTCGTTCTTCTCCGGCATCCTGCCCGACGACGCGAGCGCCGCCGACGGCTGGGCCCGCCTGCGCGGCCGCGTCGGCGCCCTGGTCGAGTTCGCCGGCGAGCGCGGGGTGCGGCTGGCGCTGGAACCCGAGCCGGGCATGCACGTCGAGACGGTCGACGACGCGCTGCGGCTCCTGGGCGACCTGGGCACGCCGCCGGAGCTGGGGATCACCGTCGACGTCGGGCACTGCCTCGTGGTGGAGCCCGGCGGCGTCGAGGGGGCGCTGCGTGCCGCGGCGCCCCACCTGAGCAACGTGCAGCTCGACGACATGCCGAGCACCCACCACGAGCACCGCCCGTTCGGCGAGGGGGACCTCGACCTGCCGCTCGTGCTGGCGACGCTCGCCGACATCGGCTACTCGGGGGTCGCCGCCGTCGAGCTGCCCCGCCACTCCCACGACGCGCCCCGGCTCGCCCGCGACAGCCGGGCGGCCCTGCTGCGTGCGTGGGCGGACGTCACCGGCACCGACTTGACCCACACCGGCTCGACCAGCAGCGAAGGGGTTCTGTCATGACCGTCACCACATGCATACCCGCGGGCACGCCCGGCGCCACCTGGCTCAACGAGGCGCTCGCCGGGGTCGCGCGCGATCCCGACAGCGTGACCCGCGCGTTCGCGTTCGCGGCCCGGAAGGTGGGGCGCGCGCCGCTGCGCCCGGACAGCGACCCGGGCGGCGTCGTGCACGGGACGGTGGACGACGCCGCCCGGGCCGCGCTCGTCGTCGGGCTGGCGGACGCCGTGGGCGTGGGCATGGGCGGGGCCACCGCCGTCGGCGTCGACACGGACCGCGACTACGCGGACCGCCTGGTGCTCCTGTACCGGCAGGGCGACGGCGCCGAGCGGCGCGGCGTGCTGCGCGGGCTCGACGCGCTGACGGAACGGGGCGACCTCGGCCCGGCCAGCGACCCCGCCGTCCCCGTGACCGCGGGCCTCGACCTGGCCGCCGACGCGCTACGAGCCAACGACCCCAGCCTGGTCGCGGCCGCCGTCGGCCCGTTCGGGGCGCGGTACCTCGACCAGCACACCTGGCGGCACGCGATCCTGAAGCTCGTCTTCCAGGGCGTGAGCCTGGAGGCGGCGAGCGGCCTGGACCGGCGGGCCGACGACGAGCTGTCGCGCATGGCCCGCGACTTCGCGGCGGAGCGCCGGGCGGCCGGCCGGTCCGTGCCCGACGACCTCGACCGGCTCACGCACCCGCGCCCCTGAAACCGCGCTAACGAACCCGCGCCGATGAACACCGGCACCAGCACCAACAGCACGAAGGAGTGACGTTGCGCATCCTCGACCCGCACATCCACATGACGAGCCGCACCACCGACGACTACGAGGCGCTCTACGCCGCGGGCGTGCGCGTCGTCGTCGAGCCGGCGTTCTGGCTGGGGCAGCCGCGCACCAGCGTGGGCTCGTTCACCGACTACTTCGACTCCCTGGTGGGCTGGGAGCGGTTCCGGGCGGCCCAGTTCGGCGTCCGGCACCACGCGACGATCGCCCTGAACCCCAAGGAGGCGAACGACCCGCGCTGCCGCGAGGTGCTCGCCGAGGTGCCGCGCTACCTGCTCAAGGACGGCGTCGTGGCCGTGGGCGAGGTGGGGTACGACTCGATGACGCCCGAGGAGGACGAGGTGTTCGCCGCCCAGCTCCAGATGGCCGACGAGGCGGAGCTGCCCGTCCTGGTGCACACCCCGCACCGCGACAAGCTCGCGGGCACGCACCGCACGCTCGACGTCGTCCGCGAGTCCGGGCTGGCGCCGGAGCGGGTGCTCGTGGACCACCTCAACGAGACCAACGTGGCCCTGGTGCGCGACGCCGGCGCCTGGGCCGGGTTCTCGATCTACCCCGACACCAAGATGGACGAGCACCGCATGGTCGCGCTGCTGCAGGAGTACGGGACCGAACGGATGATCGTGAACTCCGCCGCGGACTGGGGCCGCTCCGACCCGCTCAAGACAGTACGGACCGCCGAGGCGATGCTGGCCGCCGGCTTCACGGACGACGACGTCGACCAGGTGCTGTGGCGCAACCCCGTCGCGTTCTACGGGCAGTCCGGCAACCTCGTGCTCGACCCGGTCCCCGGGTTCAGCGCGGACGAGCCGCCGGCGCCGGGCGTGGAGTTCGAGGGTTCGTCCGTGCTGCGCGGCGCGCGGGCCTGATGGGACCTGGGACGGGACCGGACAAGGGATGACTCAGATGCTGCTCTCCTACTGCACCAACGTGCACCCCGCCGAGGACCTCGACGGCGTGATCGACCAGCTCGCCCGGTACGCCGGGCCGGTGCGCGAGGCGGCCGGCCTCGACACCCTCGGCGTCGGGCTGTGGCTGCCCGCCGAGCTGGCGCACCGCCTGGACGCGTCCGCGGCGGACCGCGAGCGCCTGCGCGCGGCGCTCGCCGAGCACCGGCTCCAGGTGCACACGCTGAACGCCTTCCCGTACGGCGGCTTCCACCGCGAGGTCGTCAAGCTGGCGGTCTACTCCCCCACGTGGGCGGAGCGGGCCCGGCTGGAGTACGTGCTCGCGTGCGCGCGGGTGCTGGCCGACCTGCTGCCCGAGGGCACCGACGGGTCGATCTCCACCCTGCCGCTGGCGTGGCGCGCGCCCTGGACCCGCGCCGACGACGACGAGGCCACGCGGGCCTTCGCCACGCTGTCCGCCGAGCTGCGCGAGCTGCGGCGGCGCACCGGCCGGACCGTGCGGGTCGCCGTCGAGCCGGAGCCCGGCTGCGTGCTCGACACGGTCGAGGACGTCGTCGCGTGGCTCGCCCCCCGGACCGGCCCCGAGTACCCCGAGGACCGGCGGATCGACCCGGAGCACGTGGGCGTCTGCCTGGACACCTGCCACCTCGCAGTCTCGTTCGCAGACCCCGCGGGCGCCGTCCGCAGGATCACGGACGCGGGCCTGCGGGTGGTCAAGGTGCAGGCGTCCGCGGCGCTGGAGGTCGCGGACCCGTCCGCGCCGGGTGCGCGGGACGCCGTCGGGCGGTTCGTGGAGCAGCGGTACCTGCACCAGGTGCGCGAGCTCACGGCGTCGGGCGACGTGCTGGCCTCCGACGACCTGCCCGTGGCGCTCGGGGACGAGGCCCGGCGGCCCGGCCTGCCGGGCGAGGGCCCCTGGCGCGTGCACTTCCACGTGCCGCTGCACCATGAGCCCGCGGCCCCGCTGGCCGCGACCACCGACGTGCTGCGCGACGCCGTCGCGGCGGTGCGCGCGGCGCCGCACGGCACCGACGCGCACCTCGACGTCGAGACGTACACGTGGTCGGTGCTGCCGCCCGGCGCGCTGCCCAACGGAACTGGCGAGCTCGTCGCGGGGATCGCCGCCGAGCTGCGCTGGGCCTCCGAGCACCTGCTGAGCGCTGCGCCTGCCGCCGCTACCGCCGCCGCCGATGCTGCCACCGCCACAAGCGCTGCCACAACCGCTGCAACCGCTGCCGAGGGAGTCACCGCATGAAGCCCGTCCTGCTGCTCGACGTCGTCGGGCTGACCGCCCGCGCCCTGGCGCACATGCCGCGGCTGCGCCGGCTCGCGGACTCCGGCTGGCACTCCGAGCTGGCGACCGTGCTGCCCGCGGTGACGTGCAGCGTGCAGTCGACGATGCTCACGGGGCTGACGCCGGCGGAGCACGGGATCGTGGGCAACGGCTGGTACTTCCGCGAGCTGGGCGACGTGTACCTGTGGCGGCAGCACAACAAGCTGGTCAGCGGCGAGAACGTGTGGGAGGCCGCCCGCCGGCACGACCCGGGATACCAGGCCGACAACGTGTGCTGGTGGTACGCGATGGGCATGTCCACCGACGTCACCATCACGCCGCGCCCGATCTATCACGCGGACGGCCGCAAGTCGCCCGACGGGTACGTGCGGCCCGCGGCGCTGCACGACGACCTGGTGGGCCGGTTCGGCGACTTCCCCCTCTTCCAGTACTGGGGTCCGACGGCCTCGATCGCGTCGACGAGGTGGATCGTCGACGTGACCCGTCACCTGCTGCGGACCAGGACGTCGAACCTGACGACGGCGTACCTGCCGCACCTCGACTACGACCTGCAGCGGTTCGGGCCGCAGTCGCCCCAGGCGGACCGCGCGGCGGCCGAGCTCGACGTCGCGCTCGCGCCCCTGCTGGACGACGCCGAGGCGGCGGGGATCACCGTCGTCGCCGTCTCGGAGTACGGCATCGGGCCGGCCAACCGGCCGGTGGACCTCAACCGGGTCCTGCGCCGCGAGGGCCTCCTGGAGGTCTACGTGCAGGACGGGCGCGAGCAGCTCGACCCGTGGACGTCGCGTGCCTTCGCCGTCGCCGACCACCAGGTGGCGCACGTCTACGTGGACGACCCCGCGGACCTGGCCCGGGTGACGAGCCTGCTGCGCGAGGTGCCCGGCGTCGACGAGGTGCTGGACCGCGAGGCGCAGGCCAAGTACGGCCTGGACCACGAGCGCGCGGGCGAGCTGGTGGTCGTGGCCGAGCCGGGAGCGTGGTTCACGTACTACTTCTGGCTCGACGACGACAAGGCGCCCGAGTACGCGCGCGGCGTCGACATCCACCGCAAGCCGGGCTACGACCCCGCCGAGCTGTTCTTCAACCCGGCCGACCCGCTCGCCAAGGCCAAGGCCGGCCTGAACCTCGTGCGCAAGAAGCTGGGCCTGCGGTACGCCATGGGCACCACGCCGCTCGACGCCTCGTACGTGCGGGGCACCCACGGCCGCCTGCCGGACTCATCCGAGGACACGCCGCTCGTGCTGTGCTCGGCCGCGGAGATCCCCGCCGGGGTGGCGCACTGGGTGGACGACGACTCCGGCCAGGTGCCGGCGTCGGCCGTGAAGAACCTGGTGCTGGACCTCCAGGACGCCCGCTGACCCCAGCGCCCTGTGCGCCCCCCGCACGCTTCCGCACGTGTCAGACCCTCAGGTCCCTCGGGGGACCTGAGGGTCTGACATGTGCCGTGCGACGCGGGCGAATTCGTGGTCTAGTGGACCTAGGGCTACACAAAACGGGAGGTAACGCGATGAGCGACCCGAACCGCCCCTACGACGGCGACTACGGTGAGCAGCCGCCACCTGCCTATCCGCCGCCGGGCCAGACCCCCGGTGTGCCGAACCAGCCCGTGGGCCAGCCGCCCGCCGACGCGCGGGCACAGCCCGTCACCACCGGCACCGAGAACCCGCGTCTCGCGCTGGAGGTCGGCCGCTACTGGGCCGGCGCGCTGGCGACGACGCTCGTGGCCGCACTGATCGGGCTCACCGCGAGCGTCATTCTCGAGCAGGTCCTGGGTCTCGACATCCAGCCGCAGGCGGACCTGCTCGGAACCGGCTCCGACACCATGGCGTGGGTCGTCGCGGGCGCCCTGTTCGCGCTCCTGGCCGCGGTGGTGCTCTACCTGCTGGTGCTGAGCACGCCGCGCCCCCGGTCGTTCTTCGGCTGGGTGGTCACTCTCGCCACCGTGATCCTGGCCGCCGTGCCCTTCGCGGGGCAGGCCGACCTGGTTCCGGCGATCCTTGCCGCCGTGGTCTGGATCATCATCGGCTCGGCCGTGTTCTCCCTGCTCACCGGCACCCTGAGCCGCACGGTGGTCCAGCGCACGACAGTCTGACCCCTTCCCTCCCGCCCGACTCGTTGAGTGCTGGATATTTGTCCTTCTGAGCAGCTCGAAAGGGCGAATATCCAGCACTCAACGAGGCGGGATCGGGTGGGGTGGGTGGGGCGAGCGTGGCGGGGTTCGGTCAGGCCAGGTCTGGTCAGGCCAGGCCCGCGTCGCGGGCCGCGATGGCGGCCTGGACCCGGGACGACACGCCGAGCTTGGCGAGCACGCGCGACACGTGGGTCTTGGCCGTGGCCTCGCTGATGGTCAGCGCGGCGGCGAGATCCGAGTTCGACAGACCCGAGCCCAGGCCCGCGAGCACGTCGCGCTCGCGGGGCGTCAGGTCGGCGGGGAGCGGCACCGCCCCGTTCCCGTTCCGGCGGCCGACGCCGTTGCCACCCGGCCGGGGCGCGGACAGCTCCGCGATGAGCCGCCGGGTCACCTCGGGCGCCACCACTCCGTCGCCTGCCGCGACATGCCGGACGGCGTCCACCAGCGCGGACGCCTCCGCGGTCTTCAGCAGGAAACCCGCCGCCCCCGCGCGCAGCGCGCCGAACACGTACTCGTCGAGGTCGAAGGTCGTGAGCACCAGGACCTCCGACAGCCCCTCGTCGACGATCTGCCGCGTCGCGGTCACACCGTCGGTGCCGGGCATCCGCACGTCCATCAGCACGACGTCGGGGCGCAGCGCCCGCGCGTTGGTGACGGCGACCGCACCGTCGCCCGCCTCGCCGACCACCTCGATGTCGCCGGCCGTCGCGAGCAGCATGCGCAGGCCGGCGCGGATCGCCGCGTGGTCGTCGGCGAGCAGGACGCGGATCACGCGCGGACCTCCGGGGCCGGCTGGTCAGCCGCAACCCCGGCGGCTTGCCCGACGTCGGGCTGTCTCCCGGCTGCTTGCCCGACGTCGGGCTGTCGCGCGTCGGACTGTCGCGCGTCGCCTCGTTCCACGGCGGACTGTTGCGTGGCGGTCCGCACCCAGCCCTGGAGCGGCAGCACGGCACGGACCCGCCAGCCGCCCCGCTCCGGCCCGGCGGTGAGGGAGCCGCCGAGCGCCTCGACACGCTCCCGCATCGAGACGAGGCCCAGCCCGGTGCCCGCGGCGTCGGCGCCGCGGCGGACCTCGCCGCCCTGGTGGGTCCCGTGGTCGTGGACCTCGATCGCGAGGTCCTGTCCTCCGGCGAAGCTCAGGTCGACGCTGCCGCCGCCGTGCCGGTGCACGTTGGTCAGCGCTTCCCGGACCACCCGGTACACGGCCTGGTCCACCGACACCGGCAGGTCGGCGGACCCGGTCAGCACGCCCACGGGATCGGTGATGCTCAGGTCCAGCCCGGCGATCCGGGCCTGCTCGATCACGGGCCCGAGCTGCGCGCCGCGGGGTGCGGCGACCGCGCCCAGCCCGGAGAGGTCCGGCCCGGCATCTTCCGCTCCAGCGGCGTCCGCTCTGGCGACGCCCGGCCCGACGGCGTCCGACCCCACGGCGTCCGACCCAGCGAAACCCGGCCCAGCACCCGCCCCAGCGCCATCCCGCCCAGGTCTCCCCTGCCCGTCCGACGGCGCGTCCGCGCGCAGCACCCGGATCATCGACTGCATGTCCTGCAGCGAGGCCAGGCTCTCCGCGCGGATGCTGCGCAGCGCGGCGCGGTCCCGCTCGGGGTCGTCGTCACCCGCGAGCGCCGCGCCGGAAGTGATGGCGATGGCGGAGAGGTGCGAGGCGACGACGTCGTGCAGGTCGCGGGCCACGGTGGTGCGCTCGGCACGGACGGCGTCGTGCCGAGCGGACTCGGCGAGCCGGAGCAGTGCGTTGCCGCGCTCGCGCTCGAGCCGTTCGCGTTCGTGGGCAGCAGCCGTGAGCTCACGGCCTTGCCGCACGTTCGTGCCCCACCACATCGGCATGACCAGGAGGGTGACCGCCTGCAGCCCGATGAGGACCGTCGGCCGGAGTCCCCCGATGAGGATCGCGATGGCGGTCATGAGGCCGACGACGGCGATCGTGACGCCGACGATGGCGACCCGGCGGGCCGTGCGGGTGCCGTGCAGGTGGACGGCGTACAGCGCCTCCCACACGATGACGACGAGGCCGACGCTGCCGCCGAGCACGATGTCGACGACGAAGGCGACGGTGGCGACCCCGAGGGCGCCGAGCGGGTGGACCCGGCGCCAGACCAGCGCCGTGCAGCCGACGACGGCCGGGATGACGAACCACCAGGACGGCGCGTCGGGCAGGCCGCTCCACGAGGTGCGGATCAGGCCGAGCGCGTCGAGGGCGAGGGCGAGGACGAAGAGGCTCGCCGCCGTGATGACGTCACCGCGCCGGTCCTCGGCCATGACGACCTTGGCGACGGGTGCGATGACGTCGAGCAGGCGGGGCATGGCTCCATCTCAGCACGGGCCGGCGCCGCGCGGGTCATCCGAAGGATGTATCGGCATCTCGGCGGTTCGGCCGATGTGCCCCGGCGGAACCCGCCCCATGCTGGGCGGCATGGACCTCATCTCCGGGGAGCTCACGGGTGCCGCGCTGGTCGGCGCGCTGGCCGTGCTCGCCCTCATCGACTCGACGAGCTTCGGCACCCTGCTCATCCCCGTGTGGCTGCTCATGTCGCCCGGACGAGTGCGCGTGGCCCGGATGGTCGTCTACCTCGGGTCGATCGCCGGCTTCTACGCCCTGGTCGGGCTGGCGATCCTCCTCGGGGCGGGAGCGCTGAGCGACACGCTCTCCTCCCTCTCCTCCGCACGCCCGTTCCTGATCGCGCAGCTCCTGGTGGGTATCGGGCTGTTCGCGTGGAGTTTCAAGCTGGAACCGTCCAAGGAACGCAAGGCGGCCGACGCGGCGGCGGCCCGGGCAGTAGCGAACGCGGCGGGAGCGGGCGGCGCGGTAGCGAGCGGAACGGCAACAGGTACAGCGACCGGCGCGGACAGCCCTGCGGCCGAGCCGATGGCGCGTCCGGGCAGGCTGAGCCGCTGGCGCGAGCGGGTGCTCGGGAGCGAGTCCGGGAGCCGGACGGCGCTCGCCGGGCTGGCGGTCGGGGCCGGGCTGGTCGAGGTCGCGACGATGCTGCCGTACCTCGCGGCGCTCGGCCTGATCGGGACGCAGGGTCCGGCGTGGCCGACGTCGGGGCTGTGGATCCTCGGGTACTGCCTGGTCATGATCGCGCCGGCCCTCGTGCTCACGGCCGCGCGCGTGTTCGCGTCGCGGCTCGTGGAGCGCCCCCTCGGCCGGCTGGACGGCTGGCTGACTCGCAACGCGGCGACCACCACGTCGTGGGTCGTCGGGATCGTGGGCTTCCTCGTGGCCCGCGACGCGGTCGGTCGCCTCTGGGGCTGACCGACCGCGTCCGCGGTGCACCGGCTATGGTGCGGCAGTGCTCCGGCCGGGCTCAGGCCAGACGGCGCATCCAGCCGTGCCGGTCCTCGGCGCGGCCGTACTGGATGTCGGTGAGCTCCTGGCGGATCGCCATGGTCAGCTCGCCCGGCTCGCCGCCGTTGACCTCGTGGTCGAACGTCGAGCCCGCGAGGCGCCCCACCGGGGTCACGACGGCGGCGGTGCCGCAGGCGAAGAACTCCTTGACGGCGCCCGACTCGAGCCCGGCCACGACCTCGGCGAGCGGGATGCGCCGCTCCACGACGTCGTACCCGCGGTCGGCCGCGAGCTGGAGCACCGAGCTGCGCGTGATGCCCTCCAGGATGGAGCCGAGCTCGGGGGTGTGCAGCGTGCCGTCGTCCATCACGAGGAAGACGTTCATGCCGCCGAGCTCTTCGAGGTAGGTGTTGGTGGCGGCGTCCAGGAAGCAGACCTGGTCGAAGCCCTCCTTCTGCGCCTCGAGCTGCGGCAGCAGGCTCGCGGCGTAGTTGCCGCCGAACTTCGCGTCGCCGGTGCCTCCGGGCGGCCCGGCGCGGTGGTACTCCTGCGACACGTAGATCGACACGGGGCGCACGCCGCCCGCGAAGTACGGGCCCACCGGCGAGGCGATGACCAGGTACTCGACCTCGAGCGACGGGCGCACGCCGAGGAACGCCTCGGACGCGTACATGAAGGGCCGCAGGTAGAGGGACGAGTCGTCGCCGTCGGGCACCCAGTCGATGTCCGTGCGGACCAGGGCGGCGAGCGACCCGATGAAGTCGTCGACGCTCAGGGCGGGCAGGGCGAGGCGGTGCGCGGACCGGGCGAAGCGCGCGGCGTTCTGGTCGGGGCGGAACGTCCAGACCGAGCCGTCGGCGTGCTTGTAGGCCTTGAGCCCCTCGAAGATCTCCTGCGCGTAGTGCAGCACGGCCGTGGCCGGGTCCAGCAGCAGCGGACCGTACTTCTCGATCCGCCGGTCCTTCCACCCGTCGGCGCTGGTCCAGGAGATCCGCGCCATGTGGTCGGAGAACTTGGTCCCGAACTTGGGGGCACGGAGCGCCTCGACGCGCTCGTCGTCCGGCGTGGGCGCGTCCGTGGGCCGCACGTCGAAGAGGGCCACCAGGTCTTCGAGCCTGGTCGGGAGGATGGGGTCCGTCGTGGTTGTCATGTCGATGCCTTTCACCGGAATGCTGTGGTCAGTCTTCCACGCCCGGCAAGGCGGCGGAGCGTTCCGAGCCGGGCACTTGCCCGGACGGCCCCCGACATACGAGAGCGGCGCCCGGGATCGGTCTGCGAGACCCGGGCGCCGCCGTCGTGCAGCGTGCTCTACCCGGTCACGCGGGCCGCGATGTCGCGGCCTACCTGGTCGGTCTCGCGGCCTACCTGGTCGGTCGTACGTACGACGTCACCGCGCGACGCGAGGTCGGCGGCTACGGCGTCCTGGACGCGCGCGGACTCGGCCGTGAAGCCCAGGTGGTCCAGCAGCAGCGCGACGGAGAGGATCGTCGCGGTGGGGTCGGCCTTGCCCTGGCCCGCGATGTCGGGGGCCGAGCCGTGCACCGGCTCGAACATCGACGGCGCGGTGCGGTCCGGGTTGATGTTGGCCGACGCCGCCAGCCCGATGCCGCCCGAGATCGCGGCGGCCTGGTCGGTGAGGATGTCGCCGAAGAGGTTGTCGGTGACGATCACGTCGAACCGGCTCGGGTTGGTCGTCAGGTAGATGGTCGCGGCGTCGACGTGCGCGTAGTCGGTCGTGACGTCGGGGAACTCGGCGTTCACCGCCTCGACCGTGCGGCGCCACAGGTGGCCGGCGTGCACCAGCACGTTGTGCTTGTGCACGAGCGTGAGGTGCTTGCGCGGGCGGGCCGCGGCACGCGCGAACGCGTCCCGGACCACGCGCTCGACGCCGAACGCGGTGTTCACGCTGACCTCGGTGGCGATCTCGGCGGGCGTGCCGACGCGCAGCGCGCCGCCGTTGCCGACGTACGGGCCCTCGGTGCCCTCGCGGACCACGACGAAGTCGATCTCGCCCGGGTTCGCGAGCGGGCTGGAGACGCCCTCGTAGAGCTTGGTCGGGCGCAGGTTCACGTAGTGGTCCAGCGCGAAGCGGAGCTTGAGCAGCAACCCGCGCTCCAGGACGCCGCTCGGGACCGAGGGGTCGCCGATCGCGCCGAGCAGGATCGCGTCCTGGCTCTTGATCCGTCCGAGGTCCTCGTCGGTGAGGGTCTCGCCCGTCGCGTGCCAGCGCCGCGCACCGAGGTCGAACTCGGTGGTGGAGAGCTTGGTACCCGACGGCGCCAGTGCCGCCTCGAGGACGGAGAGACCCTGCTCCACGACCTCGGTACCGATGCCGTCACCTGCGACCACCGCGAGGTTGATGCCGTCTGTCGTACCCACCTGTGCCATGTCCGGAGCCTACGCGCGCGGCCGTCGTGCTGAGACGCGGGTCTCACCCAATGGACGACTTGTTGCAGCGTCGTTCAGTCGAACGTCCAGGACGTCGCCCCGCCCTCCTCCCGCACGTACAGGGCGGTCGCCCGGGTGGGCGTCATCCGGTAGACGTGCCAGGGTGCGGGTCCCGCCGACGGCGCGCTGTAGGGAGCGGTCAGCGCCGTGCCGGACTCGTCCGGCGCGCACGGCCAGCCGCCCTCGTTGAGCCGCCGCGAGACCGTCGCGACGGCCTCGGGGTCGGTGACCAGCTCCGCCGTGCCGTCCACCACGGTGTCGTAGTTGCTGGTCGCGACCGCGATGGTGCACCGCGGCTCGCGCTCGAGGTTGCGGGCCTTGAGCGCGGAGCGGCCGGACACCACCCAGAACGCGTCGTCGAACCAGATGGCGCCGATGCCGGTGACGTGGGGGCTGCCGTCCGCGTTGACCGTGGTGAGCCAGTGCGAGTGCCGGTCCGGCCCGCCGGTGCCCGGCGCCTGGGTGAGCCCGACCAGGTCGGCGGCGACCGGCGCCCAGTCCAGCGTCGGGAGGTCGTACAGACCCGCGAGATTCTTGGCCTTCACACCTTGAGTGTCCATACCTCGGTGGACGACCCCGCGGACCCGAACTCATCGGCCGCCCCCGGCACGTCCCCCGCTACTGGTCCCGGGCCGACAGCACGCAGAACTCGTTGCCGTCCGGGTCGGCCAGCACGGTCCAGGTCGCGTCGGCGGGCTGCCCGACGTCGATCACCGTCGCCCCGAGCTCGACCAGCCGCGCGATCTCGGCGTCCCGGTCGTCGCTCGTGTGCGGGGCGAAGTCCCAGTGCAGGCGGTTCTTGCCCGTCTTGGGGTGCTCGACCGGGACGAACACCATGCCCGGCGGGACCTGGTGGAAGTCGAGCTTGTCCGAGAGCTCCAGCGCCCATGGCGGCACCACGACCGACTCCGAGTCGAGCTCGAAGATGACCGCCCAGCCCAGGGCCTCCGCCCACCAGCGGGCCAGCGTCTTGTGGTCCGTGGACTCCACCACGGTCGAGTACCAGCGCAGCGCCATCGCCTTCACCTCTCGTCAGGACCAGTGCCCACACCGTAGGACGAGCCACTGACACTCTCCCGTGTCAGACGTACAGGTCCCTCGGGTGACCTGTACGTCTGACACGGGGAGCAACATCGCGCCGCGCAAGACCCAGCCAGGTCAGAACCCCAGGTAGGTCAGCGCTTCGGGTACAGCAGCTCGAACCGCTCGCACACGATCGGCATGTCCTCCGAGAACTCGCGGCCCTCGCCCAGGGTGCGGCGGAAGTACGCCTCGTGCCCGGCACGCCACGACTCGAGCGTGCGGTCGTCCTCGCCCTCCGCGGCCGCGAAGTCGTCGTCGACCTCGTCGAACGTGGTGGTCACGACGCTCGTGGTGCGGATCAGCGCGCGCGGGTGGCGGTCGCCGTCCAGCAGGATCGACAGCTCGCCGACCAGCGGGAGCGGCACGCCCTCGTCGTCGTAGTCCCACAGCGCGGACGACGTCGCCGTCTTGTCCCCCGCGAGGACCGCCGCCAGGAGCGTCTCCGCGAGCTCGGGCTCGTCGCCGAACGACCAGGCCTGCGGCGGCACCGTCTCGCTCACGGTGTGCCCGACGACGACGCTCGCCTTCGCCATGCCGGCGTACTGGCGGGTCGCGGCCCAGAAGTCAAGGACCTCGGCGGCGAGCTCCGCGTCCTCCACCGGCACCGACTCGGGGTCGAACGTCGAGGGTTCGAACGCCGGCTCGGACCCGTGCTCGGACCCGTGCTCGGACTCGGGCTCGCTGTCGTCCGCGGCCTGCGGATTCACGTCGTTGGTCACGGGGACATCCTGCCCTAACGACGCCGTCGGGCGGCGCTCGGGGGCCAGTGACGAAAACTGAACGATCCGATAACGAACGCTTACGCAGTTTGCATGTGTGTGACCAGTCATGGTCGGGTGAAGGACGGTTCACGCCGTAGAGGCGTGTTTTTTCGAGAATTTTCCTGCCGAGACCAATTTTCCTGCCAAGACGAGGGGGCTCTGTGCCAGCTATCGAGGCACACCACCTGTACAAGGTGTTCGGACGAAAGGGCCGCGAGGGCGTCAAGCGCCTCGAGGCCGGCGCCGGCACCGACGAGCTGAAGGATGCCGGTCTCACACCCGCGGTCATCGACGCGTCGTTCACCGTGGAAGAAGGCGAGATCTTCGTCGTCATGGGCCTGTCCGGGTCCGGCAAGTCGACGCTGATCCGCATGATCAACGGGCTCCACCCACCGACCTCCGGGCACGTGGAGCTCTACGGCGAGAACATCACCGCCGCGACGGGCAAGGACCTGCGGCGGCTGCGCCGCCAGCGGATCAGCATGGTGTTCCAGCACTTCGCGCTGTTCCCGCACCGCTCGGTCATCGACAACGCCGCCTACGGCCTGGAGACCCAGGGCGTCGGCAAGGAGGAGCGTCGCGCGCGTGCACACGAAGCCCTGGAGCTGTGCGGCCTGACCGGCTGGGACGAGCACCTGCCGAGCGAGCTGTCCGGCGGCATGCAGCAGCGCGTGGGCCTGGCCCGCGCGCTGGCGGCCGACACGGACATCCTGCTGATGGACGAGGCGTTCAGCGCCCTCGACCCGCTGATCCGGCGGGACATGCAGGACCAGCTCATCGAGCTGCAGCAGAAGCTCGGCAAGACGATCCTGTTCATCACCCACGACCTCAACGAGGCCATGCGCATCGGCGACAGGATCGCGATGATGCGCAACGGGCGGATCGTCCAGGTCGGCACCGCCGAGGAGATCCTCACCGACCCGGCCAACTACTACGTGGCGCAGTTTGTCGCCGACGTGGACCGTACCCGCGTGCTGACGGCGGCGTCCGTCATGGAACCGCCGGCCGCCGTCCTCGGGGCCGAGCAGGGACCGCGCGCCGCGCACAAGCTGATGCGCGAGCACCAGATCCCCGCCATGTTCGTCACCGGACGTGACCGCACCCTGAAGGGGTACGTCTCCGAGGACGAGGTGGGCCGGCACCTGGACCAGAAGGACCTCACCGGCCTGCTGCGCCCCGTGCCCGACGTCGCCCGCGTGTCCGCGGAGACCTCGCTCGCCGACCTGTTCGGCCCGGCGGCCGAGACCCCGGCCATCGCCGTGGTCGACGACGCCGGACGGCTCGTCGGCGTCGTCCCGCGCATCACGCTGCTCTCGGCGCTCGCCGCGCACGCGGAGCCGGACGTCGCGGACGCTCCCGTGCCGACCGACGACGAGCCCACGGACGTCACGGACGACCGGACCGACAAGGACGACCAGACCAAGGAGGCCGCCCGTGCCTGAGAGCGCCGCCCCCCTGTCGATCGTGCCGTCCATCCCGATCGGCACCTGGCTCGAGACCGGGTTCACCTGGTTCAAGCAGACCTTCGACGCCCTCTTCGACGTGATCGGTGACCTGATCACCGGCGCGATCAACGGGATCGCCGACCCCCTCTTGGCCGTGGACCCGCTGGTCCTCGCGGTCATCCTGGCGCTGCTCGGCTGGCTGCTGCGCAACTGGAAGCTCGGGGTCGGGACCCTGGTGGGCCTGGTCCTGATCATCGGGATGGACATGTGGGAGCCCGCCGTCGAGACCCTCGCCCTCGTGGTGGTGGCGACAGTCGTCGCGCTCGTCGTCGGCATCCCGCTGGGCATCCTCGCGGCCCGCTCGCCCGTGGTCAGCCGCATCATCAAGCCCGTCATGGACTTCATGCAGACCATGCCCGGCATGGTCTGGCTGCTGCCGGTGCTCAAGCTGTTCAGCATCGGCGTGGCCGGCGCCCTGGTCGCCACGGTGATCTTCGCCCTGCCCCCCGCCGTCCGGCTCACCGAGCTCGGCATCCGCCAGGTCGACGGCGAGGTCGTCGAGGCCGGGCAGGCCTTCGGCGCGGGCCCGCGGCAGATCCTCAAGGACATCCAGCTGCCCCTGGCCCTGCCGACCGTGATGGCCGGCGTCAACCAGGTGATCATGCTGGCCCTGTCGATGGCCGTGATCGCCGGCCTCGTCGGCGGCGGCGGCCTGGGCAACGAGGTGGTCGGCGCCATCTCGACCCTCAACCTCGCCCGCGGTTTCGACGCCGGCATCTCCGTGGTGATCCTGGCGATCTTCCTGGACCGTCTGACGGCGTCGATCGGCTCGCGCCGTCCGGGTCACGGCCGCCTGCGCGAGCTGCGCGAGCGGTTCACGCGGACCCCGGCGACCAGCACCGCGGCCTGACCTCCCCCCAGCGAAGTACCCAGCGGTAACTCCAGCGGTAACCCAGCTGTATCCCCAAGAAGTACCCCTAGACGTACCCACACATACACAACGAACCCCAGTGATACGAAACGGAAGGACACCGATGATCGGCACGACCGGCAAGCGGATCGGAGCGGCCGCAGTGGCCCTCGGCCTGGGCCTCAGCCTCACGGCATGCGCCTCGGGCGAGGACGGCGGCAGCAGCGACCAGACCATCACCCTCGGCATCATCCCGTCGTGGACGGACGGTCTGAGCACCGCATACCTGTGGAAGAACGTCCTCGAGGAGGACGGGTACACGGTCGAGATCACGGAGATCAACGACGCAGCACCGCTGTACACCGGACTGGCCGAAGGCGACATCGACGTCTTCCCGTCCGCGTGGCCCGAGGTCACGCACGCCGCCTACATGGACGAGTACGGCGACGACCTGGAGGACCTCGGCACCTACTACGACGGCGCCAAGCTGACCATCGCCGTCCCCGAGTACTCCGAGCTCCAGTCGATCGAGGACCTCGTGGGCAAGAGCGCCGACTACGACGGCAAGATCGTCGGCATCGAGGCGGGCGCGGGCCTGACGAAGGCCACGCAGGAGCAGGTCATCCCGCAGTACGGCCTGGACGAGGACGGCTGGGAGCTGCAGACGTCGTCGACGCCGGCCATGCTGAACGCCCTCGACGAGGCCGTCCAGGCGCAGGAGGACATCGTCGTCACGCTGTGGCGCCCCTTCTGGGCCAACAACACCTTCCCGGTGCGCGACCTCGAGGACCCCGAGGGCGCGCTCGGCGAAGCGGAGGGCCTGCACGAGATCGCGACGCTCGGCTTCTCGGAGGAGTTCCCCGAGGTCGCCGAGATGATGGGCAAGGCCAAGCTGGACGACGAGCAGTACGGCAGCCTGGAGGACCTCGTCGTCAACGAGCACGAGGGCGACCCGGCCGCCGGCGTCGAGGCCTGGCTCGCGGACAACCAGGACTGGGTCGAGACCCTCAAGGGCTGACCCGGACCGCCGTCGGGCAACCGGACAAGAAGAGCGGCGCCCCACCCTCCGTGCGGAGGGTGGGGCGCCGCTCTGTCTCGCGCTACGCGCTCAGCGCGCCGACGGCCCGTGGGCCACGGCTCAGCGAGCGGCCGAGCCCTCGACGTAGTCCGAGTCGGACGGCTTGATCCACGAGAACATCTTGCGCAGCTCGCGCCCGGTGGTCTCGATCGGGTGCTGCTCGCCCTTGGCGCGCAGCTCCTTGAACTCGGGGGCGCCCGCGTCCTGGTCCGCGATGAAGCGCTCGGCGAAGGCGCCGTTCTGGATGTCGGCCAGCACGGCCTTCATGTTCTCCTTCACGCGCGGGTCGATGACGCGCGGGCCGGAGACGTAGTCGCCGTACTCGGCGGTGTCCGAGACGGACCAGCGCTGCTTGGCGATGCCGCCCTCGACCATCAGGTCGACGATCAGCTTGAGCTCGTGCAGCACCTCGAAGTACGCGACCTCGGGCTGGTAGCCGGCCTCGGTCAGCGTCTCGAAGCCGTACTGGACCAGCTGCGAGGCACCGCCGCACAGCACGGCCTGCTCGCCGAACAGGTCGGTCTCGGTCTCCTCGGTGAACGTCGTCTTGATACCGCCGGCGCGCAGGCCGCCGATGCCCTTGGCGTACGAGAGGGCCAGGCCCCAGGCCGCGCCGGACGCGTCCTGCTCGACGGCGACGATCACGGGCACGCCGCGGCCGTCGGCGAACTCGCGGCGCACGATGTGGCCCGGGCCCTTGGGGGCGACCATGAGGACGTCGTGGCCGGCCTCCGGCTTGATGTAGCCGTAGCGGATATTGAAGCCGTGCCCGAAGACGAGCGCCGCGCCCTCCTTGAGGTTCGGCGCGATGTCCTCGGCGTACAGGTGCCGCTGCACCTGGTCGGGGGCGAGGATGACGACCACGTCGGCGTCGCGCACGGCGTCCGGCACGGTCGCGACGGCGAGGCCCTCGTTCTCGGCCTTGACGCGGGAGGCGGAGCCCTCGCGCAGGCCGACGGTCACCTGCACCCCGGAGTCACGCAGGTTCAGGGCGTGCGCGTGGCCCTGGCTGCCGTAGCCGACCACAGCAACCTTCTTCTGCTGGATGATCGACAGGTCAGCGTCGTCGTCGTAGAACAGCTCAGCCACGGTTCTTGCTCCTCAGTTGATTACTCGGGTGGAAAGACGTATCGGTGGGTCGCGCGCTCAAGCGGACCTGACCGCGCGCTCGAACGCGCGGTCGGTGATGGACCGGGCGCCCCGGCCGATGGCCAGGGTGCCGGACTTGACGATCTCACGGACGCCGTACGGTTCCAGCGCCGCGAGGAGCGAGTCGAGCTTCGCCGCCGGTCCCGTGGCCTCGATGACCACGGAGTCCGGCACGACGTCGACCACGCGCGCCCGGAACATCTCGACGACTTCCAGCACCCCGGTTCGGGTGGCGGCGTCGGCCCGCACCTTGACGAGCAGCAGCTCGCGGTGCACCGACGACTCGGGTTCGAGCTCGACGATCTTGATCACGTGGATGAGCTTGTTGAGCTGCTTCGTGACCTGTTCCAGGGGGTGTTCCTCGACGTCGACGACCACGGTGATGCGCGAGATCTCCTCGTGCTCAGTGGGGCCGACGGCCAGGGAGTGGATGTTGAACGCGCGACGGGCGAACAGGCCGGCGACGCGCGTGAGCACGCCGGGCTTGTTCTCCACGAGCACGGACAGGGTGTGCCTCGACATGGGGGTCAGTCCTCTCGCTCCCACGCCGGCGAGATGCCGCGTGCGTACTGGATGTCGTCGTTGCTGACGCCGGCGGCGACCATGGGCCACACCATCGCGTCGCGCGAGACGGTGAAGTCCACGACGACCGGCCGGTCGTCGATCTCGTTGGCCCGCTTGATCGCGGCGTCGACGTCGGAGGCGTGCTCCACGCGGATGCCCTCGCAGCCGTAGGCGTCGGCGAGCTTCACGAAGTCGGGCACGCGCATGGTGCCGTGACCGGTGTGCAGGTCGGTGTTGGAGTAGCGCGACTCGTAGAAGAGCGTCTGCCACTGCCGCACCATGCCCAGCGAGCTGTTGTTGATCAGCGCCACCTTGATGGGGATGTCGTTGATCGTGCAGGTGGCGAGCTCCTGGTTGGTCATCTGGAAGCAGCCGTCGCCGTCCACGGCCCAGACCGTGCGGTCCGGCTGGCCGACCTTGGCGCCCATCGCGGCGGGGATGGAGTAGCCCATCGTGCCGAGGCCGCCGGAGTTGATCCAGGTGTTGGGGTGCTCGTAGCTGATGAACTGCGCGGCCCACATCTGGTGCTGGCCCACGCCCGCGACGTAGATCGCGTCCGGCCCGGTCATCTCGCCCAGGCGCTGGATCACGTGCTGCGGCGAGAGGTGACCGTCCTCGGGCTGGTTGTAGCCGCGGGGGTAGGTGCGGCGCCACTCGTCGAGCTGGCGCCACCAGCCCTCGACGTCGGGCCTGCCGTGCGCCTCGTGCTCCTTGGCCAGCTCGGGCAGCAGGTCGCCGATGACCTCGCGGAGGTCGCCCACGATCGGCACGTCGGCCTCGCGGTTCTTGCCGATCTCGGCGGGGTCGATGTCCGCGTGGATGATCGCGGCCAGCGGCGCGAAGCTCGACAGCTTGCCGGTCACGCGGTCGTCGAACCGGGCGCCGAGCGCGAACACGAGGTCCGCCTTCTGCAGCGCGGCGACGGCGGGCACCGTGCCGTGCATGCCGGGCATGCCCAGGTGCTGCGGGTGGCTGTCGGGCACGGCGCCGCGCGCCATCAGCGTGGTGACGACGGGCGCCCCGGACAGGTCGACGAGCTGGCGCAGCAGGTCCGCCGCGCCGGCGCGGATCACGCCACCACCCACGTACAGGACCGGGCGCCGGGCCGTGGCCAGCAGCTTCGCGGCCTCGCGGATCTGCTTGGAGTGCGGCTTGGTCACGGGGTGGTAGCCCGGCAGGTTCAGCTCCTGCGGCCACGAGAACGAGGTGCGCGACTGCATCGCCGACTTCGCGATGTCCACGAGCACCGGCCCCGGCCGCCCGGTCGAGGCGATGTGGAACGCCTCGGCGATGGTGCGCGGGATCTCGGCCGGGTCGGTGACCAGGTAGGAGTGCTTGGTGATCGGCATCGTGATGCCGACGATGTCCGCCTCCTGGAACGCGTCGGTCCCGATCGCGGAGGCGCCGACCTGGCCGGTGATCGCCACCATCGGGATCGAGTCCATGTTCGCGTCGGCGATGGGCGTCACCAGGTTCGTGGCACCGGGGCCCGACGTCGCCATGGTGACGCCGACCCGGCCCGTCGCGTGGGCGTAGCCCGACGCCGCGTGACCGCCGCCCTGCTCGTGCCGCACGAGGATGTGCCGGAGCTTCGCGGAGTCCATCAGCGGGTCGTAGGTGGGCAGGATCGCGCCGCCGGGGATGCCGAAGACGACCTCCGCCCCAACCTCCTCGAGCGAGCGGACGATCGACTGCGCGCCCGTCACCTCCTCCGGCCCGACGCGCGGTGCCGCGTGGTCGAGCTCGGCCTTGCCGCCTACGCGGGACCGAAGCTCGGTGCGCACCTGGTCACGCGCCTCGGCGCGCGCGGCGATCTGTGCGGGTGTCGGTGTGCCGGTCATGCGGTTCTCCTGCCGTCGCGCCCCGTCCTGGGGCGAAAGCGAGCGTTCGTGACAACAAAAAAACCCCGGGTCCTTTGGTGAAAGGACTGCCAGGGTGAGCGCGCGGACGATGCCTGTGCTGGGGCCTAGGCCGCGCGCTCAGGAAGTACTACAAGAATGATCGTCTGCACGTCACGCACGTTACGCCGAAAAGTCGCCGGTGTCACTCAGCGGGCCAAAGGTCCCACGATCCGAGACACAGCCCTGTCCTTCTCCCCCTCAGCGTACGTCCCGACGCTCGAACACGACCCGGCCGAGCAGCGCCAGCACCACGGTGATGCCGAGCAGCAGGAGCCCGCTGTGCAGGTACGCGTCCGCCAGGAAACCGTGGTCGGGCAGGACGGCCTGGGTGCCCCGCACCCAGGTGTCCGCGTTCGTGAACGGCAGCCAGCCGCGGACGCCGGACGATGCGCTCGGCGCCACCTGCTCCTCGGCCAGGAACCAGACCGTCGCCAGGCCGACCGCGATCCACCAGCGCCCCACCAGCAGCCCGACGGCCGCGCCGCCCACCGCCGCGGACACCGCGAGCGCCACCACCCGGACGCCGCACCAGGTCAGCGCCTCCACGAGGTCCGACGGCGGGCCGCCCAGCACCCCGGCGCGCGCGTGCGCCCCGTACATGCCGAACCCCAGCAGGGCGCAGGCCGCCGCGATGCCGGGCACCACGGCGAGGCCGGCCGCCGCGAGCTTGCTCCAGTAGACGCGGCCCCGTCGGGGCTCGACGGTCAGCAGCGTGCGCGTCCCGCCCTGCGCCGCGGTCCCCGTCACGAGCAGCACGCCCGCCACGTAGGCGAGGAACACCGACGTCATCGCGTAGAACGAGATCTGCCCCTGTTCGAGCATCGCCGCCAGCGTGAACGCCTCGGGCTCGAACGCCGTCACCGCGACCGCCAGCGCCACGTGCGCGAGCATCCCCACGGCGATCCACCGGATCGCCGGCCGCACGGCGAACCGACGCAGCTCCGCCCACAACAGCCCCATCATCGCCTCCCCTTCGAACGCTTCTTGCCCCGGCTCTGTCCGTGCGGGCCCTGCCCGTGCTGGCCTGATCGCTGCTGGCCCGACTGCTGCCGGCCTGAACCTTGCCGGCCCGATCCCTGCTGGCCTGAACTCTGCTGGCCCGGGCGCGGTCGTCCCTGGTCGTCTCGCGGACCGGACCTCGGCGCTTCGCTGTCGTCCGACCCGGCGGCGTCCGCGTCCGTGTCGTCGGACCCGGTGTCGTCGGACCCGGGGTCGCCGTACTCGTCGTCCGCGTCGCGGTCGTCCGGGTCGAAGTCGTCCAGCCCACGGTCCTCCAACCCGGGGTCGTCCCGTCCCGCGGTGTCCGGGTCGAGGTCGTCGAGGTCGGTGTCGTCGAGGTCGAGGTCGTCGAGCTCGATCGCCTCGGCCTCGAGCCGGTCCAGCTCGAGGTCGTCCGGTTCCCGATCCTCCGCCTCCCGGTCGTCCGGCTCAAGCCCCTCCGGCCCAGCTCCCTCCGACCCGGTCCCCTTCGATCCGGTCCCCTCCGAATCCAATCGTTCCGGACGCGGCCGGTCCTGACCGCCGGACGTCTCCGCCGCGCGCCGCCCCAGCAGCGCCTTGGCGCCCTCCGTCCGGCTCGCGACACGGGCCGACCTGGCGTCGGCGGCCTCCTGCTTCCGGGCGGCCTTGTCGTCGACGGCGGCCTGCTTGGCGTCGGCGCGCGCCTGCTCCGCCGCGGCCTTGTCGGCCGCCTTCTGCGCCGCTGCCGACTCCTTGGCGTCGATCTCCGCCTGCTTCTGCGCCGCCCGGTCGTCGATCCTGGCCTGTCGCTCGTCCGCCTTGCTCTGCCTGGCGTCGGCCTTCTCCTGCTTCGCGGCCGCCCTGGCGTCGGCGGCCGCCTGCTTCTCGGCCGCCTTCGCGTCAGCCGCGGCCTGCCGCTCGGCGATCCGTGCCTCGGCCTCGGCCTGCTTCTCCGCGACCTTGGCGTCGAACTCTGCGCGCCGCTGGGCGAGCTTCGACAGCCTCGGCTGCGTGTCGGCGTCCGCGAGGGCCACGGCGGCCGTCTGGGCAGAACCCGCCGCGGCGGACACCGCGGCCGACTCCGTGCCGGTCGACCCAGTGGCGGCCGTTCCCGTGCCGGCCTTCGACGAGCCCGCGCCGCCGACGCTCTTCCGCGCCGACGCCGACGCACCGGGCGTAGGCGCACCAGGCTTCGCTGCACCGGGCTCGGGTACACCGGCCTTGGGTACACCAGGCTTGCGCGCGCCGGACTTCCCCGCACCGGGCTTAGGACCCCCGGACTGAGAACTACCGGACGGAGAGCCGGCCGACGAAGAGCCGGCCGATACGGACGCCGACGGCTTCGGTCCGGCGGGCTTCGGCGCGGCGGACCGGGGCTTCTCCGCGGGCTTCGGCCCAGCCGCCGTCGTACCGGAGGCGCCGGCACCCTTCGGACCAGCGCCCTTGGAGCCGGCCGGCTTCGCCCCGTCCGGCTTCGAGTCGACAGCCTTCGAGCCCTTCCCCGATGCGTCACCGTCCCCCGTCTCGCCGCCCCGCTCCCCCGCCCGCGCCGCACCGAGCCCGGCGATCAGACCCAGCGGCCCGCGATTCTCCTTCGCGGCGGCCCGCTCCGCGCGGGACGCCTCCTTGGCCGCGGCCTTCGCATCCGCCGCAGCCTGCTTCTCCGCCACCCGAGCGTCCGCCGCAGCCTGCTTTTCGGCCGCCCGCGCGTCGAGCGCCGCCTGCTTCTCCGCCGTCCGCGCGTCGGCCGCCGCCTGCTTCGCCGCGGCGTCCTCGGCAGCCTTCGCCTCGTCGGCGGCCTGCCGGGCGGCCGCCTCCTTGTCGGCCTTGCGCTGGTCGGCGGCCTTCTTCCGCTCCGCGGCCTTGAGTTCAACGGCCTTGCGCGCGGCACGCTCCTCGGCACGGCTGGGCGCGACGACCGCGGGCGGTTCCACCGGGCGCAGCCGCCCGACGACGGCGGCCAGGTCCTCGCGCTGCGGCACCAGCTCGCCCGCGAAGAGCTTCTGCTTGGCGAGCGCGCGGGAGATCTCGGCGGGTTCGGCGACGTCGTCCACGTGCAGGGTGTCGCCGTCGGCCCGGACCTTGAAGCCGGCGGCGCGCAGGGCCGTCGCCGCGCGGCCCGGCTCGTCGACGCCCACGCGGACGCTGACGCGGGCGTCGCCCAGGAGCTCGACGGTGCGCCCCTGCGCGAGGATGTGTCCGCCGTCGAGCACGGTGACCGTGTCGGCGATCTGCTGCGCCTCGGTGAGCACGCTCGTCGCGACGAGGACGGTCTTGCCCTGGTCCGCGAGGCGGCGCAGGGCCTGCCGGATCTCGCGGGTGCCCACGGCATCGAGTCCCGCGCTCGGGTCGTCGACGACGAGCAGGTCGGGGTCGCGCAGGAGTGCCGCCGCGAGCGCCAGGCGGCGGGCCTCGTCCGGCGAGTAGGTGTCGTAGGCGGCCCGGGCGCGGTCGGCGAGGACGACGCGGGTGAGCACCTCGTCCACGCGGGCGCGCGGCACGCCGGCGGCACCCGCGAGGAGGGCGAGGTTGCGGCGTCCGCTGAGGCCGCCGTGGAACCCGGGTTCGCCGACGACGGCGCCGATGCGGCCGGCGAGGTCGGGCAGGCCGTCCGGGACGTGGGTACCGAAGATCTTGATGGCGCCGCCGTCGGCGTGGGCGAGGCCGGTGAGCAGGCGGAGCGTTGTCGTCTTGCCCGAGCCCGCGAGCCCGAGCAGGGCATGCACGCCCCCGGCGGGCACGCGCAGGTCGAGCCCGTCCACGCCTACGGCACGCCCGCGCACCGAGCGGTAGGCCTTGCGCAGCCCGAGCGTCTCGATCGCGACCTCGCTCCCTGGAATCACCCGCACAGGGTAGGGCATTCCGGACAGCACCCTGTGTCAGACCCCGAGAGACGTGTCAGACCCACAGGTCACCCGGGGGACCTGTAGGTCTGACACGTCTCTCGGGGGCTGACACGTGGGGGATTACCAGGTCATCGCGCCGTGCAGCGACGTCGGCGCCGGGTCCACGCCGAGGCGTTCGCGCAGCACCGTGAGGTCGTAGGTGCGCTCCATCGCGAGGTGGCTGATGGCGTACCGCGACAGGCGCGGCTCGCGGCGGGTCCACCGGGCCAGCCGTTCGGCCGCCCAGGCCAGGGCGTTCGCGAGCCGGATCGGGACGTCCACCACCTGCACGGGGTGGAACCGCGCGAACATCAGCAGCTCCAGCGTCTCGTGGAGGTCGACGGGGCTGGCGTCGGCGACGTTCGCCACGAGCGGCCGCCCGGCGGCGACCTCGGGCTCGACGTCCACGTCGAGGGCGGCGCGCACCGCGCGGGCCAGGGTGTCGACGTGCGTGAGGTGCTGCCGCACCCTGCCGCCGCCCGGCAGGGGCAGCCAGGCGCCGATCGCCGCGGACTCCAGGCGCGGCAGCAGCGTCGTGTCCCCCGGCCCGTAGACCGCGTGCGGGCGCAGCACGACGACGGGACCGCGGTCGTCGCGCGCGGCGTCGGCCGTGAGGTACCGCTCGGCGGCGGCCTTCGTGGAGCCGTAGGGGTTCATGTACCCGCGTGCGGGCGCCTCGGCCTCGGTCGCGACGACGCTCGGCGTCCGCGGGTCGTACACGCTGCCCGAGGACAGGTGGACGAACCGCGCGCCCGGGAACGTCTCCCGCACCGCGCGGGTGCCCTCGACGTTGACCACCCAGGCGCGCGCGTGGCTGCCGCCGTCCCCGACGGCCGCCCCGCAGTGCACCACGACGTCGACGTCCTCGGGCCGGTCCTCCTTGGGCAGCGGGCCGTCGCGCAGGTCCCAGAACTGGTGGGCGACGCGGTCCAGCAGCTCCGCCGGTACGCGCGGAACCCGGCGCGAGAACGCGATCACCTCGTGCCCGTGCGCCGCGAGGTCCCGCACCACGGCCCCACCCACGAAACCAGACGAACCGGTCACAGCCACCCTCATGCGCGCACTGTACCCGCGAGAGGTGAAACCAGGCCGACCAGGGCATGGCGGTCCGGTTTCCGGGACCGGCCCGCGAGCGGGACGTGCGACGCCTCGACCACCAGGTCGGGCAGCGCGCCGTGGTCCAGGACCCGCGCGACCTGGTCCGCGACGGACCGGGCGAGGTCGGTCCCGGCCCGCACCCACGGGACGCCCTTGCCCCGCGGTTCAGCAGAGTCCCGAGGCGCGCCCTCCCCCGCCGCATGCTCCGCGGTCACCACGAGGACCACCCGCTCGTCGCCGTCGGGCATCGGGACGCCCACCATGACGGCGTCGCCCACCCCGGGCAGGTCCCGCAGCCGGGGCTCGAACAGCCCGGGGTAGATGTTCACGGTGCCGCGGATGATCATGTCCCGGTTGCGTCCGACCAGCACGATCCGGCCGTCCTCGTCCTGGTAGGCGAGGTCGCCCGTGCGGTGCTCGGTCACCCGGGGCTTGCCGGCGTCGAGGTCGGCCAGGTACCCCGCCATCAGGGACGGCCCGGTGAGCACCAGCTCACCCACAGCGGGGCCGTCGCCGGGCGCCCCGGCGTCCGTGTCGGTTCCGGCGGCCGCGTCGCCCTCAGCACCGGCTTCGGGTAGGTCCTCGTCCAGCCCGACGACGGCGGTGTCGATCCGCACGCCGATGCCGCCCAGCGGACGACCCACGAGGTCGCCCGGGGCCCCGCCGTCGGACCCGCCGTCGGACCCGGCGCTCGCGGCCGTCCCGGAACCCGCGGCGGCCGCGATCTTCTCGTCGGCGTCGGTCATCGCGGCGGGGAGGATCTCGGTGGCGCCGTAGACGGCGATCCAGCGGGTGCCCGGCAGGACGCGCCGGCCGCGTTCGAGCAGCGCCACGGTCACCGGCGCGGCCCCGACGGCCAGCACGGCCGGGCCGACGGCGGGACCGGCGGCAGGGCTGCCGACTGGACTGCCGTCCGCACCGCGCGCCTCCAGGACGTCGAGCAGCGCGGTCACGTCGGCGGGCACCAGGAACGACGAGTCGGCACCCGCGACCCCGCGCGCGAACGCCTCCGGGGCGTCCTTGGGCGCGCGCGCCGGGATCTCCCAGGTGCCGCCAGACAGGACCGCCGGGAGCCCGAGGAACATCTGGTCGGTGTGCGCTCGCTGCCCGGCCCGCAGTCCGCCGACCTGCGCGAACAGGCCCAGCATGCCGCCGAGCGTGTCAGCCGTGTGCACCACGGCCTTCGGCTCGGCCGTGGTCCCGGAGGTGAAGACGATCAGGGCGGGGTCGCCGCCGTCGGGAGAGCCGCCGTCCGCACCGCCGTCCGCCCCGGAGGGCGCGGCCGGGAGAGCGACCGCCGGAAGAACGTCGTCCGCGAGCACCCGTGCAGCGCGCCGGGCACCCCGCGGCACCCCGGGGAGCCACCGGCCGGAGTACAGGTGCCGCACGGGCAGTCGGCCGTAGTCGGGCAGCAGCAGCCCGCGCGACCGGGCGACACCGCGCAGCGGCCCCGACGACGCCGCGTACAGCAGCGCCTCGGTCGCCGCCCAGCGGGGCCGCGCCGCCGCGATGCGGGCGGCGAACAGCTCCGGCGTCGACCCGGGGTCCACGAAGACGACGGCGCCGCACGCGCGCAGGATCGCGAGGCACAGGACCACGCCCTCGGGCCGGGGCCGGATGCTGAACAGCACCCGGTCGCCGGGCTCCATCCCCTGCGCCCGCAGGCCCGACGCCGTCCGCTCGACGCGCTCCGCGAGCCCGGCGAACGTGACCTCCTCGCGCACGCGAGCGCCGTCGCGACCGCCGAACCAGCGCAGCGCGACGGCGTCGGGCGTGTCCCGGGCGAGGGTCGCGAGGTCGTCCAGGAAGTGGGTCATGAGATCTCCTCCACGCGCGTCTCCACACCGGTCTCCGCACCAGTCTCCACGGCCGTCCCCAGGCTCAGCTCCAGCGACCGGTACGCCGGGACCAGCACGCCGCGCGCGGCCTGGCGCCGTCCGACGACGGGGACGCGGCCGTCGGTCGCCGCGGCCGCGAGCGCGTCCAGGACGACGTCCACCTGGGCCATCGCCAGCGGCATGCCGAGGCAGAAGTGCGGGCCGGCGCCGAACCACAGGTGCCGCACGGCGGGATCGACGGGCCGGTCGGGGTCGAAGCCGCCGGACGCCCGGCAGCAGTTGACGGTGGCGATCACCACGCGCTCCCCCGCGGCGACGGGCAGCCCGCCCACCGACGCGTCGGCCCGCACGGAGCGCAGCATCGCGGGCGTCGGCACGGTGACGCGCAGCCCTTCCTCGACGGCACGACGGCGCAGCGCCGCGTCCGGGGCCAGCAGCCGCGCGGTCCACCCGGTGTCGTGCGCGATCGCGACGAGCCGGGGCACGAACGACTGGATGGTCTCGGTCCCGGTGAGTACGAACGCTCCGACGGCGCCCATCGCCTCCCGCTCGGACAGCCCGAGGTCGCGCATGCGACCCGGGACCGTCGCCGGATCCCCGGCGCGGTAGGCGGCCCGGGCGGGCGCGGTCAGGCGCTCCAGCACCTCGCGCGCCCGCACCACCTGGGACCTCGTGAGCCCATGGCGGTGCAGCCGCACCATCCCGGTGATCGTCTGGGCGGCGGACATCGCGGAGCGCACGGCGTCGTCCGTCGGCGGCAGGCCGACCATCCCGCAGATCACCGCGCCGGCCTGCGCCGTCACGGCGGCCGCCAGATCGACTCGCTCGCCCGCGGCGAGCCGCCGCGTCAGGTCCGGCAGCACGCCGCCGCCGTCCGCTCCTTCGTTCCTCGGCGGCCCGACGACGTTCGCGACGTCGGCCCCGCCGGCGCCGGACACCAGCTCCCGCACCGCCCGGGGCGAGAACAGCGGCCCGAGCGCGCGCCGCAGCGCGGCGTGCTCCGCGCCCTCCATGTTGAGCAGCACGGACGGCCCGAGCACGGGCGTCCACAGGTCCGACGGCGCTCCCGGGCCCACCTTGGAGAAATGGTCCAGGTCGAGCAGCACCTCGCGCGCGATCGCGGCGTCGTTCACGATCACGCCGATGCGCGGGACCCGCACCACGGGCCGGCCGCGCGCGGACCGCAGCGCCGGGTACGCGAGCGGGTGCGCGGCGCGCAGCACGCGCTCCTCCCAGCGCGCCTCGGGCCCGACGGCGCCTGACACACTTTTTCGGTCGGGGGCCGGATCCGGGGCCGCGGCAGGGCCGGGCCGGGCCCGCAGGCCCGTCCTCATCGGATGTCCACGACGTCGGGCCGGTAGCGGTGGTCGGCGTACCAGCCGAGCGTCCGCACCAGACCCCACGCGTGCACCCGCCGCGTCGACGCGCGCACCCAGACCTCGCGGTGCTCCCCGTACCGCGTCGTCAGCCGGCGGACGGCGTTCACCAGGGCACGGTCCTCGTGCAGGTCCTCGATCCGGGTGCGCGGGAACCCGCCCGCCCGCTCGTACAGGGACGCCGTGATCGCCATGTTGCAGCCCGGCGCCATCACGTACGGCCCCAGGTACCCCTCGTCCTGGTTCCCGGGCCGCACCTTGCCGAACGTGCTGGAGACCCACAGCGCGAACGACAGCACACCCTGCTGGAACCGCGAGACCGGCAGGTCGTCCCTGCGCGGCACGAGCCGCCCGGCGACCAGCTCGTCGCCCGACGCGAACGCCGCCCGCACCGCCCGGGTCCAGCCCGGCGGCGGCAGACAGTCGGCGTCCGTCCGGGCCAGCAGCTCGGCGCCCAGCGCGATGGCGGTCCGCATCCCCGTGTCCGCGGCGGCGCCCGTCCCCTTCTCGGGCTCGGTCACCACCTGCCAGCGCAGCCGCCCCCACTCCGCGATCGCCTTGCGCGCCACGTCGGGCGTGCCGTCCGTGGAGCCGTTGTCGACCACGACCAGGTCGAAGTCGTCGTCCTCCTGCGCGTGCAGCGCGGCCAGGGTGCGCGCGATCCCGTGCTCGTGCGCCTCGTTCAGCGCGGGCACGACGACGGCGAGGCGGGGTCTGTGCCCATGAGGCTGGTCGTTCACCACCGGACCACCATCGCGCCCATGCTGATCCCGCCCGCGAGACCGAGGAGCAGCACGACGTCGCCGCGGCGCAGCCGCCCCGACTCCAGTGCCGTGACGAGCTGCAGCGGCAGCGTCGCCGAGGCCAGGTTGCCGTGGTCCCCCACGGTGACGATCGTCCGGTCGGCCGGCACGCCGAGCGCCGCGTGCACGTCGGCGAGGTAACCCACCGCGACCTGGTGCACCGCGACGAGCGCGACGTCGTCCATGGTCACGCCCGCCCGCTCCAGCGCCTCGTCGACCGGGCCGGGCCCGAGCGCGAGGAACGCCTCGCGCAGCCGCGAGCCGTCGATCTCGAAGTAGCTGCGCTCGGGGTCGCGCGGGTTGACGGTGCCGCCGCCCGGCAGCATGCCGACGTCCCAGTGCCGCGACTCGGCCGTGAACGCCGAGCCGAGGATGCCGGAGGGCCGGGCGGCGGGCGCGACCAGGCCGGCGAGCTCAGCGGACAGGGCGTCCTCGAAGCCCGACGGCGGGTCGACCGCCTCGACGAGCACCGCGGCCCCGCCGTCGGACATCGTGTAGCCGGCCGCGGACATCGCGTACGTCGCCCGGTCGGGCACGTCCCACCGGACGCCGCGCGTCGGCATCTCGCCGGACGCCACCAGTACGCGGCGGTACCGGCCGGTGCCGATGAGGGCCTCGGCCACCTCGATGCCGTTGAGCACGGAGTTGCAGGCGTTCTTGACGTCCATCACGGGTGCCCGGACGCCGAGCTTTGCCGCGGTGATGTGGCTGGTCGCGGGCTCGATCATGTCCTGGGTGGCGGACGCGAAGATCAGCAGGTCGATGTCCTGCGGCCCCAGGCCCGCGCGCTCCAGCAGGGTGCGGGAGGCGGCGACGGCGAGGTCGGAGGCCTGCTGGTCGTCGTCGGCCACGTGGACCGTACGCACGCCGGTCAGGCGCGAGATCATGGGCAGGCGCGGCGCGACCTTCGGGTTCCTGCGGTGCAGGTCGCGCTCGGCCTCGGCCACGTCGCGGACGCGCTCGGGCAGGTGGACGGCCACCTCGGCGATGCGGGCGACGGGACGCGGCGCCTGGCTCGACGGCAGGGCCGACGGCGAGATCGAGGCCTGCGTGGAGACGACAGGCTCGGGAGAACGGGCGGGAACCGGGCTCAGCACGGCGGCTGGTTCGGGAAGCACCCGGGACACGTTAGCCGCCCTACCGACGCTTCCACCCGGAATGTCCGCCTGGGCCCCCGCCGGACCGCACCGCTGCCGCGGGCCCGGCGGACATAGGGTGACGGCCGTGATCAAGACCTTCGCGACAACCCGCCACGAGCTGGGCCTGCTGTACCGCGCTCGGCCGGCGATGGCCGGGTTGCTCCTGCTGGGCACCGCGGCCCAGAGCTGGTCCGCCAAGGGCTCACCGGTACGGAAGGTGCCAGGAATCGGATGGGTCACGTCCGACCCGGTCGTCGCCCGCACCGTCCTACGGGACCATCGTTCGTTCACGATCCTCGGCGAGGGCGGCGTGGGTGACCTCTGGACCCAGATCCTGGGCGACTGGGTGCCCGGCGTCTTCGACGGCCCGGGCCACCACGCACTGCGGTCCCGCTCGCGCGAGCTGTTCACGGAAGCCGGCTCGGCCGCGCTCGTCGCGGACACCTGGGACCCTGTTCTCGCCGGAGCCGGCGACACCCTTCGTGCCGGCGGGCGGGTGGACGTCGCGCGGCTCGCCCGCGTGCTCGTCGGCCGCATGATGGTCTCCCTGCTCGGGCTGCCGGCCCCGGTCGGCGCAGGCGACGCCTGGCCGAGCGACGAGGACGCCCTTGACGCCTTCGCCACCGGCGAGCGCCTCGCCACCGTCGCGCTCGGCACCGCGGGCTCCACCAGGCTCTCCCCCGGGCAGATCGCCACCGCGCGGACGATCGTCGAGGAGCTCACCGCGGGTGTCCCGGAAGGCTGGCGCACCGCGCCGCCCGACCGGCTGCTCGGCCGGTGCCGTGAGCTGGGTCTGGGTCTCCAGGAGACGACGGGCCTTGCGAGCCTCCTCATGGTGGCGGGTACCGAGACGTCGGCGAGCGCCATGATGCGGACCACTGCACTGCTCGTGGACACCGGCGAGCAGCACAAGCTCCTCGCACGCCTCTCCCGGGCCGACGACGACGCCGCACCGGGCAGCCTCCTGCCCGGCGAGGGCGACCCGGTCGAGAACGCGGTCCGCGAGGGCCTGCGGGTGACGAGCCCCGCGTCGGTGATCGGGCGCGGCGTCGCGCAGGACGTCGAGGTGGGCGGGGCGAGGCTGCGGGCGGGCGAGCGGATCATGCTCCTCGTGTGGTCGGCGAACGCCGCGGCGGGACCGTTCCAGGCTGATCGGCCCTACGTGCGGGAGACCCGGCAGCTCTGGTTCGGGGCGGGCCGGCACCTGTGTCTGGGCGCGGCGCTCGCCAGGGCTGAGATCGCCGCTCTGCTCCGCACTCTCTGGGGTGACGGCGAGCCTCTGCGCGTGGTGCGCCGCCGCGCGCAGCGCCAGGTGCTCATCCCCGCCTACTCGGAGCTGGTGGTCACGCGCGCCTGACGGCCGCAGCCCTCGGGCACCGCCGGCTCATCGGGTGGCCCGGTAGATCTCGCGCACCACGTCCTCGATGTCGGGCTCGGCGATCGACAGGTCGAGCACCTCGGCCCGCTCGGAGATAGCGGCGAGCACGCGTGCCGCCGTCGTGCGCTGGGGGTCGAAGGCGAGGCGCTGACGGAGGCCGCCCGAGTCGCTGCGCACGTGCTCCGCGCCCGGCACGTCGGTCAGGTCGGGGCGGGACTCGGCGAGGTCGACGACGAGCTCCCGCCGCGCGCCCACCGTGCGCGCCAGCCCGTCGAGCGTGCCGTCGAACGCGAGCCGCCCGTGGTCGACGACCAGGATGCGGTCGCAGAGCCGCTCGACGTCGCCCATGTCGTGCGTGGTGAGCAGCAGCGTGGTGCCGTGCTCGCGCCGCTGCGCCACGAGGAACTCGCGCAGCCGCTGCTTGGACAGCACGTCGAGGCCGATCGTCGGCTCGTCGAGGATCACCAGGTCGGGGCGGTGCAGCAGCGCGGCCGCGACCTCGGCGCGCATGCGCTGGCCGAGGGAGAGCTGTCGGACGGGCGTGTCCAGGAACTCGCCCATCTCCAGCATGTCGACGAGCTCGGTGGTCCGGACCCGCTCGTCCGCGGCGGTCAGGGAGTGGATCGCGGACAGGATCGAGAACGACTCCCGCACCGGCAGGTCCCACCAGAGCTGCGACCGCTGCCCGAACACCACGCCGATCCGCCGGGCGAGCGCGCGCCGCTGCTTCAGGGGATGCAGCCCCATGGTCGTCACCGCCCCGCTCGTGGGCACCAGGATGCCGACCAGCATCTTGATGGTGGTCGACTTCCCGGCCCCGTTCGCGCCGATGTAGCCCACGGACTCGCCCGCCTGGACAGTCAGGTCCAGGGCGTCGACGGCGACGTGCCGCGAGCGCCGCAGCCGGTTCTTCCGGTCCGGCCGCCCGGTGAACACCCGGGTCAGGCCCTCGGCCTCGATGACGTTCATCCGCCCGCTCCTCGGTAGTGACGAAGTCCCCAGCGCCAGCACAGCGCCGCGACGCCGACCGCCCACAGCGCGGCGAGCGGCGCGCACCAGCCCAGCCAGTCCGGCAGGCCGGCGACGCCGGGCACGCCCAGCAGCGTGGAGACCGGCAGGAAGGCCGCGAACGCCACGGGGAAGACGGCGCCGAAGACCACCAGCAGGCTCCGCGGCCACACGCTGGTGGGCTGCGTGGCCGCGTATCGCCCGCCGTACACGAACGCGTTGGTCATCTCGGCGCCGTTGACCAGGAAGAACTGCAGGCCGGCCGCGGTGACGAACTGCGCCGTGAAGATGACGAAGCCGCTGACCAGCGCGAGCGCGAGCAGCCCCACGGTGCCCGCGGTCCAGTCGATGTCGTTGAGCACCAGGCCGACCGTGAGCGACGTCGCGCCCACCAGGCAGCGCCCGATCCGGCGCAGGCTGAGATCGCTCGTGACGAGCTGCGCCAGCACCGGCTGCGGGCGCAGGAAGAACACGTCGAGCGTGCCCGCGCGCACGTACACCGGGAGGTTGTCGCAGTGCCCGGCGACCAGGTCGGCCAGGGAGAAGGCGAGGTCGGACAGCCCGAACACGAGCATGATCTGCGCGAGCGTGAACCCGCCGATCTGGTCCGTCGCCGAGTAGAGCACCCAGATCTCGGCGAACTCGATGGCGCCCACGAGCAGCGCGCCCACCAGGTCCATGCGGAAGCTGGCACGGTGGCTCGCCTGCGAGCGCGCGCGGCTCGCGATCACGGCCCGATAGGCGCGCAGGGTCTCGCGCCCGCGGGTTCTCAGCTCAGCCAGCGCCTTTTCGTGGCTGAGCCTGCGGCTCCGCTCCGGGCGAGTGCCTCGTTCCTCGGCCCTCACCCTGCGCTGCTCCTCCGGCTCAGCCACCCTGCACCTCCAGCCTGCGGCGTCCCGCCCGCGTGGTCAGGTGCCCGACGACGAGGACGATCGTCAGCCACAGCGCCTGCACGCCGAGGTGCTGCCAGGCGGCCGCCCCGGTGACCTGCCCGGAGAGCACGTCGATCGGGAGCTGCATCATCGACGGGAACGGCGTGAGCAGCGCGAGCGTCAGCAGCCAGTCCGGGAACAGGTAGATGGGCGTGAACAAGCCGGCGAACAGCCCCGAGAACGCCATGTAGAACACGCTGATGCCGCGGGTCTCCACGAGCCAGAACCCCGACGTCGCCACGGCGTACATGGCGGCGTGCGAGACGGCGATCCCCAGCAGCAGGCTGATCAGGCCGAGGGCGTAGGCGCTCGGCTCGGAAGGCAGCACCATGCCGCCGACGGCCACCCCGATGAGCACGCTCGGCAGCCCGCGCGGCAGCAGGCCGAACAGCCCCTTGCCGACGTCGGTCAGCACGTGGGAGGCCTGGACGCTCACGGGCCGCAGGAAGTCGACGGCGACGTCGCCGTCCTTGATGCGGGCCTGGAGGTCGCTGCCGCCCCACAGGTTCACCGACCCGAGCATCCCCTGCCCGAGCCACACGAAGGCGGCCATGCTGCCCGCCGTGTACCCGGCCAGCTCGCCGCCGGAGCTCTCGACGGCGGCCCCCATGATCGCGCCCTTGAGCACGCCGAACGTCGCGTTCGCGACCAGGCCGGCGAGCGTCGCGAGCGGGTAGGCGGACTGCCCGCGGAAGCCCGCCACGAGGAACCGCCAGTACGGGTTCCGGGCGGGTGAAGGGAGCGGGCGCACAAGCGCGAGAGATTACCGCGCCGGTGCCCGCTCGGCATCCTGTTTTTTCAGAGGTCCGGTTGTTCAGAGGTCCGGGCGCAGGCGCTTGCACAGCACCCGCGTGACGACGTCGGCGGCCTGCTGCGCCGTGATCTCCACGTGCTCGGTGGTCTCCATGCCGAGCGCGGACCGGCGCAGGAACTCGGTGGGCTCCCAGTGCAGGTTCCGGGTGAAGGCCTGGTCGACGGCGTCCGGCCCGGTACCGCGGCGCCGCACGACCCCCGACGCCCGGTCGGGCGGGAGCCCGGGCGGCAGCAGCGCGTGGTACGTCGCCGGCGGGACGGTCCGGCCGGCGAGGTAGGTCTCGAACGTGATCAGGAGGAGGTCGGGCGGCGCGAGGTCGGCGTCGGTCTGGGACTCGGTCTCCGGGTCGATCTCGGTCCAGGTCTCCACCACGTCGTCGTACACGTCGTCGGTGTCCAGGAGCAGCTCCAGGTCCGCTCCCGCGCAGTCGTCGAGCATGGTGAACAGCGCGTCGGGCAGCAGGTCGGGCGGGTGCGCCCAGCCCAGCCCGGTGACGGCGCCGTCCGCGCCCCGGAGCGGCTTCCCCAGACCGAGGAACAGCCGGCGGGCGGGGCAGGTCAGGTAGGCGTAGGCGGAGGCCATCGGCTCAGTTGTCGCCCTGCCAGGTGCAGACGCAGGCCTCGTTGCCCTCGGCGTCGGCCAGCACCCACCACGACGGGGCGTACTTGTCGGTGACGAGCCGCCCGCCGGCGGCGACCGCTGCGGCGACCCGCGCCTCGGCGAGGTCGTGCGGCACCCAGACATCCACGTGGATACGGTTGCGCTGCTCGCGGCGCTCGTCGGTCTGCTGGAACCAGAACATGGGCTGGCGGCCGTCGGCGTCGAGCAGGCGCCCGGCGGCCGTGTTGCCGCCCCGGTACGGCTGCGCGTCGTGGCCCAGGACCGCCTGCCAGAACGCCTGGACCGCCGGCCCGACCACCGCGTCGATCGCGATGGCGACCTCCCGCAGCCCGGTGACGTCGGCCGCGACGCCCACGTTGCGGGCCGCGGCCGAGATGGCGCGGGCGAGCCCGAGGTCCCGCTCGGACAGCCCGCCGATGTCGTGCGACCAAGTCCGGACCGTCACGCTGCCGTAGCGCAGGTCGACGTCCGGGTGGTGGTTCGCGGACTCGGCGAGCTCGCCGATCCGGGCGACCAGCACCAGGCCCGTGGCGAACGAGCCGGTGGTGAACCGCGCGAGGGCGGCGTCGTGCAGCACCCGCCAGTCGTCCGTGCCCTCTGCGTCGGTGAACTCGGCAGCGGTGATCGCGTCACTCATGGCTCGGGCCTTCTCTCGTGCAGCATCTCGTCCGGGTACCCCCACCATGGCACGAGACGCTGACAGCCGACAGGGCCCGGCGCACCACCCGTCCGGCGCACCCGAGGGCGCGCCGGACGGGCCGGCAGGTCAGCCCCGACGCAGGGTCAGCCCCGGCGCAGCCGGGCGACGTCGCGCACGGCGCCGCGGTCGGCCGACGTGGCCAGGGCCGCGTAGGCCTGGAGCGCGGGCGACACGTAGCGGTCGCGGGCGACGGGCTGCCACGGCCGCTCGGAGGACTCCATCTTGGCGCGCCGCTCGGCGAGCACCTCGTCGGGCACGTTGATCTTGATCGCGCGGGTGTCCACGTCGATCTCGATCTCGTCGCCGTCCTCGACCAGGCCGATGGTGCCGCCCGCCGCCGCCTCCGGGGAGACGTGCCCCACGGAGATGCCGCTGGACCCGCCGGAGAACCGGCCGTCGGTGATCAGCGCGACGACCTTCCCCAGGCCGCGGCCCTTGATGTACGACGTCGGGTAGAGCATCTCCTGCATGCCCGGCCCGCCGGCGGGACCCTCGTAGCGCACGACGACGACGTGGCCCGGCTCGACCTGCTTGGTCAGGATCTTCTCGACGGCCTCGTCCTGCGACTCGCAGACGAGCGCCTTGCCCACGAAGTGGAAGACGTCGGGGTCGACGCCCGCCGTCTTGAACACGGCGCCGTCCTCGGCGAGGTTGCCGCGCAGCACGGCCAGGCCGCCCTCGACGGTGTACGCGTGCTCGACGTCGCGGATGCAGCCGCCCGCGCCGTCGGTGTCCAGCGTCTCCCACTGGTTGTTCGTGGAGAACGCCTTGGTGGTGCGCACGCCGCCCGGCGCGGCGTGGAACAGGCCGAGCGCCCGGTCGGTGGCCTTGCCGCCGCGGACGTCCCAGTCGTCGAGCCACGCGCGCAGCGTGGGCGTGTGCACCGAGGTGACGTCGTGGTCCAGCAGCCCGCCGCGGTCGAGCTCGCCGAGCAGCGCGGGGATGCCGCCCGCCCGGTGCACGTCCTCCATGTGGTAGTCCGGGTGGTTGGGCGCCACCTTGGACAGGCACGGCACCCGGCGGCTGATGTCCTCGATGTCGGCCAGCGTGAAGTCGACCTCCCCCTCCTGGGCGGCGGCCAGGACGTGCAGCACGGTGTTCGTCGAGCCGCCCATGGCGACGTCGAGCGCCATCGCGTTCGCGAACGCCGCCTTGGTGGCGATCCCGCGGGGCGCGGCCGTGTCGTCCTCGTCCTCGTAGTACCGGCGGGCCAGGTCCACGATGGTGCGGCCGGCCTCCAGGAACAGCTCCTTGCGGGCGGCGTGCGTCGCCAGCGTCGAGCCGTTGCCGGGCAGCGACAGGCCCAGGGCCTCGGTGAGGCAGTTCATCGAGTTCGCGGTGAACATGCCGGAGCACGAGCCGCAGGTGGGGCACGCGTTCTCCTCGACCAGGCCGAGCGCGGCGTCGTCCACGTTCTCGTCCGCCGAGTAGTTGATCGCGTTGATCAGGTTCAGCGGCGTCTTCGCGACGCCGTTCGCCACGACCGCCTTGCCGGCCTCCATGGGGCCGCCCGACACGAAGATCACCGGGATGTTCAGCCGCAGGGCGGCATTGAGCATGCCGGGCGTGATCTTGTCGCAGTTCGAGATGCAGACCAGCGCGTCCGCGGTGTGCGCCTGCACCATGTACTCCACGGAGTCCGCGATCAGGTCGCGGCTCGGCAGGGAGTAGAGCATGCCGGCGTGGCCCATCGCGATGCCGTCGTCGACCGCGATGGTGTTGAACTCCTTGGCGACGCCGCCGGCCTCCTTGATGGCGGACGCCACGAGGTCGCCCATGTCCTTGAGGTGTACGTGCCCCGGTACGAACTGCGTGTACGAGTTCGCGATCGCGATGATCGGCTTCCCGAAGTCCTCGGAACCCATGCCGGTGGCGCGCCAGAGCGCGCGGGCTCCGGCCATGTTGCGGCCGTGGGTGGACGTCCGGGAGCGCAGGGGACGACTCATGACAGTTCAGCTCCTTCGATGCTGGGTGGCCGTGCGCGATGCGGGCGAACGGCCTCGTCACGCTACCTCCGGTCCGCCGGGACCGACACACGGCGTCCACAGGGTGACCCCCAGCCCTGGGGAAATTTCGCCCGGTGCCGTACTGTCGTTGTCAGGAGGCCGCAACGACGCGGTCTCCGCCGTGCACTCGACGGAGGTCTCCCGATGCGCGTGACCGAGGCCCTGCGCCGCAAGGGCGGCTCCGTGGTGACCATCTCCCAGGACCGCAGCGTGCGCGAGCTGCTCGCCGTCCTCGCCGAGCACCGTATCGGCGCGGTCGTGGTGTCCGACGACGGCGTCACCGTCGACGGCATCGTCAGCGAGCGCGACGTCGTGCGTCGGCTCCACTCGGACGGCGACGGCGTGCTCGACGGCCCGGTCGGGGCGATCATGACCGCCGCGGTGCACACCTGCGGCCCCGACGCCACGCTCGACGAGCTCATGCCCGTGATGACGGAGCACCGGGTGCGGCACGTGCCCGTGCTCGTGGACGCCCGGCTGACGGGGATCGTGAGCATCGGCGACGTGGTCAAGCACCGCATCGCCGAGGTGCAGGCCGAGCGCGACCAGCTCACCGCCTACATCACGGGCGGCCCCTGACCCGGGACGGGGCAGGGGCCGGGGCACGGGCCGAGGCAACTGGCAGGGCACCGGGCCCCGCGGGATCAGTCCCGCAGCGCCCGGTACTCGTCCTCGAGGATGCTCATGACGACGGCGTCCGCCCACGTGTCGCCGTCGCGGTAGACGTCCCGTAGCCGGCCCTCCTCGCGGAAGCCGAGCGACTCGTAGAGCGCCTGGGCGCGCGGGTTGATGCTGAGCACGTCCAGGCTCACCCGGTGCAGGCCCGGTCCGGGCTCGCCCTCGGCGCCGTCGAACGCGAACTGCAGCACCTCGGCGATGGCCTCCCGGCCGTACCCGCGGCCCCGGTAGTTCGGCAGGAGCTGGAGCCGCAGGTTCGCCGAGCGGACGGCCTCGTCGAGGTCGTTCAGCACGATCTCGCCGATCATCTCGTCGCTGACCGGCTTGCCGTCCCGCATAGCGCCCGGGCAGATCGCCCAGTCGTACCGGCCCGGCCGGTCGCTGACGGTGGCCGCCCACTCGTCGATCTGGTCGCGCGTGAAGACGGCGGTGGTACCCGTCAGGCGGGTGCCCTCCGGGTCCTGCACCGCCTCCCAGAGACGCTCCCCGTCGCGGGCCTCGATGGGCCGCAGCCGGGTCATGTCGCCGTGCAGCAGGGGGCCGCGGGTCACCGGCCGGCCCTCGCAGCCGGAGCCGTCACTGCGCGATCCGATCCAGCACGAGCTCGCGGACCCGCTTGGCGTCGGCCTGGCCCTTGGTCGCCTTCATGACGGCGCCGATGATCGCGCCGACCGGACCCTGGTTGCCGCCGCGGACCTTCTCGACGATGTCGGGCTGAGCCGCCAGCGCCTCGTCGATCGCGGTGAGCAGGGCGCCGTCGTCGGACACGACCTCGAGGCCGCGGGCCGCGACGACCGCCTCCGGGTCGCCCTCGCCGGCGAGCACGCCGTCGAGCACCTGGCGGGCGATCTTGTCGTTGATCCGGCCGGACTCCACGAGCTGCTGGAGCTGGGCGATCTGCGCCGGAGCGACCGAGAGCTCCTCGAGCGAGACCTCGTCCTGCTTGGCACGACGGGCGAGCTCGCCCATCCACCACTTGCGGGCGCCCGCGGCGCTCGTGCCGGCCGCGACGGTCGCCTCGATGAGGTCGATCGCGCCGGCGTTGACGACGTCGCGCATCTCGGCGTCGGCGTAGCCCCACTCCCCCTGGAGCCGACGACGGCGCGCGACGGGGAGCTCCGGCAGGGTCGCCCGGATCTCCTCAACCCACTCGCGGCTCGGGGCCACGGGCACCAGGTCGGGCTCGGGGAAGTAGCGGTAGTCCTCGGCGTCCGACTTCACGCGGCCCGACGACGTGGTGCCGTCCTCCTCGTGGAAGTGGCGCGTCTCCTGGATGACCGGGAGGCCGGCGTCGAGCACGCCCGCCTGACGGGACACCTCGTAGCGGACGGCGCGCTCGACCGAGCGGAACGAGTTCACGTTCTTGGTCTCGGTGCGCGTGCCCAGGGGCGACTCGGGCGTGGGCCGCAGCGACAGGTTCACGTCGGCGCGGACGTTGCCGCGCTCCATGCGGGCCTCGGAGACCCCCAGCGAGCGGAAGATGTCGCGCAGCGTCTGCACGTAGGCCCGCGCCACCTCGGGGGCACGGTCGCCGACGCCCTCGATGGGCCGCGTGACGATCTCCACCAGCGGGATGCCGGCGCGGTTGTAGTCGACGAGCGAGTACTCGGCGCCCTGGATGCGGCCGGTCGCGCCACCCACGTGGGTGTTCTTGCCGGCGTCCTCCTCCATGTGCGCGCGCTCGATCTCGACGCGGAACACCGCGCCGTCCTCCAGCTCGACGTCGATCCAGCCGTCGTAGGCGATCGGCTCGTCGTACTGCGACGTCTGGAAGTTCTTCGGGACGTCCGGGTAGAAGTAGTTCTTCCGGGCGAACCGGCAGCTCTCGGCGATGCTGCAGTTCAGCGCGAGGCCGATGCGGATCGCGTACTCGACGGCCTTGCCGTTCACGACCGGCAGCGCGCCCGGCAGCCCGAGGCTCACCGGGGTCACCTGCGTGTTGGGCTCGCCGCCGTACTCGACCTCGGCCGCGCAGAACATCTTGGTCAGCGTGCCGAGCTCCACGTGCACCTCGATGCCCAGCACCGGGTCGTAGCGGCGGACGGCGTCCTCGTAGGCGACCAGGCTCGTGGCCGTGGCGGTCGACGGTGCGGTCATCGGGCGAGCTCCGTGGTCTTGAGTTCGGGTGCCTGGTTCAGGAGGGGGCCGCCCCAGCCGCTCTCGAGGGCCGCCTCGAGGGCGGCGCCGACGCGGTACAGGCGGTCGTCGGCCTTGGCGGGGGCGAGGATCTGGAAGCCGACCGGGAGGCCGTCGTCGGACAGGCCGTTGGGCAGCGACATGCCGGGCACGCCCGCGAGGTTGGCCGGGATCGTGGCGACGTCGTTGAGGTACATCGCCAGCGGGTCGTCGAGCTTCTCGCCGAACTTGAACGCCGTGGTCGGCGCCGTGGGCGAGACCAGCACGTCGGCCTGCTCGAACGCGGCGGCGAAGTCGCGCTGGATCAGCGTGCGGACCTTCTGCGCGCTGCCGTAGTAGGCGTCGTAGTACCCGGCGGACAGGGCGTACGTGCCGAGGATGACGCGGCGCTTGACCTCGTCGCCGAAGCCCGCGCCACGGGTGGCGCCCATGACGCGCTCCGCGGTGACGGGGCCCTCGGCCGGCTCGACGCGCAGGCCGAAGCGCATGCCGTCGAACTTGGCCAGGTTGCTGGACGCCTCGGCGGGCATGATCAGGTAGTACGCGTCGAGCGCGTGCGTGAAGCTGGGGCACGAGACCTCGACGATCTCGGCACCGAGCGCGCGGAGCTGGTCGAGCGACTCCTCGAAGCGGGCGGACACGCCGGCCTGGTAGCCCTCGCCCGAGAGCTCCTTGACGACGCCGACGCGCAGGCCCTTGAGGTCGCCCTTCGCGCCCAGCTCCGCGGCGGCGACGACGCCGGGGACCGGCTCGTTGATCGACGTCGAGTCGTGGTGGTCGTACCCGCCGATGAGCTCGTGCAGCAGCGCGGCGTCGAGCACGGTGCGCGTCACGGGGCCGGCCTGGTCGAGCGACGACGCCATGGCGATCAGGCCGTAGCGGGAGACGCCACCGTAGGTGGGCTTGACGCCGACGGTGCCGGTGACGGCGCCGGGCTGGCGGATCGAGCCGCCGGTGTCGGTGCCGATCGCCAGGGGGGCCTCGAAGCCGGCCACCGCGGCGGCGGAGCCACCGCCGGACCCGCCGGGGATGCGGTCGAGGTCCCACGGGTTCTTGGTGTTGCCGAACGCCGAGTGCTCCGTCGAGGAGCCCATGGCGAACTCGTCCATGTTGGTCTTGCCGAGGATCGGCAGGCCCGCGGCCTTGATGCGCTCCACGAGGGTCGCGTCGTACGGCGGGACCCAGTTCTCGAGGATCTTCGACCCCGCGGTGGTGGGCAGGCCCTTGGTCACCACGACGTCCTTGACCGCGATGGGCACGCCCGCGAGCGGGTGCAGCTCCTCGCCGGCGGCGCGCTTCGCGTCGACCTCGGCGGCCGTCGCCAGCGCCTCGGCGGAGGAGACGTGCAGGAACGCGTGCAGGTCGCCGTCGACGGCGGCGATCCGGTCCAGGTGGGCCTGCGTGGCCTCGACGCTGGTGATGGTCTTGTCGCGCAGCGCGGACGCGAGGTCGGACGCGCTGAGCCGGGTGATGTCGTTCGTCATGTCGCTGGTACCCATCTCACTCTTCGCCAAGGATCTGCGGGACCGCGAACCGGCCGTTCTCCTGCTGCGGGGCTCCGGCCAGGACGTCCTCGACCGGCAGCGGGGCCTCGGGCACGTCGTCTCGGAACACGTTCGTCAGCGGGAGGGGGTGGCTCGTGGCGGGCACGTCTGCGGTGGCGACCTCGCTGATGCGAGCGACGGACTCGACGATCACGTCGAGCTCGCCGGCGAGGCGGTCGACCTCGTCCGTTCGCAGATCGATCCGTGCCAGCGCAGCCACGCGCGCGACCTCGTCACGGGAGATGGTGGACATGGCCGCCAGTCTAGTCGCCGGACGCCGATTCGATCGCCCGGATCTCTGGCCGCCAGGTGTGAAATCTTCCCCGGGAAATGCAGAAGGGGGTGGGAGCGTGGTCGCTGTTGCGACCTGCTCCCACCCCCTGCTGGGAATGGTTGTCCGGCGGCGTCCTACTCTCCCACCCCGTCACCAGGGCAGTACCATCGGCGCTGTAGGGCTAAGCTTCCGGGTTCGGAATGGGACCGGGCGTTTCCCCCACGCTATGACCACCGTAACCCTATCGAGAACCAGGCAACCCCTGCCTCAAGCCACCCGCCGGCGATGAAGCCAGTAGTGGTTGAGGGGGTTGGTGCCCGTGACTCGGGAACCGCATAGTGGACGCGACACGCAATGAACTTAATTTTTAGCTCGTGTGAGTGTGGTGATGAAGTTATCGGCAGGTTAGTACCGGTCAGCTCCACAGGTCTTCAGTCCCTGCTTCCACATCCGGCCTATCAACCCAGTGGTCTGCTGGGTGCCTCTCACACACAAGGTGTATGGAAACCTCATCTCGAAGCAGGCTTCCCGCTTAGATGCTTTCAGCGGTTATCCCTTCCGAACGTAGCCAACCAGCCATGCTCCTGGCGGAACAACTGGCACACCAGAGGTTCGTCCGTCCCGGTCCTCTCGTACTAGGGACAGCCCTTCTCAAGTTTCCTGCGCGCGCAGCGGATAGGGACCGAACTGTCTCACGACGTTCTAAACCCAGCTCGCGTACCGCTTTAATGGGCGAACAGCCCAACCCTTGGGACCTACTCCAGCCCCAGGATGCGACGAGCCGACATCGAGGTGCCAAACCATGCCGTCGATATGGACTCTTGGGCAAGATCAGCCTGTTATCCCCGGGGTACCTTTTATCCGTTGAGCGACGGCGCTTCCACAAGCCACCGCCGGATCACTAGTTCCGACTTTCGTCCCTGCTCGACCTGTCGGTCTCACAGTCAAGCTCCCTTGTGCACTTGCACTCGACACCTGATTACCAACCAGGCTGAGGGAACCTTTGAGCGCCTCCGTTACATTTTAGGAGGCAACCGCCCCAGTTAAACTACCCACCAGGCACTGTCCCTGATCCGGATTACGGACCGAGGTTAGACATCCGAAGCGATCAGAGTGGTATTTCAACAATGACTCCACCCGACCTGGCGGCCGAGCTTCACAGTCTCCCACCTATCCTACACAAACCGCACCGAACACCAATACCAAGCTATAGTAAAGGTCCCGGGGTCTTTCCGTCCTGCTGCGCGTAACGAGCATCTTTACTCGTAGTGCAATTTCGCCGAGTTCGCGGTTGAGACAGCGGAGAAGTCGTTACGCCATTCGTGCAGGTCGGAACTTACCCGACAAGGAATTTCGCTACCTTAGGATGGTTATAGTTACCACCGCCGTTTACTGGGGCTTAAATTCTGGGCTTCGCCGAAGCTAACCCGTCCTCTTAACCTTCCAGCACCGGGCAGGCGTCAGTCCGTATACATCGTCTTGCGACTTCGCACGGACCTGTGTTTTTAGTAAACAGTCGCTTCTCCCTGGTCTCTGCGGCCCTCCCCGCGTCCCCCAGCAAGTGGGTTAACGGTTCAGGCCCCCCTTCTCCCGAAGTTACGGGGGCATTTTGCCGAGTTCCTTAACCACGATTCTCTCGATCGCCTTAGTATTCTCTACCTGACCACCTGAGTCGGTTTAGGGTACGGGCGGCTAGTCCCTCGCGTCGAGGCTTTTCTAGGCAGCATAGGATCACCAGATTCCCGCATACACGGTCACTATCAGCTCTCACCCTCATATGACACCCGGATTTGCCTAGGTGTCGGGCTACAACCTTGGACGTGGACAACCATCGCCACGCCTGGCTACCTTCCTGCGTCACCCCTGTTAACACGCTTACCTACTACCGGATCAGGTCCCACGCCTCCCCCACGATGCCCTCCGAAGAGGACGGTGTGGGCTCGGGATGGTTAGTATCACCGGGCTCGGTATGGGCGGTACTTCGCCGGTAGGAGAATATCAACTCCTTGTCCATCGACTACGCCTGTCGGCCTCGCCTTAGGTCCCGACTTACCCAGGGCGGATGAACCTGGCCCTGGAACCCTTGGTCATTCGGCGGACGGGATTCACACCCGTCATTCGCTACTCATGCCTGCATTCTCACTCGTGTAGGCTCCACCGCTAGGTCACCCTGCGACTTCACTGCCCACACGACGCTCCCCTACCCACCCACACACCTGAACACACACCACAAGGGCGCATGCTGGGCTTGCGATCAAACGCAATGTGAGTGCCACGGCTTCGGCGGTGTGCTTGAGCCCCGCTACATTGTCGGCGCGGAATCACTTGACCAGTGAGCTATTACGCACTCTTTCAAGGGTGGCTGCTTCTAAGCCAACCTCCTGGTTGTCTGTGCAACTCCACATCCTTTCCCACTGAGCACACGCTTAGGGGCCTTAGCCGGTGATCTGGGCTGTTTCCCTCTCGACCACGGAGCTTATCCCCCGCAGTCTCACTGCCGCGCTTGCACTTACCGGCATTCGGAGTTTGGCTGACGTCAGTAACCTGGTGAGGCCCATTAGCCATCCAGTAGCTCTACCTCCGGCAAGAAACACGCGACGCTGCACCTAAATGCATTTCGGGGAGAACCAGCTATCACGAAGTTTGATTGGCCTTTCACCCCTAACCACAGGTCATCCCCCAGGTTTTCAACCCTGGTGGGTTCGGTCCTCCACGCCGTCTTACCGGCGCTTCAACCTGCCCATGGCTAGATCACTTCGCTTCGGGTCTAGACCCGGCGACTATGGACGCCCTATTCGGACTCGCTTTCGCTACGGATACCCCACACGGGTTAACCTCGCCACCGAGCACTAACTCGCAGGCTCATTCTTCAAAAGGCACGCCGTCACCCCTACCAAGGAGGCTCCGACGGATTGTAGGCACACGGTTTCAGGTACTATTTCACTCCCCTCCCGGGGTACTTTTCACCTTTCCCTCACGGTACTTGTCCGCTATCGGTCACTAGGTAGTATTTAGGCTTAGCAAGTGGTCTTGCCAGATTCACACGAGATTTCACGGGCCCCGTGCTACTTGGGATCCCCTCCACCAGGCCGCACCATTTCGTCTACGGGACTCCCACCCACTACGGTCCGGTATTCAACCCGGTTCGACTATGACACGACTTTCTTACTGGCCGGAAAACTGTCAGATTCTCCCGGAAGGTCCCACAACCCCGCACACGCAACGCCTGACAGCTTGACACGCATACGGTTTGGCCTCATCCGCTTTCGCTCGCCACTACTCACGGAATATCTCTTCCTGTCGGTACTGAGATGTTTCACTTCCCGACGTTCCCTCCACACGCCCTATACATTCAGGCGCGGGTAACCGAACATGACTTCGGCTGGGTTCCCCCATTCGGAGACCCTCGGATCACAGCTCGTCTGCCAACTCCCCGAGGATTATCGCAGGCTACAACGTCCTTCTTCGGCTCCTAGTGCCAAGGCATCCACCAATGTGCCCTTAAAAACTTCAGCAAACCTACAATCACAGAAACCAAGACCACATGCTCACACGACCACCAACCAGACGAAGTAAACCCCGCCGATCAGTTACGTCACGGAGCAGTCTTGGAAAAATTCAAAGATGCTCGCGTCCACTATGCAGTTCTCAAGCAACGGACGAACCCACCAGAGCAATCCGCAACCACCAACACCGGCTAGCCGGCTGGTCTGGTATGCCACTCAGTGACCCGTGTCCTCCAGAAACACTCAACCCACACTCACATCCCACCCGCCCGCTCCGAAGAGCAAGACCAGCAGTACGTGAGGCGGCCGGTTGCCTCAGGACCCAACAGTGTGCTTGGCAAGCCAACCCGTGCGACGACCACCACGTTCCTTCCCACCCCAAGGGGTCGGCGTACTAGCAGCAGTCACCACCAGGTGACTCTTCGTCAATGTTCCACCCATGAGCAACCACCCCAGACGCGTACGGCCTGGGCATGGCCTCTGCCACCAGCACCACCACCCACAAGGGGCGGCAAGGCGTCCCCGGTGTCCGGGGCCTGGTGGAGATGAGCTCCTTAGAAAGGAGGTGATCCAGCCGCACCTTCCGGTACGGCTACCTTGTTACGACTTAGTCCCAATCGCCAGTCCCACCTTCGACCACTCCCTCCCACAAGGGGTTGGGCCGTGAGCTTCGGGTGTTACCAACTTTCGTGACTTGACGGGCGGTGTGTACAAGGCCCGGGAACGTATTCACCGCAGCGTTGCTGATCTGCGATTACTAGCGACTCCGACTTCACGGGGTCGAGTTGCAGACCCCGATCCGAACTGAGACCGGCTTTTTGGGATTCGCTCCACCTCACGGTATCGCAGCCCTCTGTACCGGCCATTGTAGCATGCGTGAAGCCCAAGACATAAGGGGCATGATGATTTGACGTCATCCCCACCTTCCTCCGAGTTGACCCCGGCAGTCTCCCATGAGTCCCCGGCATAACCCGCTGGCAACATAGGATAAGGGTTGCGCTCGTTGCGGGACTTAACCCAACATCTCACGACACGAGCTGACGACAACCATGCACCACCTGTGTACGAGTGTCCAAAGAGAACCCCATCTCTGGGGCTTTCTCGTACATGTCAAGCCTTGGTAAGGTTCTTCGCGTTGCATCGAATTAATCCGCATGCTCCGCCGCTTGTGCGGGCCCCCGTCAATTCCTTTGAGTTTTAGCCTTGCGGCCGTACTCCCCAGGCGGGGCACTTAATGCGTTAGCTGCGGCACAGAACGAGTGGAACCCGCCCCACACCTAGTGCCCAACGTTTACGGCATGGACTACCAGGGTATCTAATCCTGTTCGCTCCCCATGCTTTCGCTCCTCAGCGTCAGTAACTGCCCAGAGACCTGCCTTCGCCATCGGTGTTCCTCCTGATATCTGCGCATTCCACCGCTACACCAGGAATTCCAGTCTCCCCTACAGCACTCTAGTCTGCCCGTACCCGATGCAAGCCCATGGTTGAGCCATGGGATTTCACACCAGACGCGACAGACCGCCTACGAGCTCTTTACGCCCAATAATTCCGGACAACGCTTGCGCCCTACGTATTACCGCGGCTGCTGGCACGTAGTTAGCCGGCGCTTCTTCTGCAGGTACCGTCACTCTCGCTTCTTCCCTGCTGAAAGAGGTTTACAACCCGAAGGCCGTCATCCCTCACGTGGCGTCGCTGCATCAGGCTTTCGCCCATTGTGCAATATTCCCCACTGCTGCCTCCCGTAGGAGTCTGGGCCGTGTCTCAGTCCCAGTGTGGCCGGTCGCCCTCTCAGGCCGGCTACCCGTCGACGCCTTGGTAGGCCATTACCCCACCAACAAGCTGATAGGCCGCGAGCCCATCCCCCACCGAAAAACTTTCCAACACCCACCATGCGGTAAGTGCTCGTATCCGGTATTAGACCTCGTTTCCAAGGCTTATCCCGAAGTGGAGGGCAGGTTGCTCACGTGTTACTCACCCGTTCGCCACTGATCCACCCAGCAAGCTGGGCTTCACCGTTCGACTTGCATGTGTTAAGCACGCCACCAGCGTTCGTCCTGAGCCAGGATCAAACTCTCCGTAAAAGAGAAACATCCACACCCACCAGGTGGGTGCGAACAATGATACTGGCCAGACCAAAACCAAACTGGTTTCAATCCGATCCAAAAAACGACCCCCACCATCCCCGCCCATCACCGAATGGTGATGCGACCTGAAACGCTGAGAGTCAAATGATTGGCATTGACTATCAAGCACACTGTTGAGTTCTCAAACAACCGACGCACACCGTCAGAGTCACGATTCCTACTGTTTCGCTTCCCTGTCCGGGGCAGTTCCTCTAGCTTACCAGATTCTTTCGGCCGATCAAATTCGCTTCCGCTTCTCAGAACCAGAAGGAATTGCAACCTGCCTGCCGAAAATGGCGACCCACCCGATAACGGGGAACACAAAGTTCCTCGATCCTGCGATGTGGGTTTCAGCCCCGGCGCGGCCACTCGGTTCGTTTCCTACCCGGTGTCCGTCTGCCCGTCGGGCTGACCTGGAGAACATTACACACGATCCCGCGTACGCGCCAACTCGGCCGAGGTGGCCTGGAGCACATTGCATTTCCGCAGGTCAGAGGTCGTTTTAACCAGCCGTGAACGAATGCGGAACGGCTCTTGTGACCGGGGCCACGCCACTTGGCGCACAGGTTCCCGTCGTGCGCACGTCGACGGCCGTTCGTTGCCCGGTCACACACCGGCCTTTTCGTCGACCGCACCTCGGGCAGGCCTCCAGGCCGCGCGCCAGGCCCGCGTACTACGTTCGTGCCGTGACACCTGAGCACGAGACAGCGCCGCGCACCACAGCCACAGCCGCAGCCGGCCGCCCGGCGCCACCCGGCCTCGTCCGCAGGGCGACCGCGGACGACGCGGCCGAGGTCGCGTGGCTCGCCGCCCTGACCTTTCCCCTGGCGTGCCCGCCGGGCACGCTGCCCGCCGACATGGCCGCGCACATCGCGCACAAGCTGACGCCGGCCCACTTCCGCACATGGGTCACCAGCCCCGAGCACGCGCTGATCGTGCACGACGACGGCGACCGGCTGCTCGGCTACGCGCTCCTGGTCCGCGGCGCGCCCGGCAGCGCGGCGGAGATCGAGGCCATCCATGCGGCGACCGGGTGCGAGGCCCCGTACGTGGAGCTGTCCAAGATCTACGTGCACCCGGACGTCCTGGGCGGCGGGGTCGCCGCAGCCCTCATGCGGGGCGCGGTCGACGCCGCCGCCGAGCTCGGCGCCGGTCTCCCGTTCTGGCTCGCCACGAACAAGGCCAACGCGCGCGCCCAGGCCTTCTACCGCAAGAGCGGTTTCGAGGCGGTCGGCGAGCGCACCAACCGGGTGGGCGACCAGGACCACCACGACCTCGTGCTGCTCCGCACCCGCCCCTAGCCGGCCCGAGCCGAGCCGCCGGGGTGCAACAACAGAAAGGTGTGGCCGACGCCCTCCGGCGTCGGCCACACCTCACTCACCCTGCTGCAAGCGCCGGATCAGCAGCGCTTGGCGCGCAGCGACCGGATCTCGACGTAGGAACGCTCGGCGTTGCCGAACGAGTCGACCGGGAAGCCCGGCGCGGCCACCGTGCCGGCGTTGTCCTGCTCCCAGATGCCGTGCCGCCGTCCGGAGCCCTGGAGCGCGGACAGGAACTCGGTGTACGGCAGGTCGCCGGCGCCGAACTCCACGATGTCGTAGCCCCCGGTGTTGGCGGGGTTCGCGTCGCCGTCCTTGAGGTGCAGGAGCGGGTAGCGGTGCGGGTTGCGCTTGACGTAGTCCACCGGCTCGAAGCCCGGGTAGCGGTGCTTGCCCACGAACGCCCAGTAGACGTCCATCTCGAGGAAGACCTTGCGCGGGTCGGTGTTGTCGTAGAAGACGTCGTAGAGCCGGACGTCCGGGTTGTCGGTGGCGAAGCTGAACTCGCCGTCGTGGTTGTGCTGGTAGAACTTCAGGCCGCGGGCGCGCGCCGCCGCCCCGAAGCCGTTGAACTGCTCGGCGGCGGCGAGGTAGCCGGCGACCGTGCGGTTGTTCGTCGGAGCCTGCGCGGTGCCGACGTGCTCCATGCCCAGGGTCTCGGCGATGTCGAGCTCCTGCTCCATGTTGTTGGCGAAGTCCGAGATGCCACGGTGGGAGCCCACGGCCTTCAGGCCGTTGTCGTCGAGGAGCTGCCGGATCTGCTCCGGCGTGATCGCCCCGACCTGGCCCTGCGTGTAGCCGGCGAACTCGACCTCGGCGTAGCCCATGTCGGCCAGCCGCTCGAACACGGTGCGGAAGCCGAGCGACGAGACCTTGTCCCTGATCGAGTACAGCTGGATGCCGATGTGACCCGCGGGCACGAGCACACGGCCCCCGCCCTTGCCCGCGGCGGCCGCCGCGGGGGCGGCCGGGGCGAACGTCGCCGCGGCAGCGCTGCCCGCGAGACCGGCACCGGCCAGCGTTGCCGCACCCACGGCCACGGTGCCGCCGGCAAGCCTCAGAAAGTTCCTGCGGTTGACGTCAGTGCGTGATTCCATCACTGCTCTCCTTCTGTCCGAGCGGCCCCGGTCGGGCCGGTCGAGTCCTGTGCTGCGGCCGGGGGCGTGCCCACGCCCTCGCCGGTCATCGTGATCGCGTCGACGTCGAGCGTGCCCGTCGCCGTGATGTAGAGCGTTCCCGTGCGGTCGTTGTCGCGGAACGACAGGTCGACGTCGCGCCAGGCGCTCCCCTTCTTCACCTTCGCCTTGGCGAACGGCTTGGCGGTGGGCGATCCCCAGCGGAGCTGGAGCTCACCCTTGCCGCGGACCGTGGCGGTCGCGCCGTCGATCCCGGACAGGCTCACCCGCTGCAGGGCGATCGAGTCCTTCTTGCCCAGGCCGGTCACGTACGCGCCGGCCGAGGCCGCCTCGTCCGGGACCACCTCGACGCCCTTGAGCGTCCCGTGCTCCGCCTGCTGCAGCTTCGGGTTCAGGCGCAGGGTCGCCTCGCTCGCGGCGGGCGGCAGGCCGTTGGCCCCGCCGTCGGTGTAGGTGATGACGACGGCGCCGTACAGGAGCGCGCCGGCGCCGTGCTCAGGGGAGTTGGGGTCGGTCGGGAACACACCCGTGCAGCCCGTGCCCGAGACCTCGGGGTGCGCGTGCTCGTCGTGGCCCAGGCCGTACGACCAGGCGACCCGCTCGCACACCGTCTCGGTGCCGTCCTCGGCGTCGCTCGTGGTCACCTCGAAGGCCACCTCGTCGCCCCACTCGAAGAACCCGCCGTCGGCCGGGAAGCTGACGTCGATCTCGGGTGCCTCGTTGCCGACGCTGATCGACGTGGAGGTCAGGGTGCGCTTGCCGCTCTCGTCGGTGACCCGCAGGCGCGCGGTGTAGACGCCGAGCTCCGTGTAGGTGTGGGTGACCTCGGGTCCGGTCAGGTCGAAGGTGCCGTCACCGTCGACGTCCCACTCGTACGTGAGCGTGTCGCCGTCCGGGTCGCTGGAGCCCGTCGCGTCGAACTCGACCTCCACCGGCGCGGACGGGGACGACTCCGGGGTGGCCGTGAACACGGCCTGCGGCGCCTTGTTGCCCTCGGCGTAGTCGATCCGGTAGAGCCCGGAGTCCGGGTTCTGCCGGAAGAAGCCGTCGCCGTACTCCAGGACGTAGAGCGACCCGTCCGGGCCGAACTCGAGGTCGATCGGGTTGTCGTTGATCGGCATGCCCGCGGCGGTCAGGGCCGTGTTGGGCAGGAAGTCCTCGATCTCGCCGACCTCGAACGTGGACCAGTCCACGCTGAACGCGGCGAGGTAGTCCTGGGAGAACTCGCCGAAGAACGCCTTGCCGTCCCAGTACTCCGGGAGCTTGCCGGGCGCCGTGCTGTCGGCGTCGTAGTGGTAGACCGGGCCGCCCATGGGCGCCTGGCCGCTGCCCGTGCCGAAGTTGACGAGCTCGTCACGCGGCTGCTGGCCCGGCTGGTCGCCGTAGTACAGCGTGGCCGCCCGCGACGGGGGCAGGTCGGTCAGACCCGTGTTCCAGCGGGAGTTGTTGACGGGCGCATCGCAGTCGAAGAACTCGCGCGGGGTGGCGGTCTCGAAGTTCCACTCGTTGTAGGCCGCGTTCGGGCCGTGGCAGTAGGGCCAGCCGGCGTTGTGCGGGTCGTCGAGCCCCACGGCGTTCCACTCCACGTAGCCCATGGGCCCGCGGTCCGCGTTCGCGGCGCCGGCGTCGGGCCCGTAGTCGCCCCAGGTCAGGGAGTTGGTCTCGGGGTCGACCTCGATGCGGAACGGGTTGCGCACACCCATCACGAAGATCTCGGGACGCGTGGCCTCGGTGCCCGGGGCGAACAGGTTGCCCTCGGGGATGTCGTACGTGCTGCCCTCGCCCGGCGGGGCGCCGGCCGGGATCTCGTCCTTGACGTCGATCCGCAGGATCTTGCCCCGCAGGTCGTTGGTGCTGCCCGCACCGCGCCGCGCGTCGAAGCCCGGGTTCATGTTCGGCGCGTCGTTGTTGGGGGCGTAGCCGTTGGCGCCCGGCGTGCCGGCCGGGGTGTTGTCACCGCTCGACAGGTAGAGGTTGCCCTCGGCGTCGAAGTCGATGTCGGCGCCGACGTGGCAGCACTGGCCGCGCTGCACCTCGATGTCGAGGATCGGCTGCTCGGACGCGGGGTCGAGCTCGTCGCCGGTCCAGGTGAACTTGGCCAGGCGGTTCACGCCCACCCACTGGTCCCAGTAGCTCGCGTCCTCGCCCGCGGGCAGGGTGTTGGGCGCGTTGCCCGACGGCGTGTCCGTCACGCCGTCGCCGTCGGCGTCCCGGGGCGCGTACACGAGGTAGACCTCGTTGCTCTCCTCGAAGTCGGGCGCCAGGGCGATGCCCTGCAGGCCGTCCTCCGAGTTGGAGTAGACGTCGAGGGTGTTGGTCACGTTGGTGACGCCGGTCGCGGGGTCGGTCACCCGTACCTCGCCGTTGCGCGCCGTGTGCAGCACGCGGAGGTCGGGCAGGACCGCCATGTCGATCGGCTCGCCGACGTCCTTGGTGAGCAGGACCTTCTCGTAGTTGGCCCAGTCGGTGTCGGCCGCGGAGGTCTCGTCGTCGTGCCCGTCGTGCCCGGGGTGGGCGGCCGCCGTCGGACCGGCGACGAGCGCCGTGCCGACCAGGGCGGCCGCCGCGAGCGCCGCGAACGTTCTCTTTTGGCGCGCGTGAGAGCGCGTCTCGATACTCTTCATCTTGTGATGCAGCTCCTCGTCGAGTTGTTCACACCGGCCGGGCCTCGTGCGCATCCCATTCGTCCGGGGCCCGGTCTTCCTGCAGGTCCGGCGCCGTACGGCGACGCCGGTGTGGTGCGGGTACCTGGTGCTCTGTCTCCCTGTCTGCGCGCCGGTGGGCGCGCGAGGTTCAGCGGGTCGAGAAGGCGGCGTCGAACGCTGAGTCCGGCGCGTCGTACGCGTGGGAGCGCACGAACTGGAGTGCTTCGGGGGCGCCGACGAGGCGGTCCATGCCGGCGTCCTCCCACTCCACGGAGATGGGGCCGTCGTAGCCGATGGTGTTGAGCATGCGGAAGGCGTCCTCCCACGGGACGTCGCCGTGCCCGGTCGACACGAAGTCCCAGCCGCGGCGGGGGTCCGCCCACGGCAGGTGCGACGACATGCGGCCGTTGCGGCCGTTCGTCATGCGCTTCTTCGTGTCCTTGCAGTCGACGTGGTAGATCCGGTCCTTGAAGTCCCACAGGAAGCTGACCGGGTCCAGGTCCTGCCACACCATGTGGCTGGGGTCCCAGTTCAGCCCGAAGGCCTCGCGGTGGCCGATCGCCTCGAGCGTCCGGACGGTGGTCCAGTAGTCGTAGGCGATCTCGCTGGGGTGCACCTCGTGGGCGAACTTGACCCCCACCTCGTCGAACACGTCGAGGATGGGGTTCCAGCGGTCGGCGAAGTCCTGGTACCCGGCCTCGATCGCGGCGTCGGAGACCGGCGGGAACATCGCCACGTACTTCCAGATCGCGGAGCCGGTGAACCCGACGACGGTCCGGACGCCGAGCTTGGCGGCCAGCCGTGCGGTGTTCTTCATCTCCTCGGCGGCACGCTGCCGCACGCCCTCGGGGTCGCCGTCCCCCCACACGCGGTCGGAGACGATGTCGCGGTGGCGCTGGTCGATGGGGTCGTCGCAGACGGCCTGGCCCTTGAGGTGGTTGGAGATCGCCCACACCTTGAGGCCGTGCCGCTCCAGCAGCTCGAGGCGGCCGGCGACGTACTCGTCGTCGTCCCAGCGCCACGGGTCGAGGTGGTCGCCCCAGCAGGCGAGCTCGAGCCCGTCGTAGCCCCACTCCGACGCGAGGCGTGCGACCTCCTCGAGCGGTAGATCGGCCCACTGGCCGGTGAACAGGGTGATGGGTCGTGCCATGTTTTCCTCCTGTGCGGAACGATCCGGCGCTGCCGGTCGTGGTCTTCGGTATTCGGTCTACGGCGCGCGCCGGCGCAGGACGACGGCGGTCACCGCCCCTGCGGCCAGGAGTGCGCCCAGCACCCAGAGGGTCCATCCCGGCACGCCGGCCGACGCGGGTGCGCCGTCCGCGGCTCCCGAGGCGGCGCTGTCCCCGTCGGCACCATCGGCACCGTCCGCCGCGGCTGCCCCGTCGGTGTCCTCCCCGGTCGCGGGGTCGGCCCCGGCGTCCGACTCCTCCGCGTCGGCCTGCTCCGTGTCGGACTCCTCCGTGGCCGGCGGCGCGACCACGTCGACCTCGGTCTCGACCTTCGCCTTCTTCGGCTCCTTGACCTGCGCGGTCACGGTCCAGTGCCCCTCGTCCAGCACCGCGGTCTCGGAGCGGTACCAGCCGACGCCCTCGGACGCCGAGACGAGGGTGATCGGTCCTACCTCGTCACCGGCGTCGGAGACCGCCCGGACCACCACCACGGCCGACTCCTCGACGGGGTGCTGGTCGCCTGCCCAGACCAGTGACGCGGAGATACCGCCGGCGCCGTCCGTGCCGAGCTCGATGTCGATCTTGCCGCCGTGCGCCGACGCCGGCGCCGCGGCGAGGGGCCCGACGACGAGCGCCAGCCCCAGCGCCAGCGTCGCTCCGAGGCGTGTGAACCTCTGCATGTCCGTCCCTCTCGTTTCAGGGGCCGCGGCCCGGAAGGGCCCTCGGCACGGGGAAGGTATGGCTCCCCCGTGCCGAGGGTGCGGGCCGGTGGTCACCGACCCTGCCGTCAGGACCTCACCTGGCCTCCTGGTCCGTGTCGCACCCGTCCTCGACCGTCACGATCACGACGGCCTTGCCGGAGCGTTCGAGCTTCCAGTCCCCGGTCACGGTCAGCTTCGTCCGCGGGCTCGGCGATGCGGTCACGCGGTAGTCGCCCGGGGCCACGTCCGCCAGGTCACGCACCTTGCCCTTCGCCTTGCCGCCGACCCAGCGGTCCACGGCGTAGCTGCGGACGCCCGGCAGCGTGACCGGGTCGATCGACCCACCGGCGTCGCACGTCGCCGCGGTCACCACGACGTCCGGCGTGTTCGGGTCGGGGCACTCGGGCTCCTCGATCGTCACGAAGAGCACGGCGAGCCCGCTGGCGTTGAGCCTCCAGCCGCCCTCGGCGACGAGGGCGTACCCGTCGGCGGGCCGGGCCGCGACCCGGTACCTGCCTGGCGCGAGATCGTCGAGGTCGGTCACGAGGTCACCGGCGGCGCCGTCGACCCACTCCCGCACGACGTAGGACCGCACGCCCTCGACCTCGGCGGTGACGAGCGCACCGCCGGTGACGACCTCGTCGCCGGACCGGTCGTAGGCGCACGTCGGCTGGACGATCTCGACCGCGGGTGTCGCCTCGTCGAGCGCGGGCTGCGCGATCGTGAACCGGAGGGTCTCGCCGACGACGGTCTCGCCGTCCGCGGACGCCCGCACCTGGACGGTGTGGGCGCCGGACCCCGAGACCTCGACCGGAGCCGTGTACTCGGTCCAGCCGCCGTCGTCGACGTTGACCTCCCGGTACACCGTGGCGCCGGCCGGGCCGCCCGTGGCCTCGACGGTGACCGTCACCGGCCCGAGCCACTGCCCGTCCGGGCCGTCCGGCTCGGCCGGCGACACGGTGCCGCTCACCTCGAGCGGCTCAGCGGCGCCGACCACCCGGAAGTGGCCGAACGACGCCGTGGCCACCGACTGCTGGGAGGCGCCGAGCGCGTAGAGCCCCACCCGGGCGTCCTGCAGCCCGTCATGGGTCACGGAACCGTCGATGGCGGTCCAGTCCTCACCGTCGGCGCTGTACGAGCCGGTGAAGGTCGAACCCTCCTTCGAGAGCCGCAGGTGCCACGTGCCCGAGGTCAGCTCGTTCACGTTCGGCTGCGGGTCCTGCACCACGGCGTCGACCTCGCTGCGCAGCTCGAGCCGCTGTGCGACGGCCGCCCCCGCCGCGTTGTCGGTCACGAGGTCGAGCTTGACGTAGTTGTCGTCGTCCCCGTACACGATGAGGCCGCCCTGCTGGTACTGCTGGTCGAAGTCGGACCCGTCGACCACGGTCTCCACGGTCCAGTCGTCGTCCGGCAGGTCCTGCACGACGATGTTCGGCGTGCCGGTGTTGTTCTCCGTGTAGATGTCCGTGGCCGTCGTGTCGATCTCCAGCGCGCCACCGGTCACCCGGTAGCCCGTGGGGTCGGGGCGGACGACGTCCCAGCGGCAGCCGTCCAGGCCGTCCCCGTCGAACTCGTCGTCGGTGCCGGGTGCCTCGGCCGTGTCGTCCGGGGTGATGTGGAACCAGTCGAACTCGGCGTCCACGACGGCGGCGGCCGAGCCGGCGCCCGCGAGCGCGAAGAGCCCGATCCGCGGGTCGTCGATGCCCGACAGCGACTTGGTCTGCGGCATGGCCGTGAAGTCCACGCCGTCCGACGAGTACGAGGCCGTCAGGTCCTCGCCGTCGCTGCTGGCCAGTCGCACGTACACCGTGTCCGGGTACGCCTGCCCGAGAGCCGCGGTGTTGGAGTCCCCGACCTCGTTCGGCGCGCCGTCCTCCTCACGGATGTACTGGAAGATGCGGGTGGCCGGGTCGGCGGGCGCCGAGCGCCCCTGGATCACCATCTTCGCGTAGTTGTCGGCGTCGCCGTAGACCACCAGGCCGGCCTGCTGGTACTGCGCGTAGGCCGGCACGGTCACCTTCGCCGTCGCCGTGAACGGGCCGTCCGGCAGGTCCTGCAGGACGATGTTCGGGACCGTGGAGTTGCCCGTCCCGTAGAAGTCCGCGGCGGTCGCCGGGATCGTGAGCGTCCCGTCGGCGACCCGCAGGTCCTGGTTGCGGTCGAGCACGGTCCAGCGGTCCGGGTCGACGTCGTCCCCGAGGAAGTCGTCCGAGCGGCCCGACAGGCACAGGTCCGGCTCCGGGACGACCCCGGTGACCTCGACCATGACGTACTCGACGGCGTAGGCGCCGCCCTCGTCGGTGACGCGCACCTGGAGGCGGTAGGTCCCCGGCTCCTCGTAGGTGTGCTCGAACGACGGGGTGCCGTCGACGAACCCGTCACCGAGCCCGGCGTCCCAGGCGTAGGTCAGGTCGCCCGAACCGTCCGGGTCGGTGGCCTCCGCCGTCGCGGTGACGGTCAGGGGCGCGTCGCCCGCGACCGGGTCGACCGTCAGCGTGACCTCGGGCCGCTCGTTGTCGGTCACCCCGCGGCCCTCGATCTCCATCCAGTTGGCGTTGACCCCGCCGGAGAGCAGGACGAAGTGGAGCGATCCCGAGCCGGACGGGACGTCCGTCAGCGCGGTGGCGACGTCGGTGTACTGCTGCCAGCCGCCCGTGTCGGGCACCGTGATCCGGCCGATCTCCGGGCCGTCGGGTGCGTCCCAGCGCAGCGACAGCTCACCGCCGCCGCCCCCGGAGGCCGCACGCAGCGAGATCTCGTCGACGTTCACCAGGCTCACGGGCTCGTGCGCCCAGTAGTCGCCGGGCTCGATGTACCCGATGTTCTGGCCGCCGCCGGCGGTGTCGCCGGTCTCCTCGATCTGGACGCCCGGGTCACCCGCTCCCTCGCCGATGCCGTCCACGCGACCGGTACCGGTGAAGAACTCCGACTGGACCAGCTTGGGCTGCAGCACCTGGAGGTCGGTCGCCGTCAGCGGTGCGCCGGCCGCGCCGCCGTCGTCGGTGTAGAAGCCCTCGATCACCCAGAAGATGTTCGACTCGATGCCGTGGCCCTCGTCCCGGGCCGTCTGGATGACGCCCTCGCAGCCGGTCAGCTCGTCGAACGGGTGGGCGTGGGAGTCGTGCCCGAGCGAGGTGAACAGCTTGACGTCCTCGCAGGCGACCTCGCCGTCCGGGTCGTCGACCTCGATCTCGTACCGCACCTGGTCGCCCCACTCGAAGAAGCCGCCGTTCTCCGGGAAGGTGATCGACACCTCCGGGGCGACGTTGCCGACCACGATCGTCACGTTCGCGACGCCGGTCTTCCCGGCCGCGTCGGTGGCAACCAGCTGGGCGGTGTACCGGCCGTTCTCGGTGTACGTGTGGGTCGGGTTCGCCTCGGTGCTGGGCGCCGAACCGTCGCCGAAGGTCCACTGCAGGGTGAGGGACTCGCCGGCCGGGTGCCGGGTGCCCTCCGAGGAGAACTGCACGGTCAGCGGTGCCAGGCCGTTGGTCACGTCGGCGGACGCCTGGGCGATGGGCGTCGGGTCGCCCTCCACGTAGTCGACCCGGTACACGCCCGAGGTGTCGTTGTTGCCCCCGAAGCCGGAGCCCCAGTCCACGACGTACAGGGCGCCGTCGGGCCCGAAGTCGAAGTCCATGGGCCGGTCGAAGCCGACGCTCGGGTCGAAGACCCCGGGCAGGACCCGGTTGATGTCGACCAGGTCGTCCCGCTGCTCCCCCGCGAGCTGGAAGGAGTACATCCGCCCCTGGTTCCACTCACCGAAGAGCGCCTTGCCGTCCCAGTAGGCCGGCCACTTGGTGTCCGACTCCAGCTCCGGGTCGTAGGAGTAGACCGGGCCGCCCATGGGCGCGCCGCCGCCGCCGATCTCGGGGAACAGCGGGTTGGTCGCGTACCCGTACCAGACCTCCGCCTCCACGGCGGCGGGCAGCTGCGTGATGCCGGTGTTGTTCGGCGAGTCGTTCACCGGGCCGCCGGCGCAGTCGAACGCGGCGCCGGACTGGCCCGTGGCGAAGTCGTACGCCCGGTAGTCGCTGTTCGCACCGGTGCAGTACGGCCAGCCGTAGAACCCGGGCTCGCTGACGACGTTCCACTCGACGGTCCCGGCCGGGCCGCGAGCGGCGCTGGCCGATCCGGCGTCCGGGCCGTAGTCGGCCACGAGAACGTTGTCGTTCGCCGGGTCGACGCCGATCCGGAAGGGGTTGCGGAAGCCCATGGCGTAGATCTCGGGCAGCGTGTCCTGGGTGCCCGGGGCGAACATGTTGCCGTCCGGGATCGTGTAGGAGCCGTCGTCCTGCGGCGTGATCCGCAGGACCTTGCCGCGCAGGTCGTTGCTGTTGGCCGACGTGCGCTGGGAGTCGAAGTTCTCCCGCCCCGACCGCTCGTCCAGCGGCGAGTACCCCTGGGACTCGAACGGGTTGGTGTTGTCGCCCGTGGCCACGTACAGGTTGCCGTCGCCGTCGAAGACCATGTCGCCGCCCGCGTGGCAGCAGGTCTGACGCTGCGTCGGGATGATCAGCACGGTCTCCTCGGACGCCCGGTCGATCGTGCCGGCGGCCGCGTCGTAGTCGAACCGGGAGACCCGGTTGTGCGGGCCGTCGTCACCGACGTCCTGCGGCGACCAGAACAGGTAGACCCACCCGTTCGTCGCAAAGTCCGGGTCGAGCACCACCCCGGTCAGCCCGTCCTCGTTGGACTGGGTGACCGGCAGCGTCATCGCGGTGCTGGTCGTGTTCGACTCCGGGTCGATCGTCTGGACCCGCCCGTCCCGCTCGACGTAGAAGACGGTGCCGTCGTCGGCCACGTCCAGCATCATCGGGTTGGCGGTGTCCTCGTCGAGCGGCACCATCTCGTAGCTGTCGCTCTGCGTCGCGTTGCAGTCCGAGTCGACGACCCCGGCCGCCGTCTGCAGACCGCCCAGCAGGTGCTCGACGAACTCGGGCTCGGTGTACGAGGCGTCGGTGTGGCCGCCGCCCGTGTACCAGGACCGGCCCCCGTCGTAGGCCTGGCACCAGGCGATCGGGTGGTCGGCGCCCATGGCGCCCGTCCCCGCGTCGTAGCTCGTCTCGTCCAGGGAGGCGAGGACGTGCACCTCGTCACGGGGGTTCGAGCGGTAGTTGTACCACTCGTCGAACCGGTCCCACCGCTGCGGCAGGTGCGCGGTCGAGGCGTGGTCGTGGTCCTCGACCTTGACGGTGGCGTCCTGGTTCTGCGGGTGCGAGTTGAAGTAGGCGCCGACGAGCTCGCCGTACCACGGCCACTCGTACTCCGTGTCGGACGCCGCGTGGATGCCGGCGTAGCCGCCGCCGGCCTGGATGTAGCGCTCGAACGCGGCCTGCTGCGGCTCGTCCAGCACGTCGCCGGTGGTGGACAGGAAGACGACCACCTCGTAGTCGGCGAGCCCTTCGTCGCTGAAGACGCTCGCGTCCTCGGTGGCCGTGACCGTGAAGTCGTTCGCCGCGCCGAGCTGGGTGATCGCCTCGATCCCCGCGGGGATCGAGCCGTGCCGGAAACCGGCGGTCCTGGAGAACACGAGGGCGTCGAAGGGTTCGGCCGCCGCCTCGGCGGCTGCGGTCACGGCCGGTGCGGCCTGGGCCGCGAAGGACGGGGCGGCGGCGGCCACCATGGCCGGGACACCGAGCGCGGTCACGGCTGTCGCCGCGACCACGGACCGCAGCAAGCGGCGGGTCGGTAGCACTTTTCTCACCTGGGGCTCCTCATTGAGTCGGGTCAGTGCCAGTGCATTGCGGTAGTGCTTCTCCCCGGCCCGCCGCGGACCGGCCCGAGCGCATCGCTCAAGCCGGTCCCTGTGCTGGTCCGAGTCGGGTCAGGCGAGGGACACCCACCCTCCCCCTCCTGCGGCGCTGCGCTCGACGCCGTCCAGCACCCGCTGGACGCGCAGGCCGTCGGCGAACGACGGCGTCGGCTGCCGCCCGGCGGCCAGGTCGCCCATCAGGTCCACGACCTGGTGCGTGAACGCGTGCTCGTAGCCGAGCCCGTGCCCGGGCGGCCACCACGCCGCCACGTACGGGTGCTCCGGCTCGGTGACGACGATCCGGCGGAAGCCGGCGACCGCCGACTCCTCCGTCGCGTCGTAGTAGTGCAGCAGGTTCATGTCCTCGAAGTCGAAGGCCAGGGAGCCCTTCGACCCGTTGACCTCCAGCCGGATGGCGTTCTTGCGGCCCCAGGCGAACCGCGTCGCCTCGAAGGTCGCCAGCCCGCCGCCCGACAGCCGCCCCAGGAACACCGCGGCGTCGTCGACCGTGACCTTGCCGGTGCGGCCGGCGTCGGCCACCCCGGACAGGCCCGAGGACGACACCGCCTCCGGACGCTCGTGGACGAAGGTCTCGAGCAGGCCGCTCACCCCGGTGAGCGACTCGCCCGTGACGTGCTGCGCCAGGTCCACCACGTGGGCGCCGATGTCGCCCAGGGCGCCCGAGCCCGCCTTCTGCTTGTCGAGGCGCCAGGACATCGGCGCCTTCGGGTCGGCGAGCCAGTCCTGGAGGTACTGCGCGCGCACGTGCCGCACCTCGCCGATCCGGCCCTCCTGGACAAGCTGCCGGGCCAGGGCCACGGCGGGCACGCGACGGTAGGTGAACCCCACCATCGCGCGCACGCCGTGCTGGGCCGCGGCCTCGGCGGCGGCGGACATCGCCTCCGCCTCGGCCACGGTGTTCGCCAGCGGCTTCTCGCACAGGACGTGCTTGCCCGCCTCCAGGGCGGCGACCGCGATCTCCGCGTGCGTGTCGCCGGGCGTACAGACGTCGACCAGCCCGACGTCGTCCCGGGTCAGCAGCTCCTGCCACCCCGTGACGGCGTCGTCCCAGCCCAGCCGGTCCGCCGCCGCACGGACCGCGGCCCCGTCCCGGCCCGCGACCGCGCGCATGCGCGGTACGAGCGGCAGGTCGAAGAACCGCGGCGCCGTGCGCCAGGCCTGCGAGTGTGCTGCCCCCATGAACGCGTAGCCGACCATGCCGACCCCGAGCTCGCTCGTTGCTGTACTCATCCCGCGCCTCCCCCCCACTGTCGTCTCACCGTCGTGCAGCACGCCCGAGCGGGCGTCGTCCTGATGCGTCACAGCGTCAGGAGTCGAAGCCGATGGGCAGGTACTCCTCGACGTTGTCCGCCGTGACGACGGGCGCGAAGAGCTGCACGGTGCGGGGGACGCCGAGCGAGGCGAGGTCGCTGACGGTCTTGTTCTGGGCGACCAGACGGGCGAGCTTGACGCCGTCCGCGGCCTGGGTGGACGGGTAGATGACCGTCGCCTTGACGACGCTCTCCGGGTCCTGGATCTCCTCCATCATGTTGTTGGAGCCGGCGCCGCCGACCAGGAAGAACTCGTCCCGGCCCGCGTTCTCGATGGCGGCCAGGACGCCGATGCCCTGGTCGTCGTCGTGGTTCCAGATGGCGTCGATCTGCGGCTCGGCGGACAGCAGGTTCGCCGTCTGCTCCTCGCCCGACTCGACGGTGAACTCGGCCGCGACGCGCGCGTCGACGTCGAGCCCGCAGTCGTCGAGGGCGTCCGCGAAGCCCTGGCTGCGGTCCTGGGTCAGCGGCAGCGAGTCGATGCCGGCGATCTCGGCGACCACGGCGTCCGGGTTGTCCCCGAGCTGCTCGCAGACGTAGGTGCCGGCGCTCACGCCCATGCCGTAGTTGTCGCCCAGCACGGTGGCGCGGGCGGCGAACGGGCTGGTGAACTCGCGGTCCACGTTGATGACGGGGATGCCGGCCTCCATGGCGTCGAGGGCCACGTCGGTCAGGGCGGCGCCGTCGAACGGGAGGAGCACGATGGCGTCCACGCCCTGGTCGATGAAGCCCTCGATCTGGCTGATCTGCACGTTGACGTCGTTGGTGCCCTCGGCCACCTGGAGGTCGACGTCCTCGTACTTCTCCGCCTCGGCGCGGGCGGCACTCGTGATGGCACCCATCCAGCCGTGGTCGGCGGCGGGTGCGGAGAACCCGATGACGACCTCGTCGCCGGGCTCGTCGTTCTCGGTCACCGTGACGGGACCGGCGGCGGTGTCCTCGCTCTCGCGGGGCTCGTTGCTGGTGCATCCGGCGACGACGAGCGCCGCGCAGGCCGCGGCGACGACGGCGCCGGAGACCCGGCGCGTGCGAACAATGGACGAGGTCATCGTGATCTCCCTTGATCCGGGGTGGAAATGCTGGGTTGGCTTGTGAGGTCTGGGTGGCGCTAGGTGGTCGAGACGCGCTCGCGCGACGCGAACCACTGCTGCAGCAGCACGGCGCCCACGATGATCGCGCCCTTGGCGATCGCCTGGACCGAGCTGTCGAGGTTGTTCAGGACGAAGACGTTGGTCAGCGTCGAGAAGATGAGGACGCCGAGGACGGTGCCGGTGATGGTGCCGCGGCCGCCGGCGAGCAGCGTGCCGCCGACGACGACCGCCGCGATGACGTCCAGCTCCAGCAGCGTCCCGTGGGTGGAGGAGCCGGCCGTGGTGCGGGCCAGCAGGATCACGGCGCCGATGCCCGCGGTCAGGCCGGCGAGCCCGTAGAGGTACAGGGTGTGCCGCTTGATCTTGATGCCCGCCAGCCGGGACGCCTCCGGGTTTCCGCCGACCGCGACCGTGCGGCGGCCGAACGTGGTGCGGTTCAGCAGGAACCAACCCGCCGCCGCGACCACGACGAAGATCCACACGATCACCGGTACGCCGAGCGGCCGCGCCTGGAAGACGTCGAAGAACGGCTCGACGTCGACGATCTGGGTCTGCCGGCCCGCGATGATCTCTGCGAGCCCGCGTGCCGCCGCCAGCATCGCCAGCGTCGCCATGAACGCCGGCATCTTGCCGTAGGCGACCAGCAAACCGTTGATCAGGCCGGCCACCAGGCCGACGGCCAGCGCGGTCACCACGATGACCCACCAGCCGTAGTCCTCGGCCGCGTACTGGGTCGCCAGGGTCGAGGCCCAGACGGACGCCAGTCCGACCACGGCTCCGACCGAGAGGTCGATGCCGCCGGAGGTGATGACGAAGGTCATGCCGATGCTCACCACGCCGGTCACGGCCGCGAGGCTCAGGACGGTGATGAGGTTGCCGGTGCTCCAGAACCGTTCTCCGGCGGTCGCCACACCCACGACGATGAGCAGAATGAGGGCGAGCACGAGGCCACCCATCCGCAGGGCCGGACCCATGAGGGCCGATCGTTGGCTCACGCCACACTTCCTTCCATGACCAGGTCGAGCACGGCGTGCTCGTCGATTTCACGGGCCGGGCCCTCGTGGACCGCCTTGCCGTCGGAGATGACCAGCACGCGGTCCGCGAGGCCGAGCACCTCGGGGATCTCGCTGGACACGACGATCACGGCGGCGCCGTCGTCGGCCAGGCGGCGGATCAGGTTGTAGATCTCGGAGCGCGCGCCGACGTCGACGCCCCGCGTGGGCTCGTCGAGCAGCAGGACACGGCAGCCGTGCACGAGCCAGCGGGCGAGCAGCGCCTTCTGCTGGTTGCCGCCCGAGAGCGTGCGGGCATGGCGGTCCACGCCGGCGGGCCGCAGGTCGAGCGCCTCGACCTGCTCCCGCGCCGCGGCGCGCTCGGCGCCCTCGTCGAGCAGCCCACCGCGTGCGATGCGCGAGAAGGTGGACAGGGTGATGTTGCGGTAGACCGGCTCGTCCAGGAGCAGGCCCTGGCTCTTGCGCTCCTCGGGGCACAGGCCGATCCCCGCACTCACGGCGGCGTCCACCCCGGAGCGCAGGCGCTTGCCGCCCACGCGCACGGTGCCCGACGTCGCCCGCCGGGCGCCGTAGATCGTCTCCAGGATCTCGGAGCGGCCCGAGCCCACGAGGCCGGCCAGGCCGACGATCTCGCCGGCGCGCACCGTGAGGGAGACGTCCGCGAAGACGTCGCCGAGCCCGAGGCCCTCGACCTGGAGCACCGGGTCTGCGTCCTCGGCCACACCGGGGCGGTCGGGGAACGCGTACTCGACCGACCTGCCGGTCATGAGCTGGATCAGCTCCTTGGTCGGGGTGTCCGCCACGACCAGGCTCTGGGCGACCGTGCGGCCGTCCTTGAGCACGGTGATCCGGTCGCCGAGCTGCCGGATCTCCTCCAGGCGGTGCGAGATGTAGACGACGGCGACGCCGTCGGCCGTGAGCTCGCGCACGATGCGGTGGAGGTTGCCGACCTCCTCGGAGTCCAGCACGGCGGACGGCTCGTCCATGATGACGACGCGCGCGTCGCGCGACAGCGCCCGGGCGAGCTGGACGATCTGCTTGCCCGCGGCGGGCAGCGAGCCCACCTCACGGTGCGGGGAGATCTCCTTGTGACCGAGCCGGTCGAGGATCTTCCGGGTGTTGCGGGCCGCCTCGGACCGGCGGGTGACGCCGCCCGTCGCGAGCTCGTGGCCCAGGTAGATGTTCTCGGCGACGGTCAGGCCGTCGACGACGTCGAGCTCCTGGTAGATGGTCGCGATGCCGAGCCGCAGGGCGGCGACGGGGTTCGCGATGGTGACCTGCTGCTCGTCGATGAGGATCTCGCCCGCCGTGGGCTGGTGGGCTCCGGCGAGGGTCTTGATCAGGGTGGACTTGCCTGCCCCGTTCTGGCCCAGCAGGCAGTGCACCTCGCCGGGACGGACCTCGAGGTCCACACCGTCGAGCGCACGCGCGCCAGGGAATTCCTTCACGATGCCGCGCATCCGCAGCAGGGGCTGCTGCGCCGGCTGCTCTGTCGGTTGGGGGTCCGCGTCGACCATGCTCTGAACGTAGAGGGACTTCTGCCGATGGTCAAGCAAAAGTCGCGACTTTGTTGTCCATGATTGACTAGAGACATGGTGGAAGTGGCACGGGACGTGGTCCAGCAGGTACCCAAGGTGTCCGGAGCGGGAGATATGTTCCAGCTCCTGCGCGACGGCAGACCCCGCACACGGGCGGATCTCGCCGCCGTGACGGGACAGGCGCGCTCAACGGTAGCGGCGCGCATCGACCTGCTGATGGCGGCGGGTCTGATCGCGCCCGCGGGCGAGGCGACGTCGACCGGCGGCCGCCCGCCCGCGACGTTCGCGTTCGCGCCGTCGGCCCGTGTGGTGCTGGGTGTGGACCTCGGCGCGACGCACGCGCGGCTCGCCCTGACCGACCTCGCCTCGACGGTGCTGGCCCAGCGCGACCTGCCGCTGCTCATCACGGACGGGCCGGACCTGGTGCTCGACCGCGTGGCCGAGACCGGCGCCGAGCTGCTGCACGAGGCGGGGCGCACCACCAGCGACCTCGCCGGCGTCGGCGTCGGCCTGCCCGGGCCCGTGGAGCACGCGACCGGCAAGCCGAACAACCCGCCGATCATGCCGGGCTGGGACAACGCGGACGTGCCGGAGATCCTCGGCTCCCGGTTCCACGCGCCCGTGCTCGTGGACAACGACGTGAACATCATGGCGCTCGGCGAGCACCGCGCGGCCTGGCCGGGCGTCGCCGACCTACTGTTCGTCAAGGTCGCCACCGGTATCGGCGCCGGGATCATCGCCGACGGCGCGCTGCGCCGCGGGGCCCAGGGCTCCGCGGGCGACATCGGGCACGTCGCGGTGCCCGGCGTCACCGACATCGCGTGCCGCTGCGGCAACGTGGGCTGCCTGGAGGCCATCGCCAGCGGGCAGGCGGTCGCGAGCCGGCTGGAGGGCGCCGTCACGTCCGCCGACGTCGTCGCCCTGGTCCGGGCCGGCGACGTCGCGGCGAGCCAGGCCGTGCGCCAGGCCGGCCGGGACATCGGCGCGGTGCTCGCGACCAGCGTGAGCCTGCTCAACCCGTCGATGATCGTGATCGGCGGCATCCTGGCGGACGCCGGCGAGCACATCGTGGCCGGCATCCGCGAGGTCGTCTACCAGCGGTCGCTGCCGCTGGCCACGCAGCACCTGCGCATCGTCACCGCGCGGACCGGCACGCAGGCCGGCGTGCTCGGCGCGAGCGCCATGGCGGTCGACCAGGCCCTGTCGTCGGACGCGGTGGACCGCCTGGTGGCCTGACCCCGCTCCCCCACGTGTCAGACGCCCAGGTCCCTCCGGGGACCTGGGCGTCTGACATCTGTGGGGCTAGCTCAGGTCCTTGACCCGGACGTCGCGGTAGCTCACCGCCTCGCCCTGACCGTGGTTCTGGAGCCCGATGAACCCCTGGGCGAGGTCGCGCGCGGGGTCGGTGCTGACGAAGTCGTTCACCAGCTCACCGTTGAGGACGACCTTGATCGTCTGCCCCTCCACCCGGATCTCGTAGGAGTTCCAGGACCCGACCGGCTTCAGCGCCCGCTCCACGGCCTCCGGGTCCGCGCCCTGGAAGGTGTAGATCGCGCCCGTGGTGCGATCCGCCTCGTCGGTGGCGTCGATCTGGATCTCGTACCCCTGGTTGACGGCGACCCACGGGTCGTTGCCCGGGTTCGGGAAGCCGACGAAGACACCGCCGTTGTCGTCCTTCTTGAGCTTCCAGTCGAGCTTCAGGCTGTACTCGTTCAGCTCCGTGGAGTGCCAGAGCAGACCCATGCCACCGTTCCCGCGGATCGTGCAGTCGGCCTGGCGGCCGAACGAGCCCGGGCCGGCCATGTTCCAGCCGTCCAGCGAGGCCAGCGTGCCGTCGAACAGCGCGGTGTAGCCACGCTCGTACTTCGCGGGGCGGCAGATGTCCGCCGCGCCCGCGCCGACCTTGAGGGCGTCGAGGTTGACGTTGCCGTCGTCGTCCTCGTCGTAGCGCACCGTGATGGTGTTGACGCCCTTCTTCAGGGACAGGTCCCGCGTCGCCGTCGCCCACGTCTTCCAGTCACCCGTGGACTCCAGCGCCCACGGCTCGACCTCCTGGCCGTTGACCAGCACCGAGACCGTCTTGGTGCCCTCGAACGGGTTCGGCCCGTTCGAGTAGCGCAGGCTCACGGGCTGGCTGCCCGCGCGCTTGGCGGTGGTGGTGAAGGTCGCGGACGCGCCGGGGCTCGTGAAGCCGGCCGCGAAGCCGGAGCCGGAGTAGCCGCTGTGCTCGTTGGCCACGTTCGCGCTGCCGCGGAGCGTCGCCTCCTCGGCCTCGTGGTAACCCTGGGCCGCGGGCGCCTTGTAGCCCGGGATCGCGTTGAGCGTGTACCAGGCCTCGGTGTTCCACAGCTCGCGGCCCTCGGCGTCCGCGAACGGGCGCGGGCTGCGCAGGTGCACCACGTAACCGGGCTGGCGCCCGTCCACGGTGAGCGTCACCTTGGTGCGGTCCCGCGAGACCTTGGCGCCCGAGACGAAGAGCTGCTGCTCGTCGACCTTCGGCCCGCCGTAGGCGCGCGTGGGCACGTAGCGCCAGTGGTCCATGCGGAACGCCGCGTTCGGGTCCTCGGCGATCTTCGCGACCGTCTCCGCCGACAGCGGCTGGGTGTACTCGACCTCGAAGCCCTTCTTGGTCACGCGCATCTCGGTCATGTCGAAGGCGTCCTCGCCGTTGGGCGTGAGCTTCTGCAGGCCGTAGCGCAGCTTGCCGGGCTCGCTCCAGTTGCCGCCCTCGCCGATGCCGCCCACGTAGAAGGCGCCGTCGGGCCCGACGACGGTTCGGTTCACGCCCGCCTCCAGGCCGGCCGAGTGGCGGAAGACGGCACCCTGGTACTCGCCGTCGACCTTCTCCAGGAAGCCGCGCTGCAGGCCGCCGTACGTCACGTCACCGAAGGCGAGCTGACCCTCGTACGGGCCCTCCTCGATCTGCACCGGGGCGCTCGGCGAGTTGCCGATCTCGTTCTGCGGCACCCACAGGGCCGGGGCCGAGACGGACACGTCGTCGTAGGGGCCGGCCGGGTTGGTGAAGTGGTTGTAGAACTTGCCCTGCTCGATGTGCACCAGCTTGGAGCTGGGCAGCCAGGCGCCCTGGTTGTCCATCACGAACAGCTCGCCGTCCGGGCCCTTGACCATGCCGTTCGGCGTGCGCAGGCCGCCGGCCACGTACTCGACCTCGCCCGTCCTGCGGTCGATCCGGATCGCCGTGCCGCGGTTCTCCGCGGGCTGCGGGTCCGTGGTGGCGCCGCCGTTGTTGATGGCGACCGACAGGTTGACGTAGAAGTACTTCCGGTCGTGCAGCAGGCCGAACGCGAACTCGTGGAAGTTGCCGCCGAAGGGCCACTCGGCCACGGTGCGGTGGTCGTCGTAGAAGCCGTCGCCGTCGGGGTCCGTGAGCTCGGTGAGCTTGTCGCGCTCCGAGACGTAGATCGAGTCGCCGATGACGGCGATGCCCATCGGGTTGAACAGGTCGGTGGCGACCTTCTCGTACGTGACCTCGTCCTTCGAGGTCTCGCCGGTCACGTTGTCGAGCAGGAAGACCTCGCCCGGCTCCGGGTCCTCGACCCAGCCGCCGGGGCTCACCGAGCCGGACGTGACCACGGCGAGGCGGTCGTCGTCGGTCCAGTCGAGGCCCGCGACCATGGGCTCGAAGCCCTCGGGGCGCAGGTCCGTCAGCGTGTAGCCCGGGTAGACGGAGTCGAGGCGCATGCCGTCGCCCGCCGAGTCGCCCTGGCCCTCGCAGTACTTGGTGCCCGGGGCCGTCACGCGCACCACACCGGCCTCGGTGCTCAGCACGCTGGACGGCACGACGACGAAGCCCGAGGTGCCCGGCGTCCGCCACTCGAGCTTGAGGATGTTGTCGTTCGTGTTGTCGAAGTACTCCACCCGCAGGTCGTGGAACCCGGCGGTGAGCGCGACGGTGCCCTCCTTGGGCGTCGCCTCGTGCAGGCCGTCGTGGTCGATGACCTGGGCGTCGTCGATCACCAGGCGCGAGCCGTCGTCGCTGGTGAGGCGGAACTCGTAGTTCCCGTCCGCGGGCACGTCCAGGTTGGCCAGCGCGTGCGCGATGAAGCGCTCGCCCATGCCGAAGTCGGCCTCCGTCGAGTAGTCGATGGTGGGCTTGAGCTGGTCGACGTTCGGCGTCTGGCCCGAGCGGAGCGTGCACAGCTCGCTGAGGTCGCGGGCCAGGTCGTAGGTGCGGAGGGTGACGCCCGGCTCCTGCGGCGGGAGGTCGTCCGCCGCCGTCGCGACGGGGACCGTCCCCGCGAGCGTGACCGCTGTCAGTGCCACGGCGGTCGCGGCTGCGGCTGCCTGTCTCGTGCGGGTCTTGGTACCACGTTGACGCATGAGCTCTCCTCGGTCGGCGTTGACCTTGCGGAGAGAACCTACGGGGGACTTCTGTCGGGCGTCAAGCAAAAGTCGTCAGATGCTGAGCGTTACCGACTCGCGTGTCAGACGCCCAGGTCACGCGGGTGATCCGGGTACAGCAGTTGAGTGCGGGACTTTCGCCCTTTCACACGCTGTGGAAGGGCGAAGATCCCGCACTCAGCGAGAGGGTTACAGGGCTTCCGGGCCGCCCTCCAGGAGGGTCTTGAAGCCGTCCTCGTCCAGGGTGGGGATCTCCAGCGCCTCGGCCTTGGCGGCCTTCGAGCCGGCGTTCTCCCCCAGCACCACGTAGTCGGTCTTCTTGGAGACCGACCCCGAGGCCTTGCCGCCCGCGGCGAGGATGGCCTCCTTGGCGCCGTCGCGCGTGAAGTCGACCAGAGAGCCCGTGACCACGACGGTCAGCCCGGCGAGCGGGCCCGTGGGCTCCGTGTTCGCCTCGGCCATCGCCGCGGGGCCGGGGTGCCCCGGCGTCGCGAGCTGGACCCCGGCCTCGCGCCAGGCGGTGAGGATGTCCTGGTGCCAGTCCACCGCGAGCCAGGCCTTGATCTCCGCGGCGATCACGGGGCCGACGCCCTCGACGGCCGCCAGCTCCTCCTCCGACGCCGCCTCGATCGCGTCCACGGAGCCGAACCAACCGGCCAGCGCCCGGGCCGCGACCGGCCCGACGTGCCGGATGTTCAGGGAGACGAGCATGCGCCAGAGGTCCTTCGTCTTGGCGCGCTCGAGCTCCTCGAGGAGCTTGGTCGCGTTCGCCGACGGCGCCCAGTCCAGCAGCGTCTCGCCCGCCTGCTCGGCGGCGACGCGCTGCGCCTTGGCGTGCACGAGCTTGCGGCGGAACGGGGTCCGGCGGCGCACGACGCCGTCGTCGTCCATCTTGGGCAGGCCGGTCTCGGCGTCCCGCACCACCGCCTCGATGGGCAGGAGCTGGTCGAGCGTGAGCGAGAACAGCCCGGCCTCGGTGACCAGCGGCGGCGTCTCGGGCACGTCCGGGTGGGTGAGCGCCGCGGCGGTCACCTCGCCGAGCGCCTCGATGTCGAGTCCGCCGCGGGAGCCGATGTGCTCGACCCGGCCGCGCACCTGCGCGGGGCAGGACTCCGCGTTGGGGCAGCGCAGGTCGACGTCGGCCTCCTTCATGGGGCGCAGCGGCGTGCCGCACTCCGGGCACTCGGCCGGCATGACGAAGTCCTCGCGGGGGTAGCCGTCGTCCGCGAGGGCGGACACCGGGCCGATGATCTCGGGGATCACGTCGCCCGCCTTGCGCAGCACCACGACGTCGCCGATGCGCACGCCCTTGGCCCGCACCACGTCCTGGTTGTGCAGCGTGGCCTGGCGCACCGTGGAACCCGCGACCAGCACCGGCTCCATCACGGCGTACGGGGTGGCCCGGCCGGTGCGGCCGACGCCGATCTGGATCGCCAGCAGGCGGGTGTTGACCTCCTCCGGCGGGTACTTGAACGCGATGGCCCAGCGCGGCGCGCGGCTGGTCGAGCCGAGCGTGCGCTGCTGCTCCAGGGCGTCGACCTTCAGGACGATGCCGTCGAGCTCGTGCTCGATGTCGTGCCGGTGCTCGCGGAAGTACTCGATCATCTCCAGCGCGCCGTCGAGGCCGTCGACCACCCGGTTGTGCGGGGAGACGGGGATGCCCCACCGCTCGAACAGGGTGTACGCGTCGGACTGCCGCGCCAGGGGCTCGTGCTCGCCCGCCTGCCACTGCAGGGCGCCCACGCCGTGCGCGTACATGCGCAGGCCCTCGACGCGGGCGATCCCGGCCTCCAGCTCAGGGCCGTCCTTGTTCTCCAGGAGCTGCCGCAGGCCTCCCGCCGCCGCGTTGCGCGGGTTGGCGAACTGCGGGAAGCGGCGGAGCGCGGCGAGGCGTGCCTTCTCGACGTCGAACTCCTTGCCGCCGGGCTGCCGCTCGGCACGCTCCCGCGCCGCGTCCACGAGCCGGTCGCGGAGCGTCGCCTGCAGCTCGTTGAGCCGGGCGAAGGTCGCCACCGGGATGAACACCTCGCCGCGCACCTCGACCAGGTCGGGGTGACCCGTGCCTTCCAGCTGCTGGGGGATCCCGGCGATGCGCAGCACGTTGCGCGTCACGTCCTCGCCCACGCGCCCGTCGCCGCGCGTGACGCCCCGGACCAGGCGGCCCTTCTCGTACACGAGCGAGATCGCCAGGCCGTCGATCTTGACCTCGCACAGCAGGCCCGGGGTGTCCGTGCCGAGGTCGCGGTGCACCTTGTCGGCCCACACCCCGAGCTCCTCGGTGCTGAACGCGTTGTCGAGCGACAGCATCTGCTCGATGTGCTCCACGGTGACGAACCCCGCCGTCGCGACACCGCCGACGCTCTGCGTGGGCGACTCCGGCGTCACGAGGCCCGGGTGTGCGGCCTCCAGCTCCTCCAGCTCGCGCATCCGCACGTCGTAGTCGGCGTCGGACGACATCGGGGAGTCGTTCTCGTAGTAGGCCCGCCGGTCCTCCTCGATCCGGGCGACCAGCTCCGCCCATCGGCGCTGCGCCGCCGCCTCGTCGCCCACGTCGGCCGGTCCCGGGATGCCTGTCGTCTCGCTCACGGACACAATCATGGCGTGAACCACTGACATTCGAGCGGTCACCTTGGGGAGCTTGCGGCGAAGACGCTGCCGACCTGGGCATTCGCCTAGATCCGCCCACTATCGCGCTGGACCGCGTCCCGCTACCATTCGAGCAAAATGCCGCAAATCTACTGAGAGCAGGGGTCCCTTGAAGATTGCCGTCGTCGGAGCCGGATTCGCAGGTCTCGCCACCGCGAAAACCCTCCGCGAGTTCGACCACGAGGTCACCGTCTTCGAAAAGGCGCCGGATGTCGGCGGGGTGTGGAGCGCGACCCGCCGGTACTCCGGTCTCCGGACGCAGAACAACAAGGATTCGTACGCGTTCTCGGACCTGCCGATGCCGCGCGAGTACCCGGAGTGGCCGACCGGCGAGCAGGTCCAGGCCTACCTGGAGCGGTACGTCGCGAAGTTCGAGCTGCGCCCCTACCTCCGCCTCGCGACCGAGGTCGTGCGCGCCGAGCTCACCGACGCGGAGGACGGCTGGATGCTGACGGCGCGCCGCATCGGCGCCCCCGTCTCGGCCCCCGAGCGGTTCGACCACCTGGTCGTGGCCAACGGCATCTTCTCCGACCCGGTCTTCCCGCAGTACGAGGGCTACGCCGACCTGGTCCGCGCGGGCGGCAAGCTCGTGGCCTCCAGCCAGCTCAACAACCTGGAGGACGCCCGCGACAAGAACGTCGTGGTGGTCGGCTACGGCAAGTCGGCGTGCGACGTCGCCGCCGAGATCGGCGTGGTCGCCGAGTCCACCACCGTCGTCGCCCGGCGCCTGCTGTGGAAGATGCCCAAGCGCATCGCCAACTCCCTGAACATGAAGTACCTGCTGCTGTCCCGCCTCGGCGAGGCCCTGTTCAAGTACCAGGAGCTGCCCAACGGCATGGAGCGGTTCCTGCACGGCCCCGGGGACAAGGTCCGGGCCGGCATGCTCTCCAGCATCGGGTCCGTCGCGACCTGGCAGTTCAAGCTCAAGAAGCTGGGGCTCGTGCCTCGCGGCGAGTTCGCCGACATCGCGAACAGCACCGTCTCGCTCTCCACGGACGGGTTCTACGAGCAGGTCGCCAGCGGCGCCATCAAGGTGCACCGGGACACGGAGATCCAGCGCTTCGAGGCCGACGGCGACAAGCCGGTAGCGGTCCTCAGCGACGGTGCCCGCATCCCGGCCGACCTGGTCGTCTGCGGCACCGGCTTCCACCAGCGCGTGCCGTTCCTGGACGACACGGTGGCCGCCCGTCTGCTGGACGAGGAGGGCAACTACAAGCTCTACCGCCAGATCCTGCCCGACGGCGTGCCGAACCTGACCTTCGCGGGCTACAACTCGTCGCTGTTCTCCCCGCTGTCCGCCGAGGCCGGCGCGATCTGGATCGCCGCGTACCTGGGCGGCGTCGTGGACCTGCCCTCGGTCGAGGAGCGGCGCAAGCACGTGGCCGAGCGCGTGGCCTGGATGGAGCAGCGCACCGGCGGCAAGCACGCCCGCGGCACCAACGTCATCCCGTTCTCGATGCACCAGATCGACGAGACCCTCGACGAGGCCGGCGTGAACATCAGCCAGCGCGCCCAGGCGATCCAGTGGCTCCTGCCGATCGACCCGTCCGTCTACAAGAGCGTGGTGCCGCGCCTCAAGGAGCGCATCCGCGAGCACGGCCCCAAGGAGCAGCGGGTCGGCTCGGACACGTCCGTCGGCTGACCACCCCAGGACCGTCCGTCTGCGACACAGTCAGGACGCACAGCGGGCCCGGCCGAGCGATCGGCCGGGCCCGCGGTGTGTCCGGTGTGGTGGTTCGAGCCGGCGCGAGAAGGTCAGCCCACGAGCGGGGACGTGAAACGCACCGGCAGGCTGCGCGGGTAGCGCGACCACGGCGAGACGGACATCTTGATCGAGTCCGACGCCACCGTGAGCTGCATGTCGAGGATGCGCCGCAGCAGGGTGTCCACCGCGATCCGGCCGATCAGCGGGCCGATCCGGTGGGCCGGGCAGGAGTGCGCGCCCGCGCCCCACGTGAGGTGGAACCGGCTGCCCAGCTCCTCCCACGGGTCGTCCGTGCGGATGGCCCGGTCGGCGTTCGCCGCCGCCACCGCGGGGACCAGCGCGTCGCCGAGCGCGATCCGGCGTCCGCCGAGCTCGCAGTCCTGCCGGGCGAACCGGGGCAGCACGTGCGGCGCCGGCGGGTGTCGCCGCGAGACCTCGTCCAGGGCGTCGTCCAGGTCGAGCCGGCCGCGGCGCACGCGGGCGGCGAACGCCGGGTCGGTCAGGATCATGTGCAGGGTGCTCGCGATCCAGGCGATCTCGGCGTCGTGCCCGAGGCTGAACATCACGCCGATCGAGGCCATCACCTCGACGTCGTTCGCGTGGTTCGGGTGGTTGACCAGGGCCGTGGTCAGGTCCTCGCCGGGCTCGGCCCGGTGCGTCGCCACGAGCACGGCGAGCAGCGACTCCTGCTCCCGGGCCGCGGCACGAGCCTTCTCCTTGCCCGCGTACACGGCCTCGGTGAGCTCGTGCATCTTGTTCCCGTCGGACAGGCTCATGCCGAACAGCTCGGTCATGACCATGACGGGGACCGCCACGGCGTAGTCCTTGACGAGGTCCGCCTCGCCGCGCGGCATGAGGCGGTCGATGATCGCCTCGCACGTCACCGCGACGGTGCGGGCCAGCCGCTTCTCGTCGACGGACCCGAGGGCGTCGTCGAGCGGGGCGCGGAGCCGGCGCTGCTGCATCCCGTCGAGGAAGTAGGCGTTCTCCCGCGGGGCGAGCGCCGCGAAGACGCCCGAGTCGGCGGGCAGGGAACGCTCCTGGACGTAGCGCCAGTTGCGTGAGTTGCGTGAGAACAGCAGCTCGTTGCGCATCACGCTGCTGGCCTCGTCGTAGCCGAGCACGAGCCAGGCGGGGACGCCCGGCTCCAGGTCCATGGGCGCCACCGGGCCCCACTCGTCCCGCAGCCGCTCGTAGAGCTTGTGCGGGTCACGCGCGGTCGTGATGTCCGACAGCTGCATCCGGTCCGGAATGTCTTCCAGGCGGCGATGCAGTCTGTTGGCCAACGTCACGCGTTGACCTTCTGGAAGACCGGGAAGGTCATTGCGTGCTCGACCAGCGTGATGAGGGTCAGGACGGCGGACTGCCGGTCCCGGGCGTCGCACTCGACGATGGGCGTCTCCGGCAGCAGGTCCAGCGCGGCACGGACCCGCTCCAGCGGGTAGTCCGGCGAGTCCGGGAACTGGTTGACGACCACCGCGAACGGGATCTTGGTGCGCAGCTCGAGCTGGTCCAGCACCTCGAAGCTGTCCTCGAGGTGCCGCGTGTCAATCATGACGAGCGCGCCGACGGCGCCGTCCGCCAGGCCCGCCCACAGGTCCCAGAAGCGGCGCTGGCCCGGGGTGCCGAACAGGTAGAGCGCGATGTCCTCGGTCACGGTGATGCGACCGAAGTCCATCGCGACCGTCGTCGTCTCCTTGTTCGGCAGCCCCGGGTCGATGCCCACGCTGGCCGTCGTGATGCGCTCCTCGGTGCGCAGCGGGTCGATCTCGCTGACCGCGCCGATCAGCGTCGTCTTGCCCACCCCGAAGGCACCCACGACCAGGATCTTGACCGACCGTGCGACGGTCGGCGCCAGATGCTGTCCGGGCACCGTGCGGTCAGAGCTTGCGGAGTCCATCGAGAATCTTCTCCAGGATGTCCTTGCCGGGCAGGACGTGCGCTTGATGGTTGGAACGAATCGTCAGGTTTCCCGCGTCGACCAGGTCGGAGACCATGACCGCCACGAGACTTACCGGTAGCTGCAGGTACGCGGCCACCTCGGCCAGCGCGAGCGTGCCCTGGCACAGCTGCACCAGCTCACGCTCCAGCCGGCCCGCCGTCGAGAGCACGGGACGGCTCTCGACGGCGCGCACGAGCGTCTCCGGTCGCAAAGTGTTGCGCGACGGGTGCGCCCGCCCCGAGGTGAGCACGTACGAGCGCACCGGGTGGTCGCGGTACTCCTCGGTGTCCATCCCCTCGCCCCCTGTTGGTCGATCAGGTATCGGTCGAGCTGGTGGTGCCTGATACGGCCGGGCCGCGAACGGCCCGGGTACTGCTTTCCATGACGACGCCGGAGGCGGGGTCAGCTGGTGATCCGGTCCGTACCCAGCGTGCGCTCACCGATCATGAGCACCTGGGCCTGCATCTGCTGGGCAATCAGCGCCGGGTCGATCACCGTGTCCGTGATGACCGCCAGGCGGGAGCCGTCGCCGGCCCCCCGGACGAACAGGAAGCCGCCGTCGAACTCCACCATCACCTGGCGGATCGTGTCGCTGTTCCCGAACTCCCGGCTCATTCCGATCCCCAGTGCCGCCAGGCCGGCGCATGCGGCCGATACCTTGTCTGCGACGTCGAGCGGGGTCTGGTCGGTCCGAACCTTCATCAGCCCGTCGGAGGTGAGCACCACTACATGCTTGACCCCCCGTACACCACTGATGAGCTCGAGCATCCAGCTGTTGCCGTCGGTGCTCGTCATGCCGTCGGCCTGCGTAGTCATCGGTCCTCCGAAGTTCCGCCGGCGCCAGCCGACGGTTCGCTGCTGTCAGGTGAGTCCCCGAACCGCGCCTCGCTCGAGCTGAAGAAGGCGCCCATCCACTCGCCGGCCTCCTCGGCCGTCTGAGCGGGACCGGTGTCCTCGGTGCGGAGCTCCGGGCCGGGCTCGGCCCGGTCACCCGGCGAGCCCGCCTCTCCACGGCGGGACCGCCGCTGCGGGAGCGCGTGCGGCTCAGGGAACTCGTCATCCTCAGGGCGGGCTCGCCCTGGGCGTAGGGGCAGCTCGTCCGGGGCCTTCACGTGAGCACCGGCCACGGGCGTCTCCTCCTCGTCGTCGACCACGTCGCCGCGCGCTGTGAGCGGCTCGACGGGTAGCACGGTCGCGGCGTCAGGCGCCGCAGGGGCTGGCCACTCGTCGTCCTCGGCGGGCTTCGCCGCGGGCAGCTCGGGGGCGAGCGGTGCCTCCACGACGGCGGTGGCCGTACGGCTCGACGCCAGGGCGGCGACACCGGTGGACGGGACGTTGGCGCTCGGCAGGGTCGCGGCCGGCGTGAGCATGCCGGACGGCACGACGGCCTCGGTGAGCTCGGCCGGGATCATGACGATCGCGCGGAGACCGCCGTAGACCGACTCGGTGACGTCCACGCGGAAGCCGTGGCGGCGTGCGTAGGTGCCGACCACGGCGAGGCCCGTCTGCGGGATCTCGCCCAGCTCGGTGATGCTGATCTCGCGCTTGCCGGAGGCGATGTCGCGCGCCTGCTCGAGCTGCTTGAGGTCGAGACCGACACCGCAGTCGTCGATCTCGACGACCGCGCCGCGCTGCACCTGGCGCAGGGCGACGAGCACCTGCGTCGTGGGCGGCGAGGACTGCGTGGCGTTGGACAGCAGCTCGGCCACGAGGTGGATGAGCGGCTCGACGATGCGCGCGGAGACGGCGACGCCGGGGTCGCCCGACACCTCGACGCGGTGGAACGCGGTGATGCGGCTCGCGGCGCCCTTGACGACGTCGGGCAGCGGGAGCGGCTCGCTCCACTGCTGGCCCGGCCACTCGCCGCACAGGGCCGCGAGGCTCTGGGCCTGGCGGGCCTGCTGGGCGGCGGCGTGGTCGACGCGCATGGAGGTCTGCAGGATGTCCGGGTCCGTGGGGTGGCGCTGCACCATGCGCGCCGCCTCCTCCTGGATCCGGTGCGCGGCGGCCTGGACCTTGCGGCTCAGCGCGACCACGGCGACCTGGACCGCGTCGCGGCGGGCGACACGCTCCTCCTGCACGCGGGCGAGCATGCCGGCGGCCTCGTCGAGCCGCGCCTGCGCGCGGGCGTCGCCGGGCAGGTGCGGCAGCGGCGGGGCCGGCTCGCTCTCGAGGAAGGCGGGCAGCTGCTCCTTCGCCAGGGCGTCCAGGGCCTTGGACGCGGCCTCGGCGCGCTCCTCGGCCCGGCGGTAGGCCAGGAGCAGGTCCTCGTGCGAGGCGAGGTCGTCGCGGGAGGACCGCGCTGCGATCAGGGCCGCCGCCACGGCGAGCCCGACGGCAGCGATGCCGACGAGCCAGGCGGGCCACGTGGAGCTGGCGCCGGTGGCGGTGAACAGGACGGGTGCCACGAGCACGTAGGCCAGCACGCCGGCGACGCACACCCAGGGCGCGACCTGGCGCAGCCTGCTGGGCGGAGGAGCAGAAGACATCGAGCTCACCGAGCCGATCCCCCAATAGTTGTGTCGTCAGAGTCCGGTGTCCGGGCACGGTGGATGCCGCCTGGACCTCGAACTCGGCTGAAGAGGGCGAACAACCCCCTGGAGTGCAGTTTCTACCACAGTGCGTCCCACGCGTGGAAGGGCACGGCCGTGGTGCGAAGTGCGAAAATATGTGCCAGTGAGGAATGGGGAGAGCCCGTGGTCCGGTAACCCCCCAAATCAGCAAAAAACGGGCACATTCGCTTCTGGCGTACGGCAAGCGGGCCCTCTGCGGACGACGCCCGCGACCGGCCGCGTAGGGTGCTCGACATGAGCGCCGAGCACACCCAGACCGACCCCCGAACCGCTCTCCCCGACACTCCCCTGGACCCCGCGACGGACCCGTTCGCGTGGCTCGAGGACGTCGAGGGCGAGACCGCCCTGGACTGGGTCCGCGAGCGCAACGCGCACAGCGCGGCCGTGCTCGGCGGCGACCTCTTCACGGCGGTCGAGGGCGAGGTCCGCGAGGTCCTCGACTCGGACGACAAGATCCCGCACGTCTCGAAGGTCGGCGAGCACTACTACAACTTCTGGCAGGACGCGGCGCACCAGCGCGGCCTGTGGCGCCGCACCACCCTCGACTCGTACCGCACAGCGGACCCCGAGTGGGAGACGGTGCTCGACCTGGACGCGCTCGGCGAGCAGGAGGGCGAGAGCTGGGTCTGGCACGGCGCGAGCGTGCTGCGCCCGACGCCGGAGCAGCTCGCGGCGGGCGAGCCCCGCCGGCACGCGCTCGTCGACCTGTCGCCCGGCGGTTCCGACTCCGACGTGACGCGCGAGTTCGACCTCGTGACCAAGCAGTTCGTGGCGCCCGAGGACGGCGGGTTCGTCCGGGCCGAGGCGAAGGGCGGGCTGTCCTGGGTCGACGCCGACACGGTCTACGTGTTCACGGACTTCGGGGCCGGCACGATGACGCCGTCGGGCTACCCGCGCCAGGTGAAGCGGTGGACGCGCGGCACGCCCCTGGCCGAGGCGACCCTCGTCTACGAGGGCACCGAGCAGGACATGTACATCAGCGCCTCGCGCTCGCACACGCCGGGCTTCGAGCGCGACCTGGTGCACCGCGCGCTGCGCTTCTACGCCAACGAGACGTACCTGGCCACCGGCGTCGGCACGGACGAGCAGGCCCTCACCAAGATCGACGTGCCGGACTCGGCGAACGTCGGCCTGCACCGCGAGTGGATGCTGGTGCGGCTGCGCGACGACTGGACGCCGTCGGGCACGACCTACCGCGCCGGCTCCCTGCTCGCCGCCCCGTTCGACGACTTCATGGCCGGGTCGCGCGACCTGACGGTCCTCTTCGAGCCGACGCCGACGACGTCGCTCGCCGGGACCACCTGGACGCGGCACCACCTCGTGGTCAACGTGCTCGACGACGTGAAGAACCTGCTGCACGTGCTGACGCCGCCCGACGCCTCGGTGGTCGAGCCTGTCGAGACCCGGGTCTCGACAGGCTCGACCAGCGACAGCGGGTGGGTGCGCTCCGACCTCTCCGTGGGCGGCGAGCTGCTCACCGTGGGCGTGGGCGCGGTGGACGTCGTCGACGCCGACGACGTCTGGGTGGTCACGACGGGATACCTGACGCCGTCGACGCTGAGCCTGACCACCGTGGGCGCGGCGCAGGAGGCGCCGGAGGTGCTGAAGTCGGCGCCGTCGTACTTCGAGGCCGCGGGCCTGGAGGTCAGCCAGCGCTTCACGGAGTCGGACGACGGCACGCGCGTCCCGTACTTCGTCGTCGGCCGGGCGGACCTCGTGTCGGGCGAGAGCGGTCCCGCCCCGACGCTCCTCTGGGGCTACGGCGGGTTCGAGCACGCGATCCTGCCGGGGTACTCGGGCACGATCGGGCGCGCGTGGCTGGAGCGCGGCGGGGTGTACGCCGTGGCGAACATCCGCGGCGGCGGCGAGTACGGGCCGGCCTGGCACCAGGCCGCGCTCAAGGCCGACCGGCACCGCGCGTACGAGGACTTCGCGGCCGTGGCCCGCGACCTCGTCGCCACGGGCGTGACTGTGCCGGAGCGGCTCGGGATGGAGGGCCGCTCGAACGGCGGGCTGCTGGCGGGCAACATGCTGACGCAGTACCCGGAGCTGTTCGGCGCGATCATCGTGGGCGTGCCGCTGCTGGACATGAAGCGGTACTCGCACCTGCTGGCCGGCGCGTCCTGGATGGCCGAGTACGGCGACCCGGACACCGCCGACTGGGAGTTCCTGCGCAGGTACTCGCCGTACCACCTGTTCGACGCCGCGCGGGAGTACCCGCCGGTCCTGTTCACGACGTCGACCAAGGACGACCGCGTGCACCCCGGCCATGCCCGCAAGATGGCGGCGCTCATGCTGGCCGCGGGCAAGGACGTGACGTACTACGAGAACATCGAGGGCGGACACGGCGGCGCGGCGAACAACGCGCAGGCGGCGTACATGGCGGCGACGCACTGGACGTTCCTCTGGAACCGCCTGTCGACCACCCCGGCCGCCTGACCCTCTCCTTCGAGACCTAAGTTTCTTCGCTTTGACGGGCGTCAAAGCGAAGAAACTTAGGTCTCAAAGAGAAGGGGGTCAGGCCTCCGCCTTTTCGGCCAGGGCCTCCGCCACTCGGCCCAGGTTGGCGAGCTCCGTGCGGTGGGCGTCCGCCGACCCGAGCTGGCGGCGCGGGGCGGCCAGCAGCGTGACGTCGGCGAGCTGGGCGGCGGGCAGGCCGATGCGTCGCCACGGCACCCCGACGACGTCGGCGAGCTGACCCAGCGCCGGCCCCGCGCACTGCGACACCTGCGCGGGCGGCAGCCCCGCCCACAGCCCGGTGCCGCGCTCGACGGCGCGGGCGATCAGCTCCCAGGCCTTCTCGTTCCAGCCGCCCGGCCCGACGTCGGCCAGGTCGAGCCCCAGCGCGTCCGCACCCGCGAGCACCACCGGGGGCACCCCGACCCAGGTGCCGCCGAGGTGCACCACCGACCGGGCGCCGACGTCGCGCACCGCGGCCAGCACCGGCTCCAGCCCGCCGACGATCCCCGGGCCGTCCACAGCACGCAGCCGCGAGAACCCCGAGAACGTGGGCAGGACGCCCGCGTGCACCTGCCCGAGCAGCGGCTCCGCGAGCTGCACCGTCACGGCGGCGCCGGGCACCTGGGCCACGACGTCGGACACCAGGGTGCGCAGGCCGTCGGCCAGGGCGAGCGCGAGCTCGGCGCGGGCGCCGGTGTCGGCCAGCACGCGGTCGCCGCGGGCCGACCAGAGCTGGGCCGCCAGCGTCCACGGCCCCAGCACCTCCACCGTGAGCGCGCCCGTGTGGCCGTGCGCGGCGATGGCGAGCGCGCCGAGGTCGTCGCGCCAGAACGCGTCCGCGCGCCGGGCGTCCGCGCCGGGTCGCTCGGTGAGCTTCCAGCCGTGCGGGCCGAGCTCGACGGGCATCTCGGTCAGCAGCGCCGCCGTCCGCCCGAGGGCGTCCGCGCCGGGGCCGCGCTGCGTGAGCTGCGTCAGGAACGGCACCGGGTCGACGCCGGTGGGCAGCTCCGCGAGCTCGCCCAGCGCCGTCTGCTGCGCCTCGAGCACGTCGCGCTCGCCGCCGGGCCAGGGCCCGTGCCCGCTCACCGCAGTCATCGGCTCTCCTCGTTCAGGGGTCGTTCAAGCATCGTGGTGCTGATTCTCCCGGACGCGCCGCCGTGCGCGGTACAGCCGTGCCTGGCACAGCCCTGCGCGGTACCGCCCCGCAGCTACCTCTCGGCCGGAGCGCGCCAGGCGCGCGCGACCGTCGCCTGCCCCAGCACCCGGGTGCCGCGGTAGACCACCACGGACTGCCCCGGCGCGACGCCGCGCAGGGGCGTGCCGGTCAGCTCGATCTCCATCGCGGGGCCGACGGCGTCCGCCCCGGAGCCGTCGGCGCCGGAGCCCTCGACGACGGAACCCTCCGCGCCCGGGGCACCCCCGCCAGCGGCACCCGCATCAGCGGCACCCGCCCCGGAGACATCCCCACCGACAGCCCGTACCCGCGCCGGCACCGGCGCCCCGTGCGCGCGCACCTGCACCTCGGCGTCGAACCAGCCGTCCGGCTCGTGCTCCAGCACGCCGTCGAACCACAGGGCCTTCTCCCCCGCGATCCGGTCCACGCTCAGCAGCTCGGCGGGCCCCACGACCACGGTGTTCGTCGCGGGCTGCACGTCGACCACGTACCGCGCCCTGCCGTCGGCGGCGGGGCGGCCGAGCGCCAGCCCGCGCCGCTGGCCCACGGTGAACGCGTAGGCACCGTCGTGGGCGCCCACCACCTCGCCGTCGACGTCCACGACCTCTCCCGGGCGGGAACCGAGCCGGGACTGCAGGAAGCCGCGGGTGTCGCCGTCGGCCACGAAGCAGATGTCGTAGGAGTCCGGCTTGGCCGAGACCGACAGTCCGCGGCGCGCGGCCTCGGCCCGCACCTCGTCCTTGGACGCGAAGGCGCCGAGCGGGAACATGGCCCGCGCCAGCCGGTCGGGACCGGCGACGGCCAGCACGTAGGACTGGTCCTTGGCGTCGTTCGGCGAGCGGTGCAGCTCGCGCACGGTGCGCGGTCCGCCGTCCGCCTCCGTGCCCGACGCCGCGACCTCCCGCGTGACGATCTGCGCGTAGTGGCCCGTCGCGACGGCATCGAACCCGAGGGCCGTCGCCTTGTCGAGCAGGGCCTCGAACTTGATGTGCTCGTTGCAGCGCACGCACGGGTTGGGGGTGCGCCCGGCCTCGTACTCCGACAGGAAGTCGGCGACGACGGTGTCCTCGAAGCGCTCGGACAGGTCCCACACGTAGTACGGGATGCCCAGCACGTCGGCGGCGCGGCGGGCGTCGCCCGCGTCCTCGATGGAGCAGCAGCCCCGGGAGCCGCTGCGGAACTGGTCCCGGTTGCGGGACAGCGCCATGTGCACGCCCACGACGTCGTGCCCCGCCTCGACGGCGAGCGCGGCCGCGACCGCGGAGTCCACGCCGCCCGACATGGCGGCCAGCACCCTCACGAGGCACCGCCCATCGCGCGGCCGGACACCAGGCCCGCGGCCTGCGCCCGGGCGACGACCTGCGGCAGCGCGGCGACGAGCCGGTCGACGTCGGCCTCGGTGGAGGTGGCGCCGAGCGTGAAGCGCAGCGCGCCGCGGGCCTCGGCCTCGGGGACGCCCATGGCGAGCAGCACGTGCGACGGCTGCGGCACGCCCGCCTGGCACGCCGAGCCCGTGGACGCCTGCACGCCGGCGGAGTCCAGCAGGTAGAGCAGCGAGTCGCCCTCGGCGCCGGGGAACGTGAAGTGCGCGTTGGCGGGCAGGCGGTCGCCCGCCGGCTCCGGGCCCCGCAGCACGGCCGACGGCGCGGCGACGCCCACCCGGGCGACGAGGTCGTCGCGCAGGGCGCGCAGCCGGGCGGCGCGCTGGGGCAGGCAGCCGACGGCGTGCCGGGTGGCGACGCCGAACGCCGCGATGGAGGCGGCGTCGAGCGTGCCGGACCGGACGCCGCGCTCCTGGCCGCCGCCGTGCAGCACCGCGTCGAGCGCGAGGTCGCGCCGGGCGAGCAGGGCGCCGACGCCGACCGGTCCGCCGAGCTTGTGGGCCGAGACGGTCATGGCGTCCACGCCGGACTCCGCGAAGTCGACCTCGGTCTGGCCGACGGCCTGCACGGCGTCGGTGTGCACGGGGATGCCGTAGGGGCGCGCGGCGCGCACCACGTCACGGACCGGCTGGATCGTGCCGACCTCGTTGTTGGCCCACATGACGCTGATCAGCGCCGTCTCGGCGGCGTGGGCGGCGAGCTCGGCGCGCAGGGCGTCGAGGTCGAGCCGGCCCTCGCCGTCGACGGGCAGGAGCACGATCTCGGCGCCCGCGTGGCCCGCGAGCCAGAAGGCGGGGTCGAGCACGGCGTGGTGCTCGACGGCGGAGACGAGCACGCGGGTGCGGCGCGTGTCCTGCGCGCGGCGCCCCCAGAAGATGCCCTTGATCGCCAGGTTGTCCGCCTCGGTGCCGCCCGAGGTGAAGATGACCTCGCTGGGCCGCGCGCCCAGCGACTTCGCGAGCGTCTCGCGCGCCTCCTCGACGGCGCGGCGGGACGTGCGGCCCGCGGAGTGCAGCGACGACGCGTTGCCGGTGCGCTGCGCCTCGGCGACGTAGGCCGCGAGCGCCGCCGCCGACATCGGCGTGGTCGCGGCGTGGTCGAGGTACGCGCCGTCGGGCTCGCGGGTGGGTTCGCCGTGGGCGCCGCTCGCCGTCAGGGGCGTGCGCGCCGGGCCAGGGGGCGGGGTGGTCACGATCATCAAGCATACGAACGCATCCGGCCCGGGAACGCTTCCCGGGGTGTGAGCCGCGCGATGCTCGCGCCGGGCCCGGCGGCCCGCCGCCGGGAACGCACCCGGTCTCACACCGGGCTCACTCCCGGGGGAACACGTGCGAGAGGTCCGTCTCCCACCCGTCCAGGGCCCCGGCGGGGAGCTGCCAGACGTACTCGTTCTTCAGCTTGCCGCTGTCCGTGGCGAAGGGTCCGGTGCGGTGGGCGTAGAACGCGATGGTGGGCAGGGTGCCGTCGGGCGCGGTGCGCACGCCGTTGTTGAAGTCGCCGTTGCGGCGGCGCAGCTCGGTGGTGACGTAGGTGCGGAACCGGTCCTGGTCCAGGGTGCCGTCCTGCGTCGCGGCGGCGCTGAGCTGCAGCGCGATGTGGAGCTGGCGGTCGCCGCGGCCGTCCTCGTAGCTGATCAGGCGGTGGTTCTCGATCGCCTCCAGCAGCTCGGGGTCGCCGTGCACGACGTCGCGCAGGGCGTCGGGCCCGATGACGGCGCCGTTGTAGTCGACGGACATGTCGGAGCGCCCGTAGTGGAACAGCAGCGGCAGGTCGAGGAACTTCTCGGCCACGACCGTGTGGTGGCCGAGCTCCTTGAGCACCGGCAGCACGTCGCGCACGCGCGCCACGTGGCCGCGGTCGTGGATGTTGTACCGGACGCGGGGGTTGATGTTCCGGTCGCGGGCGATGGTGACGACGAGCTCGCCGTCGTCGTTGGTCTCCAGGAGGTAGTCGAACGGGTTGAACTGGAAGATCATCGGCAGCACGCCGTACTCGCCGGTCCTGGTCAGCCGCTCGGACAGGCGCGGGTCGGCGCTGATGGCGCGGCGCAGGGCGACGGTGAAGTCGGTCTCGATGCTGAGGTTGATCTCCAGGTCGCTGGCCCCGTACGAGCCGAAGACGCTGTGCGCGTACTTGAGGATGTGCGAGCGCATGTTCTCGCTGATGCCCTCGCCGCCGAACGCCGCGACGATGTCGTAGGCGGCCCAGTCCAGCCGGTCGTCCTCGAACAGGGACTTCAGGAACGGCGGGTAGCTGGTGATGATGTAGGTGTAGTCGGTCCCGAACTCCCGCATCGTGGCGATGATCTTGTCCTTGTCGGGACCGCAGGACTTGATCATCGTGACCTCGGTGAGCGAGGCCGTGACGTTCATGCCGGTGGCCCACGCCCCCAGCGAGAACGCGTTCAGCACGAAGGGCTTCTTGCGCAGGGACGACGCCGTCCGCGCGAAGCCGACCTGGAGGAGCTGACGGGTGGCGGCGCGCTCCTCGCTGCCGCGCACCCAGCTCGTGGGGGTCCCGGAGCTCCCGGAGGACTCGTCAACGACGACGCCGCGGCGCGGCAGCGCTCCCCCGATGCACCGCTCGGAGATGCTCCACCGCTTGACGTAGGACTCCTTGTCCATCTCCGGGATGCCCCGGAACGTCTCGGCGAGCGAGCCCGTGCGGCGCAGCCGGCTGTCCCGGCCGTGCTCGGCGAGGAACGCGCGGTAGGCGGGCACCTCCCGGGCCGCGAGGTCGAAGGTGCGCCAGGCGCGCAGCCGGCCGAGCCACCAGCGCAGCGGCTCGATGCCGGGCCCGAGCAGCAGCTTGTGCGTGTGCACGCTGTACGTCAGGGGGCGGACGACGGCGTCCACCAGGGCCACGAGGGTGAAGGCGAGGGCACGTCTCATCGGTCGGCTCCCAGCAGCATCGAGGTGGCCGGACGGCGGTGCGCCACCGGCGGGGTCTTGCTGTAGCCGAACCGGAACAGCATCCAGGCCATCCGGTCGCCGCTCTCGTCGGCGTCGACCTCGTCGGCGAACGCGCGGTGCGAGCCCGGGTTGGTGATCACGGTGCCGAAGGGGTGCAGCCGCACGCCGTGGGCGGTGAGCTCGAGCCACAGGCGCATGAACGTGCGGCCGGCCTCGATGTGGTCGGCGGGCCGCGCGAACGGGCCCTCCAGCCAGCCGAGCTGCCGCACGCCGCGCATCGTGTTCAGGTACATGGCGCGGATCGCCCCGCCGATCACGGGCGCGTCCCACAGGCCGCGGTGGCTCATCGCGAACCGGAGCAGGCCGCCGGGCATGAGCATGGCCTCGGCGCTCAGGCCGTCGGCCCGGGTGCGGGCGTCGTCCTTGCTGAACCGCAGCCAGGTCATGATCTCCTCGTACACCGCGTCGTTGCGCAGGTCGGAGAACAGCGTCGCCTGGTTGATGTGCACCAGCCGGCGCACGACGGCGCGGTCGGCGGTGGTGCGGAACGTGTGGCCGGCGCTGTCTGCGACGTCGGCCGCGGCGGCCACGACGTCGTCGGGCACCAGGCGGGCGTCGTACGGGCGGCGCGACGTCTGACGGGACCGGAAGAGCTCCAGCCGCCTGCGGGCGTCGTCGGACACCGGGAGCGGGACGAGACGCACCGTGCCCAGGCCGTGCAGGCGGCTGGTGCCGGAGAAGTCCATCTCACCGTGGTCGATGCTCTCCTCGACCCCGTACCCGAGCCCCTCGGCGACGGTGCGGAGCGACTCCAGGAAGACGCCGGCGCAGACGTGCCCGAACGGGATGCCGAACGACTCCGCAGGCAGCCCCAGGTCGAGGTCGTAGTAGAGCTCGGCGGTGGACTCGTCCACGGGGCGCAGCTTGATGGGCTGGGAGTTGTGCGGGGACGGGTAGTGCCGGGCGTCCTCGACGATGCTCGGCCACGGCTCGGTGTGCGACACGACCGCAACCTAGCCCGAGCCACCCACACGCCGACCTGAAAGACGTCAAAGCGTTACCCACCCCAAATGTTGAGTGCGGGATATTCGCCCTTCCGGACGCTCCGGAAGGGCGAATATCCCGCACTCAACGAACTAGGTCAGTGGCGGTCGCGGTAGACCTGGACCACCGTCGGGCGCGGGCCGCGGAAGTCGCCCGCCTCCGGGCGGACGCCGGCGGCGACGTAGTCCGGGAAGAACGAGTCCGGCGCCTCGAAGCTGCCGTTCTCGCCCGGGTGCTGCACGTTCACGTAGACCATGCCGTCGCGGGAGTCGACGAGCGGCCCGCAGGTCTCCGCGCCCGCGGGCACCGAGAGGAACTGCTGCACGTGCCCGCGCTCGCGGCCCGAGACCGGCACCTTGAACAGGCCGTCGCACTTCGCGATCGCCGACGAGCTGGGCTGGCCGTCCGTCGAGATCCAGAGGTTGCCCTCGGCGTCGAACGCCAGGTTGTCGGGGCACGAGATGGGCGAGACCCGGTCCTTCGGGTAGCCCGAAAAGTACGTGCCCTCGACGGCGGGGTCGCCCGCGACCAGCAGCAGGTTCCACGTGAACCGCGTGGAGGTCTGGTCGCCGGACGGGATGATCTCGACCACGTGGCCGTCCCGGTTGCCGTTGGTGGTCACGCCGCCGACGACCTTGTGGGTGCGCGGGTGGACTCCGTGGCGCCCTCGATCGCGTTGCCCGGGGTACGGCCCGAGTTGTTGGTGCACGCCACGTAGATGCGGCCCGTGACCGGGCTGATCTCGACGTCCTCCGGGCGGTCCATCTTGGTGCCGCCCACCTTGTCCGCGGCGAGGCGCGTGTAGACCAGCACCTCCTCGACGGACATGCCGGGCACCTTGCTGCGGCCGTTCTCGACGAGCGGGAGCCAGACGCCGGTGCCGTCGAAGGAGCCGTCGGACGGGACCGCGCCCGAGCCGTCGATCTGCGACGCCGGCGAGTCGCCCGTGAACTTGGCGACGAACAGGTCGCCCTCGGACAGGAGCGTCTTGTTGTGGGTGCGCGCCCAGCGGGAGTCGCCCTTGGCCACGCGGTCCTTCGAGACGAACTTGTAGACGTAGTCGAACGCCTGGTCGTCGCCCATGTACGCGACAGCGTGGCCCTTGCGGGACAGCGTGACGTTGGCGCCCTCGTGCTTGAACCGGCCCATCGCGGTGTGCTTGACGGGCTTGGCCGTGGGGTCGTACGGGTCGAGCTCGACGATCCAGCCGAAGCGGTTGGCCTCGTTCTCGTAGCCCGCGGACTGCGCGAAGCGCGGCTCGTCGGCCTCCCAGCCGTAGCTGGTGGAGGTACCGATGCCGTAGCGGGCGTCGGCGGTCGGGTTGACCCCGGCGGCCACGAAGTAGCCGTTGAAGTTCTCCTCGCCCGACAGGACGGTGCCCCACGGCGTGGTGCCGCCGGCGCAGTTGTTCATGGTGCCCAGCACGCGGCGGCCGGTGCGGTCCGCCGCCGTCTTGAGCAGGTCCGAGCCGGCGGCCGGGCCGTCGAGCACGAACTCGGTGTCCAGGTGGATGCGGCGGTTCAGCACGCTGATGCGCTGGTAGTCCCACGGCTTGCCGGTGCCCCGGCGGCGCACCTCGACGACGGCCATGCCGTGCGCCGCCCGCTCGATCGCGCGGGAGTAGGCGTTCTTGGTGCGGCTGCCGTCCGCGGCGGTGTCCCAGTACTTCGCGGTGGGCGGGAACATGATCTCGGGGTTGGTGTACTCGAGGTTCGAGACCAGGATGCCGCGCGTCCCGCGGTGCTTCTCGCCGGGGCGGATCGGGAGGATGTCCAGGTAGTCGCAGTTGTAGCCGAACTGCTTGGCCTGCTGCTCCGGCGACTGGTTGTTCGGGTCGAAGGTGCGGCCGCCCGGCAGGATCGGGTCGCCCCAGCGGATGATCGGGTCCCAGGTGTAGCCCTCGGGGACCACCAGCGCGTCGACGTCGACGGGCTGCGGGTCGATGGCGCCGAAGGACAGGCCCTTGCTGTGCCCGCCGCCGGGGAACCGGCCCTCGGGCAGGGGCGCTGCGGCGGCCGACGGCGCGTCGGCGGTGCCCTGCGCTCCGATCACCACGGCACCGGCGGCGACCGCCATGGTGCCGAGCATGGCGCGGCGCGACAGCACCGAGCTCACGACGTCCTTGAAGTACTCGTTGGCGCTCTCGTTCGGCGCGGGGTGGAGGCAGGCGTCATTGCACTTGAGGCGACAGGTGACGGGGCTGCGCTTGCCACGCGCATGCGTGTGCACCGTCAGCAGCGGGCGGTTCTCAGGGGCGATCGTCATCGGAGGCTCTCCGGTCCGAAAAGGGGGGTAGGACGTCGCCAACCTAGGAGCAGGCGATGTCCCGCCCACCAAAGGTCAGGTACGCGCGGGTGAACGGCAGGTGTCCAGGAGGGGCTGGCTTCCGGCTGGCTCCGGGCCAGCGTCGACTTCGGTCCTCTGCATCGAGACCGGTCCAACGATGGACCGGTCTCGATGCAGAAGACCGAAGTCATTTACTCCGCGGCCCGCGGCAGCCCGCGGGTGGCTAGGCGACCAGCGCGCGGCTCGTGACGTGGCGCCAGCCCTCCGCGCGGAGCAGCTGCTCCGCGCCGCGCGACCGCAGGCCCCGCTCGCACACGACGAGCACGGGCAGGTCGACCGGGTGGTCCAGCAGCTCGGGCGGGAAGGTCCCGGCCGCGAGGTCCTCCAGCCGCGCGTACACCGCGCCGGGTACGGCCCCGGGCCGCAGCCCGACGTCGAGCACCAGCACCCCGTCCTCGCCCGACGTCGTCCCGGCGGGCTCGGCCGACGGCGTCGCCGGGAGTTCGGCGGACGTCGTCCCGGTGGCCTCCGCGGACGGCGTCCCCAGGAGTTCGGCCGACGTCGTCCCAGCGGACTCGGCGGACGTCGTCGGCACGGCCCCGCCCGGCGTCAAGGCCTCGCCCGGCATCGCGACGTCGGACAACGCAGTCTCGGGCGCGACCTCGGACGGCGGCGCCGCCAGCTCGATCGTGTCCCAGCCGGAGGTGCGCGCGTCGTAGGCGAGCAGCCGGCCCAGCGCCGGGTCGCCCGTGCCGGTCAGGACCTTGACGGCCTCGACCGCCATGGTCGAGCCCACCACACCGCACGCCGGGCTGAGCACGCCGACCGTCGCGCAGGACTCCCCCTCGGGCGGCTGCGGGCCGAAGACGTCGGGGTAGGTGATCGCGCGGCCGTCCGGCGCGGCCGACCAGAACACGCTGACCTGCCCGTCCCAGCCCAGCACGGTGCCCCAGACGACGGGGAGGCCCAGCCCCGCGGCGGCGTCGGACACGGTGTAGCGCGTCTCGAACGTGTCCGAGCCGTCGACCACCAGGTGGTAACCGCCGAGGATCGCGGCGGCGTTCTCGCGGGTCAGCCGCTCGCGGTGGGCGACCACCTCGACGTCGGGGGCCAGCCCGCGCAGCGTGTCGGCGGCGGAGTCCGGCTTGGCGCGTCCGACGTCGGCCGCGGAGTGGAGCACCTGGCGCTGCAGGTTGGAGGCGTCCACGACGTCGTCGTCGATGATGCCGAGCGTGCCCACCCCGGCCGCCGCGAGGTACTGGAGCACGGGCGAGCCGAGGCCGCCCGCGCCGACCACGACGACGCGCGACGCGGCGAGGCGCTCCTGCGCCGCCAGGCCGAAGCCGTCGAGCAGGAGGTGCCGCGCGGTCCGACGGCGCTCGGCGGGCCCGAGCCCGCGTGCGGGGGTGACGAACGGCTCCATCACGTCATTCCACCACCTCGAAGGGGGCCGGCGCACCCATCTCCTTTGAGACCTAAGTTTCTTCGCTTTGCGTCGCCCCAAAGCGAAGAAACTTAGGTCTCAAAGGAGATCAGCACCCGCCCGAAAAACGCGTCAGGACTTGCGCTTGCGGATCTCCGCCGCAGCCTGCGGCAGCACGTCGGCGAGCTGGCCGACGACGGCGAAGTCGCAGATCTCGAAGATCGGCGCCTCCGGGTCGCTGTTCACGGCGACGATCACCTGGGACGCCTGCATGCCGCCCCGGTGGTGCGGCGCGCCGGAGATGCCCGCGCCGATGTAGACGCGCGGGGCGATCGTCACGCCGGTCTGCCCCACGTACGAGTCCCACCAGCCCTCGAACGCCGCGTCTCGCGAGGCGCCGACGGCCGCGCCGAGCGCGTCCGCGAGGTCCTCCACGGGGCCGAAGTCGCCGTCGGTACCCCGTCCGCCCGCGACCACGACGGCCGCCTGGTCCAGCGGCGGACGGCCGCTCGTGTCGGTCTTCACCTCGCGGGACAGCAGCGTCACCGACGACGCCGGCACCTCGACGGCGTAGCCCTCGGTCACGGGCCCGACGGCGGCCGGCGCGGGCTGCGCGACGGCGGAGTTGGCCCGCACCGTCACCACCGCGACGTCGGCGGTCACGGCGCACTCGGTGTCCCACGAGCCCGCGAAGACGCGCTTGCCGGCCACGACATGGCCGTGCACGTCGCGCAGCGAGGATGCGTCGATGACCAGGCCCGCGCCCAGGTCGTGGGCGGCGAGCGCGGCGGCCTCCTTGGCGGCGAACGACGTGGGCAGCAGCACCACGTCGGCGTCCGTCAGGCGGACGGCGGCCGCGAGCGCCGCGGCGACGACGGCGGGCAGGTGCCGCTCGTCCCCGCTCACGCAGCTCCCGTCACGGGCGGGCTCGGCCTGGTGCACGGTCTCGATGCCGTAGGCGCCGAGCTGCGCCAGCACCTCGACGGTGGGGGCCTCCAGGGTGACCGCCTCGACGCGGCCGAGGCCGCGCGCGATGGTGAGCAGCTCCAGCGTGCTGGTGCGGACCTCGGTCGCGGGGTCGAGCAGGACCAGGACGGTGCGGTTCGTCATCGTTTCTCTCAGACCAGGTCGTTGCGGATCAGGAAGTCGGCCAGCGCCACGCCGCCCTCGCCCTTGTCGGTGACGAGCTCCACCTCGGGCCGCTCGGGGCGCGGGGCCGCCGTCAGGGTCTCGGTGCGGGCGCCCGCGCTGCCGGCCGCGGCGGGGTCGAGGCCGAGGTCGGCCGGGGACCACACCTCGATGACCTTGCTGCGGGCCGCCATGATCAGCTTGAAGCCGGGGAAGCGGGGCTGGTTGGCGCCGTCCGTCACGGACAGGAGCGCGGGCAGCGGCGCGGCCAGCGACTCGGTGACGTCGTCGATCTCGCGCGTGATCGTGAGCACGCGCTGCCCTGAGCCGTCCGGGTCGGCGAGCGAGACCTTCTTGGCGAGGTTCAGGGTGGGCAGGCCGAGCTCGGCGCCGAGCAGCGTCGGGACCACGGAGCCCAGGCCGTCCAGGGCGGCCATGCCGGTCACCACGAGGTCGACGGGCGCCTCGTCGCCGAGCCGGCGGACGGCGGCGGCGAGCACCGCGGCGGTGCCGAAGTAGTCGGAGCCGGCCAGGGCGTCGTCGGACACGCGGATGCCGCGGTCCACGCCGAGCTGGAACGCCTTGCGCAGCGCGAGGTCGCCGTCGGGCCCGGCCATGGTGACCACGACCACCTCGCCCTCGTCCGGCCCGACGCGCCCGGAGGCGCGCTCGGCCTCGACGAGCTGCAGGGCCGCCTCGATCGCGTTCTCGTCCAGCTCGTTGAGGGTGCCCTCGCCGGCGGTGCGCACGACGCGGCCCTCGGAGAAGCCGCGCTCCGTGTTGATGTCCGGGACGTACTTGGCGGTGACCACGATGCGCATGGGGTAACCGTACGACGTCGGGCGGCGTGGGACGGATCGGGTCCACGAGCGGGCCTGAGACGATGGGGCATATGGCCCAGTCACGACGTGCAGAACCGCAGCGAGCGCCGGGCGACCCGGTCCCCCGCCCGGTGGTCCGTCCACTCATCCGGCCGACCGCCCGGCGCAGCCACGTGCCACCGCTGGGCGTGTACGTCACGCCCGGCGGCGGCATCGACGCGGCCGTGCTGGCGTCCCACGCGACCGCGGTGGACCTGTGCCTGATCGACGTGACCGACCCGGCGCTGGACGAGCACGACCCGGCCCGGTACACCGAGCGGCGGTTCGAGATGGTGGGTCCGGTGTACGGCGTGTGGCACACGCACGTGCCGGACGTCGCGCAGGGCCAGCGCTACGGCTTCCGCGTGTACGGGCCGTGGGAGCCGAAGGCGGGGATGCGGCACAACCCGGCGAAGCTGCTCGCCGACCCGTACGCCCGCGGGTTCGCGGGCCGGCTGCGGTACGGGCCCGAGGTCGTGGGTTCGGTGAGCACGGAGCGCGAGGACGGCTGGTGGCTCGGCGACCCGTACGGCCCGCCGGACGCGGCCGACTCCCTGGCGTACGTGCCGCACTCCGTCGTCGTCGGGCCGCTGCCGCCGCCCCCGCCGCTGACCCGGCCGCGCGTGCCGTGGGCGGACACCGTGGTCTACGAGGCGCACGTGCGCGGGCTGACGATGCTGCGCGAGGACATCCCGGAGGAGCTGCGGGGCACGTACGCGGGGGCGGCGCACCCTGCCGTCGTCGAGCACCTGAAGAGCCTGGGTGTCACCACGCTGGAGCTGCTGCCGATCCACAAGAGCGTGGCGGAGCCGCGGCTGGCGGCGCACGGGCTGACGAACTACTGGGGCTACAGCACGCTGGGCTTCTTCGCGCCCAACGCGGCGTACGCGACGCGGGCCGCGCAGGAGCAGGGCGCCGAGGCCGTGCTCGACGAGGTGCGCGGCATGGTGCACCTGCTGCACGAGGCGGGCATCGAGGTGCTGCTCGACGTGGTCTACAACCACACGTGCGAGGGCGGCGACGACAGCCTGCACCTGTCCTGGCGCGGCCTCGACAACCCGGTCTACTACCTGCACGACGGCGCCTCGCCGGCCGCGCTCGCGGACGTGACGGGCACGGGCAACTCGCTGGACTTCCGGCGGCCGCGCGTGATCCAGCTCGCCCTGGACTCGCTGCGCTACTGGGCGCAGGCGGTGGGCGTGGACGGGTACCGGTTCGACCTGGCGGTGACGCTGGGCCGCGGCAACGCCGGGTTCGACCCGGACCACCCGTTCCTGGTGGCGCTGCAGACGGACCCGGTGCTCTCGGGCCTCAAGCTGGTCATGGAGCCGTGGGACGTGGGGCCGGGCGGCTGGCAGACGGGCTCGTTCCCGCCGCCGATGGCGGAGTGGAACGACCGGTTCCGGGACGCGGCGCGCGGGTTCTGGCTGGACGCGCCCAAGCAGGGCGTGCGCGGGCAGGAGATGCGCGGCCTGCGGGACCTGGCGACCCGCCTCGCGGGGAGCGCGGACCTGTTCGGACCGGGCGACCCGCCGCTGGTGCGCGGGCCCGTGGCGTCGGTCAACTACGTGACGGCGCACGACGGCTTCACGCTCGCCGACCTGGTCGCCTACGACTACAAGCACAACGAGGCGAACGGTGAGGACAACCGCGACGGGTCGGACAACAACTCGTCGTGGAACCACGGGCTGGAGGGGCACACGACGTCGGGCGACGACGCCACCACGGAGCCGTGGCAGGCGATCGTGCCGCCGCGCCGCAAGTCGCAGCGCAACCTGCTGGGCACCCTGCTGCTTGCGGCGGGCACGCCCATGCTGACCGCGGGCGACGAGCTGGGCCGCACCCAGGGCGGCAACAGCAACGCCTACGTGCACGACAACGAGACGTCGTGGATCCGGTGGGCCGTGGACGACGCCGGCAACGACCTGCTGGAGACCACGCGCTACCTGCTGGCGCTGCGGCGCGAGCACCCGGCGCTGCGCGCGGACTCGTTCTACCTCGGCGCTCCCCGGCCGCACGAGACGGACACGGACCTGCTCTGGTACGCGGAGACGGGTGCGCCCATGGAGGTGGACACCTGGAACCAGCCGGGGCGGCGGGTGCTGCAGATGCTGCGGCCCGGGCCCGCGGCGGGCGACGCCGACGTGCTGCTGGTGATCAACGGCGGCCTGGACGACGTCGAGATGACGCTGCCGCCGCGCGACGGGGCCGCGCCGTGGGAGCTGGTCTGGGACTCGGCGTGGGACGCGCCCGTGGTGCCCGACGACGAGACCGGCCCCCGGACGTCGGTGACCCTGGAGGCGCTGAACATCAACGTGCTGCTGTCGCGCGGGGACCGTCCTGGCTAAGGTGCGCACATGACTGACTCCGTCCACAACAACGACGTTGCCACCACGGGGAACACCGACGTGATCGTCATCGGCGCGGGCCTGTCCGGGCTCGTGACCGCCACCGAGCTGACGGCCGCGGGCAAGCGCGTGGTCCTGCTCGACCAGGAGCCGGCCGCCTCGCTGGGCGGCCAGGCCTGGTGGTCCTTCGGCGGGCTGTTCCTGGTCGGCTCCCCTGAGCAGCGCCGGCTCAAGGTGCGCGACTCCGCCGAGCTCGCGTTCTCCGACTGGCTCGGTTCGGCGCAGTTCGATCCCGGCGCCGAGCGCGGCGAGGGCCCGGACCGGTTCGGCTACCGGTGGGCCAAGGGCTTCGTCGAGTTCGCCGCGGGTGACCTGCGGCCCTGGCTGCACGCCAAGGGCGTGCGCTGGTTCCCGCTGGTGCAGTGGGCGGAGCGCGGCGGCTACCCCGCCGGCGGGCACGGCAACTCGGTACCGCGCTTCCACGTCACGTGGGGCACCGGCCCGGCCGTCGTCGAGCCGTTCGTCGCCGCGGCGCACGCCGCGAACAAGGCGGGCCTGCTCGACCTGCGCTTCCGGCACCGGGTCACCTCCCTGGTCGTCACCGACGGCCGCGTCACCGGCGTGCGCGCCGAGATCCTGGCCGACGACGACGCCGGCCGCGGCGAACCCTCCAGCCGCGCGGTGACCGGCGAGGTGGAGCTGTCCGCCCAGGCCGTCGTGATCGCGAGCGGCGGCATCGGCGCGAACCACGACCTGGCGCGCGCCCGCTGGTCCGCCGACGCCGGGAGCCTCCCCGGGCGGATGCTCTCGGGCGTGCCGGACTCCACGGACGGGCTCATGCTGGGCGTCGCCGCCGACTCCGGCGCGGCGCTGGTGCACGAGGACCGCATGTGGCACTACCCCGAGGGCATCGCCAACCACTCGCCGGTGTGGACGCAGCACGGCATCCGCATCCTGCCCGGCCCGTCGTCGCTGTGGCTCGACGCCGACGGCAACCGGCTGCCCGGGCCCCTGTTCCCGGGCTTCGACGCGCTTGGCGCGCTGCAGCACGTGACCACACGGGGCGACGACCACTCCTGGTTCGTGCTGAACAAGACGATCATGGAGAAGGAGTTCGCGCTGTCGGGCTCCGAGCAGAACCCCGACCTGACCGGCAAGTCCGTGCCGCTGCTCCTGGAGCGGGTCCGGGGCCGGTCGGTGCCGGTGCGGACCTTCGCGGAGCAGTCGGACGAGTTCCTCTGGGCCGACACCCCGGCCGAGCTGGCCGCGAAGATGAACGCGCTGACCGCCGCGACGCCCGGGTCGCGGGGGTCCGTCGACGGGGAGGCCCTGGCGGCGCTGGTCGCGGCCCGCGACGCGCAGGTCGCCACGGGTCTGGGCAAGGACCCGCAGGTCGTGGCGACGGCGGCCGCGCGGCACTTCATCGTGGACAAGGCCATCCGGGTCTCCCCGCCGCGCGCGCTCACCGACCCGCAGGACGGGCCGCTGCTCGCCGTGCGCCTCTCCGTGCTGACCCGCAAGACGCTGGGCGGCCTGTGGTGCGACGAGACCGGCCGGGCGCTGACGCCCGACGGCGACGTGCTGGAGGGCCTGTGGGCCGTGGGCGAGGCCGCGGGCTTCGGCGGCGGCGGCGCGCACGGGCACCGCGCGCTGGAGGGCACGTTCCTGGGCGGCTGCCTCTTCACGGGCCGCACGACGGGGCGGGCGCTGGCTGCTGCTCTGTAGCCGGGTGAGGGGTAGGGACTGAGCGGGCACTCATCAGGCCGGAGGCGACCGTTACCCCGGGGGTTACGGTCGCCTGCGGCCTGGTGAGCGGCCGCTCACCTCGTCAGCGGATCAGCGGAGCAGGGCCGACTCCGGGGTCAGGGCGATGAGCACCGCGCCCTGTGCGCACCGCGTGAGGAGCTCCGCGGGCCAGTCGCCCGTCAGCGGGACCTCCTCGACGTCGCGGGCCGCCGCGACCCCGGCCCCGTCGGCGTCGCCCGGGTGCAGGCCCGTCACGCGCGCCGTCCCGCCGCGGCCCAGCCGCTCCCGGACCGGGTCGGGGCGGTCGAAGAACCAGTGCGTCGGCGCGTTGGAGTCCAGCGCGTCCGCGAGGCGTTCCAGGTCCCGGGCCGCCAGCCGCAGCGCCGGGGCCACCCAGGCCGCGTTCTCGGTGACCATCGCCTCGGTGCGACGCGGGTCGGTAAACCCGACCCGGGTCCCGTCGCGGAACGAGCCCGCGGCCAGCCGCAGCGCCACGTCCCGCACGGGCGCGCCCGCGACGGCGCCGAGGAGCTGGTTGGCCAGCACGTGCGGCACGTGGGACACCAGGGCGACGGCCTCGTCGTGCAGGTCGTCGGTCAGCACCGCGGCGGTGCCGCCAAGCGGCCCCGTGACCAGCCGCAGCACCCGCAGCAGCCGGTCCGGGTCGGTCGCGGGGGTCACGGTCACCGCCCACGGGACGCCCTGCATGAGCTCCGCCGACGACGCCGCGAACCCGCTCTGCTCCGTCCCCGACATCGGGTGCGCGCCGACGTACCGCTCCCCCAGCCCGGCCTCGGTCACCGCGTCCCGGACGGGCCCCTTCACGGACCCGACGTCGGTCACCGTCGGGTCCCAGCCCGGCTCGTCCGCCAGGGCCTCGGCGAGCTCCGCCGCCACGGAGCGCATGGCGCGCAGGGGCGCTGCGAGCACCACGACGTCCGGCCGGTTGGCGGCCAGGTGCGCGACGTCGTCCGCGATCGTGAGGCCCGCGGCGCGCGCCTGACCGCCCGAGGCCGGGTCGGTGGCGACCACGGGCACGCCCGCCGCCTGGAGGGCGCGTGCGAGCGAACCCCCGACCAGCCCCAGGCCGACGACGCCGACGCTCACCACAGCAAGCCCCGCCCGCGGTCCTCGGCCACGTCCTTCGCGGACACGGAGCCGACCGGCACGTGGTCCGGGTCGAGCACGCCGTCGAGCGCCCGGAAGCCCGCCCCCGCCGGGAACAGGCCGAGCGTCTTGAGGGAGTCGCCCGCGGCGAGCAGGTCACCCAGCACCTCGCGCGCGCCCTGGTCCCACGGCGCCTCGTCGAAGGTCACGACGAACACGTACTTGCTCTCCTGCGCCTTGAGCGGCCGGGTGATCAGGCTCGACATGTTCACGCCCCGGTCGCCGAACGCGGCGGTGATCCGCGCCAGCACGCCCGGCCCGGTCACCGAGGGCGTGATCGCCAGCATCGTCTTCCAGTCCGTGGCACCGGCCGCGCGGGACCCGGCCAGGTACGCGGCGGCCGCGCTGCGCCGGGTCAGGACGAGGAACCGCGTACGGCCGCCCCGGAAGTCCTCGACCGCCTTCGCGTAGGTCTCCAGCCCGTACAGCTCACCGCAGATCGTCGGGCCCAGGGCGATCGTCCCCGGCCCGGCGTCGCGGCAGGCGGCCGCGTTGGACGACGCCGGGGCCGTCGCCAGCCCCGTGCCGGTCACGAAGCCGGAGCACTGCGCCAGCCCGTGCGGGTGCGCGGACACCTCGGTGAGGTCGCCGTGGTCGGGCCGCACGAACGCGTCGAACGAGACGTCGAGCGCCACCTCGTCGACGGCCACGACGTCCGCGCTGGACAGCAGCGCGTCCAGCGACGGCACCACGTAGCCCTCCACGGAGGACTCGATCGCGACGACGCCCACGTCGGCGGTGCCCGCCGCGACGACGTCGTGCACGTCCTTGACGGTGTCCAGCGGTTCGGCGGTCACCGCACCGGGCGCGGTGTCCGCGCCGCGCGCGGCGTCGTCGTCGTCGTCGGGCAGGGTGCCGGACGACGCCGTGCCGGAGGGCGCGGGCCGGCGCGCCCACTCCAGCGCGGCCTGGTGCGTGAAGGTGCCCTCGGGGCCCAGGTAGGCGACGCGGGTGCCGCCCGGCGCGGTCATGCCCACCGCGGGGTCAGCGCGTCCGGGCCGGGCACGAACGACCCGCCCGGCAGCACGGCCAGCGTACGGTGCGCGACGCCGCGCTCGGTCAGCGCGTCGACCAGCACCGACAGCTTGTCCGACGTCGGGCAGGAGAACGACGCGAAGAAGACGTGCGGCCCGCCCGACGACGGCTGGCTGCGCAGGTGGTCCAGGTCGAGCCCGGCGTCGGCGATGACCGCGAGGGTGGGCTGCAGGGAGCCGAGGTGGTCGTCGGCCGGGCCGAACGCGAGCCACACCTGTGCCGGCTCGCTGAAGGGAGGCCAGTCGTCGCGGGACTCCAGCAGGCCGTACCAGACCGGGTCGCCCTCGGCGAGGGCCGCGCTGTCCGGGAGCTCCGCGAAGCCCGCCGGGACCCGGGAGCGCTCGATGACCAGCGACCCACCCTCGCCCGCGAGCGCGATGCGCTCCTCGACGCTGGTGCGGGTGGGCACCAGGCGCGGGCTCACGCCCAGGCCACGCAGCACGCTCGCGCAGTCGCGCATGCCCGCCTCGTCGATCACGACCTGACCCACGGTGGCGCCCGCGCCGACCCAGACCCACTGGCCGGGCACGGCCACCGCCGCCGTCATGATGAGCGACGAGGCGCCCTCCAGGAGGGCGCCCTCGAGGCCCGGCGCCGGGTGCTCCGGGTGTCCCAGGTGCACCACGGCCGCCAGGGCCTCGATGCTCGCGACCGTGGCGAGCGTGTCCGCCGTGGTCCCGAGGTCGAGCAGCTCGACCGGGTCGTTCCATCCCGCCATCCGCGCGGCAAGCACCGCGTGCGCGGGAGACTCCCGCTCGCTACGTCCAAGCATGTGCCGAACCTACCGCCGCGAGAGCCTCAGAGCCGCACCGTCAGTCGCACACCACCGGGTTGTCCGGGTTGTAGGTGTGGTTGAACGAGTTCTCCTTGACGACCTTGCCCTCGTGCAGCACCTTGCGGGAGATGGTGACCGAGAACCCGGGCTCACCGCCCGGGTAGGCCTCGCAGTCGCCCGAGGAGTCGTGGATCGCCGACGTCGGGACGACGTTCCGCTTCTCGCTCGTGTGCTCCTGCACCGTGTAGTACTTGGTGCTCCAGATCCGGACCGTGAGCTGGCCGCCGGACACGTAGGCCTGCATGACCGCGCCGTAGGGCGAGTCGTTCTTGAACTTCATGTCCTTGGCGCCCACGTAGATCGTGGCCTCGCGGCCCGCGGGGTAGCGCTCGAACCAGAAGGAGTGCGCGTGGTGCTCGACGTCGTCGTACCCGGCGAAGAAGCCCGCGTTGAACGAGGTGGTGGCCATCTGCGAGAGACCGCCGCCCACCGCCTCCACGTGCTCGCCGTTCTCGATGACGCCCGCGTCGAAGTACCCGTTCTCCAGCGTGATCGGGGCCAGGGCCTCCAGCAGGGAGAAGGTCTCGCCCGGCTTGATGAGGTTGCCCGTGACCATCTGGGCGCCTCGCACGAGGTTCTGGGTGCGGACGGGCTCGTCGGTCAGCGGGGTGCTGAACTCGGAGACGACCTCCTTGACGCCCAGGGCCTCCAGCGACTCGACGGTGTCCTTCGGGTCCTGCTCGACGAGCTCGACCGAGGTCTCGCGGTCGTCGCCCATGGCGGCGATCCGCACCGCCTTGCCGGCCTGGGCGGGGTCGAGCGTGGTGCCGGTCTTGCCGGCGACGACGGTCGGCTTGCCGCCCGCGAACTCGAAGTGCGCGTCGGAGGGCACGTCCAGGAGGTTGGTGGTGCCGGCGACGATCGCCGCGACGGTCGACTCCCGGTCGATGATGACGACGAGGTTGTCCTTCTTCTGCTCGAAGCGGATCAGCCCGGACAGCACCTGCGGCGAGAGCGTCGGCTGCTGACCGCCCACCGACACGGTGACCGGCCCCGAGACGACCTTCTGCGCGACGGCGAACTGGTCGTCGGTCTTGGCCTGCGTGATCACGGGGTCGACAGGCTCGACCGGCAGGTCGAACGGCCCCTCCGAGTGCAGCCAGCGCTCCCGGATGATGCGCGAGGTCTCGCTCGCGACGATGCGCGAGCCCACCTTGGCGTCCGTCTTGACGGCCTGGCCGTCGACGAACCCGACGGTGCCGTCCACGGGCTCCACCGCGAGCGACTCCTCCAGGCCGCCGACCGCGGCGTCGAACTTCTCGGAGTCGATGGCCAGGAGCAGCTCCTGCTCGGAACCGCCGAACGCCTGCGCCCACATGCGCGCCGGGCTCAGCGAGAAGCCCGTGAGCTCCGCCGCCGTCCCCTCGGCGTCGATCGTCAGACCGGCGGGCTCCGGGGAGAACTGGGCCTTGCCCTCGCCCGCCGTGAGCCCGATCGGCTCCTTGAGGCGCGGGCCGAGCTGCTCGGTCAGCGCGGCCGCCGCCTCGGACTGCGTCATGCCGCCGACGTTCACGCCGGCCACCGTCGTGTCGCGCGGCACCGTGTCGCTCACGCCCCACGCGGAGAACGCGTAGACCGCGAACAGCACGACGGCGCCGAGCACCGAGAACAGGGCGATCTTGGGGGCCCGGCTCGGGGCGCCGTCGCCGGAGAGGCCGAAGAAGCCGTCCTGGCCCGAGGAACCCGGGCCGTTCGGGCCGCCGGGGCCGTTCGGGCCGTCGGGGCCCTCGACGCTGGTAGCCGTCGGGGCTCCCTCGGGGCGCACCGGCGCCCAGCTCGTCAGCGGGCGCGCGACGCGCTGGATGGCGCCGGTCAGCGGCTTGAGGAACGGGATCTGGCCGCCGTCCGTCGTCGGCGCGGCGCCCGGGGCCGACGGCGCCGGCGTGCCGGGGCCCGACGGGGCGGCCGCGCCGGGGCGCGGGGCGAACGAGGGGGCCGACGGCGGGGCGGAGGCGGCGTTGGCCGCTGCTGCTCCGGCTGCTGCGGTGCCGGCTGCTGCTGCGCTGCCTGCCGCGGCGTCGGACGCGCCGGACTGCGCGGCTGCTCCGGCGGCTGCAGCTGCGCCTGCTGCGGCGCCCGCCGCGGCGGGCGGGATCGTGCCGGGCCTGGTGGAGCTCGTCCCGGCGCCGGTCTTGGGCGGGCGGTCGAACGCGAAGACGCGCGGGGTGTACCCGCTCCTCGGCTTGGTGGTCTTGGCAGGCGGGGACGCGAGCTCCTGGACCACGGTCTGCAGGACGGACACCTGGTCGGGGTCGTCGGCGGTCGGCTCGGCGGGCTTGCCCGATGTGTCCGGCGTGGTCGCGTCGGCGGGCTTGTCGCCCGCGGCGGGGGTGGCGGGGGTGGCGGACTTGCCGGCCGGTGCCGGGGTGGCGGGCTTGCCGGCCTGGCCCGAGGCTACGGGAGCGGCAGGAGCCGCCGGGGTCGCGGGAGCCGCAGGCGAGGTTCCGGAGGCGGGCTTGTCCGCGGCAGCAGGAGTGCCAGGTGCGGCGGGTGTGGCCGACGCGGCAGGGGCGCCGGGAGCAGCCGAGGCGGCCGCGGCGCCTGCTGCGGCACCTGCCGCCGCTGCGGTTGCGGCGCCGGTCGCGCCGTCCGACGAGTCGGGGGTGGCGGGCTTGCTCGCGGCGGCCTGGTTCCCTGCCGCAGGCACAGACGCGGCGGACTTGCCCGCGGCGCCCGGTGCGTCGGCGGATCCGGCCGCGGGGGCCGCCCCGTCGGACGACGAGGCAGCGGAAGCAGCCGCCGCGGAGGCAGCAGGCGTTCCCGGAGCCGCGGGTGCCGGTGCGCCGGTACGGTTCCCGGCGTCCGGGACCGGAGCACGGTTCGCGGCGTCGGGCGTGCCGGCGCCGGAAGCGGCGGGCGCGGTGGTGTCGCGCGTCGGCGCCTCGGCGGGCGTGCTCGCGCCGGCGGAAGCACCGGACGGAACGGAGTCGACGATCGGGCCCGCACCAGCCGGCGGGACCGACGGCGCCGCCGGGGCGGCAGGCGGGACGACCGGCGGAGCAGACGCGGCGGCAGGCGGAACGACCGGCGGGGCCGGGGAGGCGGGCGCCTCGGCGTCGGGCGCCTTGGTCGCGGGCGCCTCGACGTCGGGCACGCTCGGGACACCGGCAGCCGGCGTCACGGGCGTTCCGGTGGCCCCGAAGGTGCCGGCGGCGGGCGCCTCGGCGTCCGCCCCGCTGCCCGAGGCGTTCGCGGGCAAAGCGTTCCCGGACGACGCGCTCTCGGACGCTGCACTCTCACGCGCGGCGCTCTCCGGCGCGGGCGTGCCCTCGGGCGCGGCCGCGTCCTGGGCCGCTGCACTCTCGGGCGCGCTCTTCTCGGGGCTCCCGGACGCGGCGTTCTCCGGCGTGGCGGGGGCCCCGGCCGGCGGCGCGGCGGGGACGGAGGGGGTGTTGTTCGTAGGCTCGGACTGCTCCGGAGCGGTCACGGGTTCGACCTTGTCTGCGGATCGGGGAACCGGCTGAGCGGTCGGTCGACCGGCCGGTACTGCGGGCTGCGCGGCCTGGGTGGCCGACGGACGTGCCGGGGGTTGCGACGGCTGTCGCGGCACGCTGCCAGGGCGTTTCTGGTACAAGCGAGGCGGAATCGCCGGGGCAGGACTGGACCCGGTGTTCTCGTCTGACGTCGGCTCGAGCGGTTCGTCACGCTCGGTCGGCTGACCCATCGGCACGCTCCGTGCAACTACCCGAGACGCGGGCTCTCCGCGTCCCCCAAGGGCACACCTGATCCGCGGCGAATCCGCTGGACGGAGTCGCCCTGCCGGGCATCCTATCCAGCGAGAATCCCGCCCAACCCCGCGTAGCGGACGCCCTGAGGTGGAGGTTTCGTATCAATCCTGCTTACCATCCTGAACCACCCTGCGAAGAACCGCAGAGGTCAGGCAGCAGGGCGGTTCCGCCGCGCGGGTACCTCGGCGAACCACGACGACGGCAGGAACGCGACGACCGCCAGGACAGCCACCCCCGCGTACGACCAGACCATGCCGAGCACGCCCGCCGGGACCACGACGTCGCCCCCGGAACCCGGCAGCGACAGCGCCTGCACCACGGCGACCCAGCCCACACCGAACGCGAGCAGCGTGCCGAAGCCGGCCCACGCGCGTGCGAGGACGCCCGCCACCGCCGTCAGCGCGAACGCCAGGACCAGGCCGAGGTACAGGGAGTCGGCCCCGTACCGGTGCACCACCGTGCCGAGCGCACCCATCACGACGCCGAGCGCTACAGCCAGGAGGGTGCGCACGATCGTTCGTCCGAGGGGGCGTCGGGGTGAGTTCACCCGAGCATTGTCCAGCATCCAACTGGGAGGACTCTGCATGTGTGCCACACTCCGGCGGGTGAACACGCTCCAGGATCAGACGCAGCTCATCGTCCGCCAGCGGATCCGCATGCTGGTCAACCAGTACGAGGTGCGCGGTGCCCTGCCCAACGGCTCCGAGGGCGACCTCTACGCCTTCGCCCAGCAGAAGCGCATGGCGTTCCGCGAGCAGGTGACGCTGTACGCCGACGACAGCAAGCGGGAGGCAGTGCTCGGGTTCAAGGCCCGCCAGATGGTCGACCTGGGCGCCACGTACGACGTCGTCGACGCGGGCGGCTCGCCGATCGGCACGTTCCGCAAGAACTTCGCCAAGTCGCTGCTGCGCAGCACCTGGCACGTCGAGCAGCCGGGCCTCGGCGTCGCCACCGGGTCGGAGCGGAGCCTCGGCGTCGCCGTGATCCGCCGGCTGGTGGAGATCGCCTGGCTGCCGTACCACTTCGACTTCCTCGTCGACGGGCAGCCCGCGTTCACCGTGGAGAAGAAGTGGGGCCTGCGCGACCGCTACGTCGTGACCATCCAGGACCCGCGGCTCGACCGCCGGCTCGTGACCGCCATGGCGATCGGCCTGGACGCCCTCCAGGAGCGCTGACCGGCAACCGGGCGGGCAACGGACCGACCTCGGCGTCGCGATCTCCTTTGAGACCTAAGTTTCTTCGCTTTGGGCGCGCCCAGAGCGAAGAAACTTAGGTCTCGAAGGTGAAGCAGACGACGGCGCCGCGCGAGTCAGGCGCCGGGGTCCACGCAGGGGGCAGGTGCGCGAGTCAGGCGGCGGGGTCGACGAAGCGGTCGACGCAGGGGTCGACGACGAGGTAGGTCTCGGTCGTGAGGATCGGGGCCAGCACCCCGTTGGACAGGGCGTACCAGCCGGCGACCGGCCCCTCCGCCGGCGTGAGCACGGTGACGTGCTGCACCTGCGTCGCATGCGCCCGCATCGCCTGGACAACCCTCCCGAGCACCCCGCGGACGTCCATCCGCGCGACCGGTCCCCGCCGGACGATCGGCAGAATGTCAGATGATCGGTCGCCCGAGGTGCCGATCACCTGACCTTCTGCCGACCACGCGGGCAGGTCGTCCTTCGCGAACGGCGGGAGCGCGTCGTCGAGGGGCGGCAGCGTCAGGCCGTGCTCCGCGACGAGCGCGAGCGCGGCGGGCAGGGCGGCGAGCGTCGCCCGCGCCGCGCGCACCTCGTCCGCCGGGGCGACGGCCTGCCACAGCTCGGCCCCGGCCCACGGCTCACCCCCCGGCCCGACGCCGCCCGCAGCCTCGCCCCCGCGCACCGGCTCACTCTCAAGGCTCTGCCCGACGCCGCCCGCGCCCTCACCTCCGCGCACGGGCCCACCTTCCCGATCCGGCCCGACGCCGCCCACGGACGCGCCTCCACGCACGGACTCACTCGCAAGGCCCTGCCCGACGTCGTCCCCCGGAGTCGCGTCGTCCGCGAGCTCACCCCCGCCGTCGGGCCGCCAGGTCGGGTCCGCCGCGAGCCGCAGCGCGCGGACCGTCACCTCGTGCGTCCGCACGTGGTCGGGGTGCCCGTAGCCTCCGCCGGGCTCGTACGTCGCGACGACGGCTGGGCGCCACGCGCGGATCAGCGTCGCGAGCCGGCCGGCGGGCTCGTCGAGCGGCACCCGCGCGAACGCCGTCGGCGGGGAGTCGGGTGCCGGCCCGGCGACGCCGGGCGCCACCCACTCCATCCCGGAGTCCTCGTACCGCACCCGGTCCGCGAGCCCGGAACCCGCGCCCACAACCCTGTTTACCTGCGCAGATACTCGCGGCACCGCATCAAGGAAGGTCTGCTCGACCGCGCCGACAGCACCGCCGACACCATCAACAGCGACAACCCTGTCGGCACCATCCGCGCCGACCCCGCCGTCCGCCAAGCCACCCAGCGCCGCGACCGCACGCGCCAGCTCGGTCTCCCGGTACATGCCCAGCGCCGGACCGTCGCCCTCCAGACCGGCCCGGCCCTCCGACGTCGTCCCGGGGAGTGCGATGACCTCGCCGCGCTCCCCACGGGTGCACGTGACGACGCGCGCCGGCAGACCGGCCGCGGCGAACGCGGCGAGCAGCCCGCCGGTCGACAGGGTCTCGTCGTCGGGGTGCGCGTGCACGGCGAGCACGCCCCCGAAAGCCCCCCAGAAAGCACTGAGTGCTGGATCTTCGCCCTCAGAACGCACGTTCATGGGCGAAGATCCAGCACTCAGCGGCGCGGGTGTGTCAGTTGCGCTTGGCGCGAGCCGTCGCGCGGGCGCGGTCCGTGGCGTTCAGGATCACCTTGCGGATGCGGACGACCTCGGGGGTCACCTCGACGCACTCGTCCTCCTGCGCGAACTCCAGCGACTCCTCGAGCGTGAGCTTGCGCGGCGGGATCAGGTTCTCGAAGTTGTCGGCGGTGGCGGACCGCATGTTCGTCAGCTTCTTCTCCTTGGTGATGTTGACGTCCATGTCCTCGTTCCGCGAGTTCTCGCCGACGATCATGCCCTCGTACACCTCCTGCGTGGGGTCCACGAAGAAGGAGCCGCGCTCCTGCAGGTTGATCATGGCGAACGGCGTCACCTTGCCGGCGCGGTCCGCGACGAGCGAGCCCGTCATCCGCGACTCGATCGGGCCGTTCCAGGGCTCGTAGCCCTCGGAGATCGACGCCGCGATACCGGTACCGCGGGTGTCCGTGAGGAACTGGGTGCGGAAGCCGATCAGGCCGCGCGCCGGGACCATGAACTCCATGCGGACCCAGCCGGTGCCGTGGTTCGTCATGGTCTCCATGCGGCCCTTGCGCTGCGCGAGGAGCTGCGTGATGGCACCGAGGTACTCCTCGGGCACGTCGATGGTCATGCGCTCCATGGGCTCGTGGAGCTTGCCGTCGATCTGCTTCGTGACGACCTGCGGCTTGCCGACCGTGAGCTCGAAGCCCTCGCGGCGCATCTGCTCGACGAGGATGGCCAGGGCCAGCTCGCCACGGCCCTGCACCTCCCAGGCGTCGGGACGCTCGGTCGGGAGCACCTTGAGCGAGACGTTACCGATGAGCTCGGCGTCGAGGCGGTCCTTCACCTGGCGGGCCGTGACCTTGTGGCCCTTGCCGCCCTTGCCCGCGAGCGGGGCGGTGTTGATGCCGATGGTCATCGAGATCGCCGGGTCGTCGACCGTGATGAGCGGCAGCGGACGCGGGTCGTCGATGTCGGTGAGGGTCTCGCCGATCATGATGTCGGCGATGCCCGCGACGGCGACGATCTCGCCGGGGCCGGCCTTGTCGGTCGGCACGCGGTCGAGCGCCTTGGTCTCGAGCAGCTCGGTGATCTTGACGCTCTGCAGGGTGCCGTCGTGGCGGGCCCACGCGACGCTCTGGCCCTTGGACAGGGTGCCGTTGTGGATGCGCAGCAGCGCGAGGCGGCCGAGGAACGGCGACGCGTCGAGGTTGGTCACGTGCGCCTGCAGCGGCACGCCCTCCTCGTAGGTCGGGGCCGGGATCTTCTCGAGGATGGTCGCGAACAGCGGCTCGAGGTCCTCGTTGTCCGGCAGGCCGCCGTCGGCGGGCTGGTCGGTGGAGGCGCGGCCGGCCTTGGCCGACGCGTACACGACGGGCACGTCGAGGATGGCGTCCAGGTCGAGGTCCTCGACCTCGTCCGAGAGGTCGCCGGCGAGGCCGAGCAGCAGGTCGGTGGTCTCGGCGACCACCTCGGTGATGCGCGCGTCGGGGCGGTCGACCTTGTTCACGACGACGATGACGGGCAGCTTCGCGGCCAGGGCCTTGCGCAGCACGAAGCGCGTCTGGGGCAGCGGGCCCTCGGACGCGTCGACGAGCAGCACGACGCCGTCGACCATCGACAGGCCGCGCTCGACCTCGCCGCCGAAGTCGGCGTGGCCCGGGGTGTCGATCACGTTGATGGTGATGCCCTCGGCCTCACCGTTCGCCGCCGCCGCGGGGCCGGAGTACCGGATCGCGGTGTTCTTGGCGAGGATCGTGATGCCCTTCTCGCGCTCCAGGTCACCCGAGTCCATGACGCGGTCCTCGAGGTGCTGACGGGCGCCGAAGGATCCGGACTGCCTGAGCATGGCGTCCACGAGCGTGGTCTTGCCGTGGTCGACGTGGGCCACGATCGCGACGTTACGCAGGTCGGAACGGGTCGCACGGGCCGAGGTCGGCGCGGTTGCAGGCACGGTCACGAAGCACTCATTTCCAGAAGGGAGGTCAGGGGCGCGGACTCTGGTCCCGAGGGGACCGGTCTCGCAGCACCACCCATCTTACCCGCGAATCGAAATCACCAGGTGTCGACCGTGTCACTGTGCAGTGAACACGGTGCACACCCCTGGAATGCGTCAGACGCTCAGGTCACCGGGGTGACCTGAGCGTCTGACACGTGCGTGGGAGGAGCGGGGTCAGCCGCCGATCTCCAGGCTCGCGCCCGGGATCGCCGCCAGGAGGTCCCGCGTGTACTCCTGCTGCGGGTTGTCGAACACCTCGTCGGTGGTCGCGTGCTCCACGATGCGCCCGTCCTTCATCACGGCCACGAGGTCGGCGATCTGCCGGACCACGGCCAGGTCGTGCGTGATGAACAGGAAGGACAGCCCGAGCTCGGCCTGCAGGTCGTTGAGCAGCGTCAGGATCTGCGCCTGGACCAGCACGTCGAGCGCCGAGACGGCCTCGTCGAGCACGAGCACCTCGGGCTTGAGCGCCAGCGCACGCGCGATCGCGATGCGCTGCCGCTGCCCGCCCGACAGCTCGTTCGGGAACCGGCGCATGGCCGACTGCGGCAGCGACACCATGTCGAGCAGCTCTCGCACCCGCGCCTCGCGCGACTTGCGGTCGCCCACGCCGTGCAGGACGAGCGGCTCCTCGATCGACCGGTAGATCGAGTAGGTCGGGTCGAGCGAGCCGTACGGGTTCTGGAACACCGGCTGCACGCGACGGCGCAGCGCGAACTGCTCCTTCCCGGTCATCTTGCCGACGTCCTTGCCGTCGAACATGACGGTGCCCGACGTCGGCTCGAGCAGGCCCAGCACCATGTTGGCCGCCGTGGACTTGCCGGAGCCCGACTCGCCGACCAGCGCGAGGGTGTGCCCCTTGGGCAGCGAGAAGTCGATGCTGTCCACCGCGGTGAAGTCGGTGTGCGAGCCCGGCCGGGAACCACGGATGTGGAACACCTTGGTCAGGTCCTTCGCCACGACGACGTCCGGTGCGGTCGTCTCCGCCTCGTCGGCGTGCTCGGCGAGCAGGTCGTCCGCCTCCTGGCCGCGCTCGTGCGCGGACTGGATGCGGCGGGACGCCAGCGACGGGGCCGAGGACACGAGCCGCTTGGTGTACTCGTGCTGCGGGTCCTTGAGGATCTGCAGCGCGGGGCCGGACTCCACGATCCTGCCCTTGTACATCACGATGAGGTGCTCGGCGCGCTCGGCGGCCAGGCCCAGGTCGTGCGTGATGAACAGGACGGCCGTGCCGAGCTCGGCGGTCAGGCCCTCCAGGTGGTCCAGGATCTTCTTCTGGACCGTCACGTCGAGCGCGGAGGTCGGCTCGTCCGCGATGAGCAGCTTGGGCCGCGAGGCCAGGCCGATCGCGATGAGCGCGCGCTGGCGCATGCCGCCCGAGAACTCGTGCGGGAACTGACGCGCACGCCGCTCCGCGTCGGGCAGGCCGGCCTCGCCGAGCAGCTCGGCGACGCGCGCGTTGCGCTCCGCCTTGGTGCCCTGGAAGCCGTTGGCGGTCAGGGCCTCCTCGATCTGCGTGCCGATGCGCCACACAGGGTTCAGGTTGGACATCGGGTCCTGGGGAACCAGGCCGATCTCCCGGCCGCGCAGGTCCTCGACCTGCTTGCGCCCCAGCCCGACGAGCTCACGCCCGCCGAACGAGATGGACCCCCCGGTGACCTTGCCGGTACCCGGCAGCAGGTCGATGATCGCGTGCGCCGTCGTGGACTTGCCGGAACCCGACTCCCCCACGATCGCCACGGACTGGCCCGGGTAGACGGTCAGGTCCACGCCGCGGACGGCGTCCACGGTCCCGGCCCCCGTGGTGAACGAGATCTTCAGGTCCTTGATCTCGAGCAGCGGGGTGCTGTCGTCGTGCTTCTCGGCGGGCACCGGGGCATCCTCGGTGGCCCCGTCGGTGAGGGTGATCGTGGTGGTCATCGCTTCCTCGCCTTCGGGTCGAGGGCGTCGCGCACGACGTCGCCCAGCATGATGAAGCCGAGCACGGTGAAGGCGAGTGCGGCGGCCGGGTAGAACATGATCTCCGGGTTGGTGCGGACCGAGGCACGCCCCGCCGACAGGTCACCGCCCCAGGAGACGGTGGACGGGTCGAGCCCGATGCCGAGGAACGTCAGCGTCGCCTCGGCGACGATGAACGTACCCAGGGCGACCGTGGCGTACACGATGATCGGCGCCGAGGAGTTGGGCAGGACGTGGCGCCAGAGGATGGCACCGCGGCCCATGCCCAGGGCCTTGGCGGCCGTGACGAACTCGTTGTTCTTCACGCTCAGCACGGCACCACGGGTGATGCGGGCGATCGTGGTCCAGCCGAAGGAGGCGAGGACGATCGCCACGATGAGCGCGCTGCGCTCGGGGGCGATGCTCAGGATCACGATCGCGGCCAGGACGAACGGCACGGCGAAGAAGATGTCCGTGATCCGCGACAGGATGGTGTCGGTCCAGCCGCCGTAGTAGCCCGCGACGGCGCCGATGGCCGTGCCCAGGACGACGACGAAGACCGTGGTCAGCAGGCCGACCAGCACCGACGCCTCGGCCCCGTACAGGGTTCGCGCGTAGATGTCGCAGCCGTTCTTGTCCGTCCCGAAGGGGTGCGCGCCCGACGGCGGGAGCAGCGAGCTCGCCAGGTCGCACCCGGCACGCGGCAGCTGGTCGGTGAACAGACCCGGGAAGAGCGCGACCACGATGACGATCACGATCATCGCCGCGGAGATCCAGAACATCGCCCGGTGGCTCATCTCGCGCCACGCCTCGCGCCACATGCTCGACGGCGCCTCGTCCACGGACACGGCGTCGACGACTCCGACCTTGACGTCCTCCGGTGCGGCCACGAAGTGGCCCTGGCCCGGACGCGGGGCCTTGTCGTAGCGGTTCTCAGGCATAACGAATCCTCGGGTCCAGGACTGCGTACAGCAGGTCCACGAGCAGGTTGGCGACGATGTAGATGAGCACGATCACGGTCGACAGCGTCACGATCGTGACCGACTCACCGCTGCCGATGGCCCGGAAGAGCGTGCCGCCGACGCCGTTGATGTTGAAGATGCCCTCGACGATGATCGAGCCGGTCATCAGGTTGCCCAGGTCGATACCGATGAAGGTGACCACGGGGATCAACGAGTTGCGCAGCACGTGCCGGCTGGTCACCTTGTCGCGCGACAGCCCCTTGGCCCGTGCGGTGCGCACGAAGTCGGCCGTGATGTTCTCGATCACGGAGGTGCGCGTCAGACGCAGGATGTGGGCGAACGAGGTCGTCGCCAGCACGACCGCGGGCATCAGCAGACTGATGAAGTCAGGATCTCGTCCCGCGGTGACCGGCAGCCAGCCGAGGTTCACGCCGACGACGATCTGCAGCACCAGGCCGGTGACGAACGTGGGCAGCGCGATGAGCAGCAGGCTCAGCACCAGCACGCTGGAGTCGAAGAGCTTGCCCTTGCGGATGCCGGCCCACAGACCGAAGGCGATACCGAAGACCGTCTCGATGACGAGCGCCATGATCGCGAGCTGGAACGTGATGGGCAGGGCGTCGGCCACGACCTCGGACACCGGGCGGCCCGTGAAGGTGTTGCCGAGGTCGAACGTGAAGATGCCCTTGAGGTAGAGCAGGTACTGCACGATGAACGGCTGGTCCAGGTGGAACTGAGCGCGAATCTGCTCCTGCACGGCTTCGGGCAGGCCTCGCTCGCCGCCCAGGCCGGCCACGGGGTCGCCAGGACGGAGGAACACCAGGGCGTAGAGCAGCAGTGTGGCGCCGAGGAACACAGGGATCACCTGCAGTAGCCGGCGGCCGAGATACCAAAGCATCGAGATTTCTCCTTGGGCTGTTTCAGCGAACCATTCTCCCGGACATCTGCCGGGCGACTCCCCGCCACACAGTGGAAGGCGGGGTACGCAGTGCGCGTACCCCGCCTCACCTGGAGCGAAGCGTCACGCCGGAGGTCCGGACGTGACCAGGATCACTCCGACTTGGTCACCTGGTACAGGATCGGGTCGCTGTCCCAGCCGAACACGACGTTGTCGACGGACTCGGACCAGCCGCCGGTCGCGTTGTTGTACCACAGCGGGATGCCGGGCAGGTCGTTGAAGAGGATGGTCTCCGCTTCCTTGTAGAGCTCCACCGCCGCGTCGGGGTCCTCCGCGCCGTTGGCCTCCTTCAGCTTCGCGTCGAACTCCTCGGACGAGTAGCCCATGTCGTTCGAGCCGGCGTTCGTGCCGTAGATCGGGCCGAGGAAGTTGCTCATGGCCGGGTAGTCGGCCTGCCAGCCACCGCGGAAGAGACCGGGGATCTCCTCGTTGTCACGGGCGTCGAGGAACTCGTCGAACGTCGGGTACGCGTCGAACTCGCAGTCGATGCCGAGCGTGTCACGGATACCGTTGCAGGTCGGGTCGATCCACGACTGGTGGTCGCTGTCCGCGTTGGACGAGATCAGCAGCGGCTCGTCGCCCCACGGCTCGATGGCCTCGGCCTCGTCCCAGAGCTTCTTGGCCTCGTCCGGGTTGTAGTCGAGCACCTCGCTGCCCTCGACGTCCTCGCTCCAGCCGTTGATGACGGGAGAGGTGAAGTCGGAGGCGGGGGTACGCGAACCCGAGAAGACGGTCTCCGTGATCTGGTCACGGTCGATCGCCATGGAGATGGCCTGGCGGCGCATGAGGCCCGCCTCGCCCTCGAAGCCCTTGACGTACTCGGGCACGTTCATGACCTGGATCACCGCGGCGGGCTGGTTGACCGCACGGTCGCCCAGCTCGTCCTCGAAGGTGCCGAACGCGGAGGCCGGGACGTTGGTGACGATGTCCAGGTTGCCCGCGAGCAGGTCGTTGTAGGCCGAGTCCTCGTCGGAGTAGGCGACCAGGTCGACCCCACCGTTCTGGACCTCGCGCTCACCCGCGTACGACTCGTTCGGGCGGAGCTCGATCAGGGAGTTGTTCTCCCAGGTCTCCAGCACGTACGGGCCGTTGCCGATCGGGGCCTTGCCGAAGGCCTCCGGGTCGTCGAAGAACGACTCCGGCAGCGGGTAGAAGGCCGAGTAGCCCAGGCGCAGCGGGAAGTCGGACTCCGGCTGGTTCAGGGCGACGGTGAAGGTGAGCTCGTCGTCGACGGTGAGGCCACCCTCCTCGATGAGGGAGGTGTTCTCCTCGTAGGAGAAGCCCTGGAAGGGCTCGAAGAAGTAGCTCAGGTTCTGGGCGTTGTCGAGCGCGGCACCGTAGTCCCAGGCGTTGACGAAGCTCTCGGCGGTCACGGGCGTGCCGTCCGAGAACGTCCAGCCGTCCTTCAGCGTGATCGTCCAGTTCTGGCTGTCTTCCGACTCGATCGACTCGGCGACCTCGTTGTGCACGACACCCTCGGCGTCGTAGTACACAAGACCCGCGAAGACGTTGCTCGTGACCTTGGACCCGAAGGTCTCGTTGGTCATGGTCGGGATGATCGGGTTCTGCGGTTCACCGTTGCCGACAGTCACGATGCCGGTGCTGGCGCCCTCGGCGTCGCCGGTGTCATCGCCGCCGCCACCGCCGCAAGCGGTCAGCACGAGCGACGAGGCCAGCGCGAATGCGCCGAGCCCCACAAGTCGCTTTCGAGGTGTCACGTGTCCTCCTGGGTAGCAGTACACCCCGGCACGGCGGGTGCCGTCCGGAGCGATGCGGACGCTTCGTTGCGCCCCGTGGTATCACGGAATAACGTAACCGCTCCCTGGGCGTGCCGATGACCACCACCATGGAAACGCCACCGAGTTGTGACCATCTCGGTATGCACGGGTAACACCAGGTAACAGTTCTGACCAGGCGGTTCTCACGCCTGTAACACGGGCGCGAAGAGGCCTCCCACCAGGAATTTCACCCGTTGCCTCAGGCCACCACACGACCGTCGTGCAGCTCCACCACGCGGTCCGCGCGCGCCATCAGCTCGGGGTCGTGCGTGGAGACGACGGCGGCCACGCCACGCTCGTGCACGACCCTGGCCAGCAGGTCCATCACCACGGCCGCCGTCCCCGAGTCGAGCTGACCGGTGGGCTCGTCCGCGAGCAGCACCTCCGGCTCGGCCACGAGCGCCCGGGCGATGCCCACCCGCTGCTGCTGCCCGCCGGAGAGCTCGTACGGCCGCTGCTTCGCGTGCCCGGACAGCCCGACGGCGTCCAGCGCCTCCTCCACCCGCCGCGAACGCTCGGCCTGCGGGGTGCGCCGCAGGCGCAGCGGCACCTCGACGTTCTCCGCGGCGGACAGCACGGGCACCAGCCCGAACGACTGGAACACGTAGCCGATCCGGTCCCGCCGGGCGGCGAGCACCGCCTTCTCCCCCAGCGCGGTCAGCTCGGCGTCGCCGAGCCACACGCCGCCCGACGTCGGCCGGTCCAGCCCGCCGAGCAGGTTCAGCAGCGTCGTCTTGCCCGAGCCGGACGGGCCGCGCACCACGAGCAGCTCGCCCGCCGCGACCTCCAGGGTCGCCTCCGTCAGGGCGCGCACCTCGCCGGCACCGGTGCCGAACACGCGGGTCAGGCCCTGGGCGCGCAGCACGGTGCGCGCGGGGGTCGTGGTGGTCATCGGTCCTCCTCGGTCCGGTTCTCGGCGGTCCGGGTCTCGACAGGCTCGACCAGCGGGGACGGCTCCGCAGTCTGGCCCGGCGCCGCCGGCCACACGCCCACGTGGTCCGGCTCCAGGGCCAGCCGCACGCGGTCGCGCAGGTCGAGCGCGTGCACGAACTCCTGCGGGAGCTGCAGCCGGCCGACCCGGTCGACCACCGCGAACTCCTCGGCGACGTGCCGCTCGGCGCCGTGCTCGTCGACCTCCGTGCGCCGCAGCGTCTCGGTCGACGTGCGGCCGTCGCGGATCTGGACCGTGCGCGCGACATGCTCGGACACCGTCGGGTCGTGGGTCACGATCAACGTGGTCACGCCCGTCTCGCGGTTCACGCCGCGCAGCGCCTCCAGCACCTCGACCGAGGTGGCCTCGTCGAGCTCGCCGGTGGGCTCGTCGGCCAGCAGCACGCGCGGGTTGTTGGCCACGGCGACCGCGATGGCGGTGCGCTGCTGCTCGCCGCCCGACATCTCGCCGGGCCGCCGTCCGGCCACGTGGCCCACCTCCAGGAGCTCCAGCAGCGCCTCGACCCGGCGCGCGCGCTCCCGCCGCGGCAGGGTGCCGGCGAGCTCCAGGGGCAGCCGCACGTTCTCGCTCGCCGTGAGGTACGGCAGCAGGTTGCGCGACGTCTGCTGCCAGACGAAGCCGACGGTGGACCGCTGGTACCGCACCCGCTCGGTGTGGCCCATGGTCAGCAGGTCGGTGCCCGCCACCACCGCGGACCCGCCGGTCGGCGTGTCCAGGCCGGAGAGGATGGTCAGCAGCGTTGACTTGCCGGACCCGGACGCGCCGACGACGGCGACGATCTCCCCCGGCTCGACCGTCAGGGTCAGCCCCTGCAGGGCCTGCACCTCGACGCCGTCCGTGGCGAAGATCCGCACCAGGTCGGCGCAGCGGATCTCGCCGCCGCCCGGCGTCCCCGGCGTACCCGCCGCGGCCGGCGCGCCGCCGTCCGTCAGCTCGATGGTCGTGCTCATCGGGTCTCCCTCATGTCAGTCGTTGCTCCCCATCCGGAGCTGGGCGGCGACCTCGCCGCGGCGGCTCAGCGCCGCGGCCACGCCGACCCCGGCCAGCACCACCACCACGAAGCCCGCGGCCGCCGCCCCCAGCAGCAGCGGGTCGTACTCCGCGTCGGGCTGGGCGGGTCCGCCCGTCAGCGCGGTGACGTCGACGGCGGCCAGCACCAGCTCCGGCACGACGACGCCGAGCACGGCGCCCACCCCGAGCGCCACCGCCGCCCAGGGCCCGATCTCCCAGCCGACGAGCCCGCGCCCCTGCCGGGGCGACAGCCCGAGGGTCTGGAGCACGGCGAGCAGCCGGGCGCGGGCGGGGGCGGCGAGCATCAGCGTCATCACCACGGCCGCCGCGCACAGCAGCCCGGCGAGGAGGACGGCCAGCACGAAGGCGGCCGCCAGCCCGCCGGAGATGGGCGCGGCGAGCACGGCGTCGGCCTCCTGGTCCGGGTCCTCCAGGACCGACGACGGCAGCAGCCGCGAGATCTCGGCCGTCACGGCGGCGCGGTCGGCGGTGTCGGTCAGGCCGACGAGCCCGACGCGCGCGTAGGCGTGGTCGCCCGTGGCGGCCTCGAGGCGGTCGGCGTCGGCCACCACCAGCGCGCGGCCGGCGGGCAGCCCGGGGAGCTCGTCGACGACGTCGACGATCTCGACGGGCACGCTGCCCTCCTGGGTCGCGAGGGTGACGCCGGTGGTGCCGGGCCCGACGCCGGGACCGGCCGCACCCGGGGTGAGGATCACGGGCAGCGCGGCGTCGCCGGCGCCGCCGTCGTCCCCGCTGTCGTCGCCGGCCCCGCCGTCCGCCCCCGCGCCCAGGCCGGCCAGCGTCTCGGGGGCGCCCTCGACGTCCTGCTGTGCGACGGCCAGCTCGGCGGCGTCGACCGTCCACACCTCGACGCGCGGCGACGACCCGCCGCCCTGGAGCAGCCCGTCGCCGACGTCGCCGACCGGGGTGACGGCGGTGACGCCGTCGATCGCCCCGATCTGCTCCGTGACCTGCTCGTCGACGACCGGGCCGGAGACGCGCAGGTCCGCGCCTGTGGCACGCCAGGCCTCGCGGACCACGCCGCCCGAGACGGTGGAGAAGAGCACGGCGGAGGTCGCCGCCACGGCGACGGCCAGCACGAGCGCGATCGCCGGGACGGGGCCGCCCGCGGGGTCGCGGGTGGCGCGGGCGGCGCCGAGGAACGGAACCAGGTCCCGCCGCGGCGCGAGCGCCCGCTCGGCCGCGAGCGCGAGCCACGGGTAGCCGCGGTAGGCGAGCAGGGTGACCGCGAGGGAGACCAGCAGGGGTGCCGCGGCCACGAGCGGATCGACGCCGGAGCCACCGTCCGCCCCGGAACCCGCCACGACCCCGCGCGAGAGCAGCAGCCAGGCGGCGAGCGCCGCGCCCGCGACGACGAGCACCTCCAGCACCCAGCGCACGCGGCTGCGGGAGCGGGGTGCCAGGTCGGCCCGCGTGGTGCGCAGGCCGCCGGGCGACGTGGCGAGCGCGAGGGCCGCCGCCGGAGCGAGGCCGGCGGCGAGGGCGAGCGCTACCTGGCCGGCGGTGACGGGGGCGTCGATGCCGGTGGCGGCCGCGAGCGCGAGGCCGGCGGCGAAGCCTGCGGCCGCGGAGCCCAGCCCGACGACGAGCCCTTCGCCGCCCATGAGCAGGCGGAGCTGTCCGCCGGACGCCCCGCGGGCGCGCAGCAGGGCGAGCGCCGGCCGCCGTCGGTCGACGACGAGCCGGGCGCCGAGCGCGAGCACGGCGACGGTGGCACCGAGCGGCCCGACGGCGAGGACGGCGACGATCGCGTCGACGCCGGTGCGCTGCGCGAGCAGGCGTTCCAGGATCTCGCTGAGGCGGCTGTCGGGCCGCAGCTGCATGGGGGCGGGGTCGTCGGGCCCGGCCGGGACGAGGAACGTCTGGGCGGACTGGCCGTTGACCTGGGACAGGAGGACGGGCACGTCGGCGGCGGTCAAACCGTCGGTGTCCACGGGGTACCAGACGCGGGTGTCCGCGAACCCGAGGGTGAGCGGCGCGATCATCGCGGGGCTGACGTAGACGGACGCGGTGCCGAGCAGGCCGCGGTTGGGGTCGGCGATGACGGACGCCCGGGCCCCGAGGCTGTGGTGCAGCCAGTAGTCGGCGTCGGGGTCGCCGGTCTCGAAGATGCCGGTCACGACGAGGGCCGGGTAGCGCTCGGCCAGACGCACGACGCCTCCGCCGGAGAGCGCGTCGTACCGGCCGCCGACGTCCCAGCCGTACGCGTCGGCGACGGCGCGCGACACGGCCACCTCGAAGGGCGGCGCCGGGTCGGCGAGCCCCTCACCGGTCTCCTCGTACACGGGGCCCGGCGTCGCCGCGGGCCAGCGGCCCTCGACGAGCTCGCCGTGCTCGGCCAGGTCCGGGGAGGCGCGCAGGAAGACCTTGGCCTCGGAGAGATCGGACCGCGGCACGGGCTCCGTGAAGGCCGGGTCCGAGGCGGTCACGTGGAAGTCCGGGGCGCCCATCGCGGAGCGCAGCGGCTCGGGGGTCTCGGCGCGCACCATGTCGAGGTTGGCGAGGAACGGCGCCCAGTCGGGCTCGGGCGGCGTGCCGGTGAGCCCGTCGGAGTCCGGCCGCATGCCGGGCGGCATCCCGTACGCCGCCCCTGGGACCGCGCCCACAACGGAGATCACGTCCCGCGCCAGGCCGGAGGCCGACGCGGTCTCGTAGGCGACCTGGTCGGCGTGCATGGTCGCGACCGCGCGGGGCGCCGTCGACAGCACCCCGGCGGCGAGGAACGCGACGACGCCGAGCGCCGCCGTCGCGCCCCAGGACGTGCGCAGCTGCCGCCGCGCGAGCAGACCCAGCCCGGACAGTGCCCCCATCAGCGGACCTCCTCGCGGTAGGTGGTGTCGCGGGCCTGCGCGGCGACGCGCCCGCCCACCCCGGCGGCGACCAGCACCAGCCCGGCCACGGCGGCGGCGAGCACCAGGGCGGTGCCGCCGGTCGCTAGGACGAACTGTGCGGGCGGGGCGGCGTCGATACCGGTCAGGGTCGCGCCGGCCAGTCCGCCCGCGGCCAGCCGGGCCACGGCCCAGCCGGCGACCGCGCCGACGGCGAGCGCCACGACGCCGACGACGACCAGCTCGGCCGCGCGGGCCAGCCCCTGCGCGGCGGGCCCGAGGCCGACGGCGCGCAGCACGATGACCTCGCCGCGCCGCTGACGCAGGGTGGCGACGGCGACGGCGAGCACGCCCGCCAGCGCGAGCACCGCCGCCCCTGCCGCGGCGAGCCAGAACGAGACGCGGACCGGCACGGCCGTGTCGGCGGAGCCGTAGCCCGGGACGGTCACGGTGGGCTGCTCGCGGCTGCTGGTGCCCGCGGCCTCGGCGCTGTCCCTCGCCTCCTGGGCCAGGCCCGCGACGGCAGCGGCCGGCGCGCCGGCGCCGGGCGGGCCGGCCGCGAGCCAGACCTCGCTGGTCAGGACGGGGTCGCTCACCTCGCGGACCAGCACGGCGGCGAGCGCCCCGCGGTCCACCACGGCCGCGTAGGGGGCGAGGGCGCCGGGCACCGTGCCCGACGTCGCGACGACGGTCACGGGCAGCCGGGTGCCGCCGAGGGTCAGCTCGAAGGTGTCGCCCGTCGCGACGCCCAGGGCGTCGGCCAGCGACGACGACGCCAGCAGCGGGGCGGGGGCCGCGTCCGGGGTGCTCAGGAGGCGCAGCTTTCCGGCCGCCGACACGTCGTCGCCCAGCGGCACCGTCAGCTCGGCCGCTCCCTCCGCCAGCTCCAGACCGGGGGGACCGTCGAAGCTCTCGGACGGCGTCCACGTCGGCGGGTCGACGCGCAGGCCGCCCGCCGCGATGTCCTGCACGGCCAGCGTCAGCTCACCGACGGACCAGCCGGGCCGCAGGTTCACGTCCAGGGCGGCGATCCGCCACGTCTGGCCCGGCGGCGGTGCGGGGACCTCGCCGGTGAGCTGGTGCGCGACCTCGTCCTCGCCGAGGGTGCCGTCGCCGCCGTCACCGTCCGTGAGCTGACCGAGGTCGACGACGGCCAGCGACCCGTCGGGGGCGGCGAGCAGGAAGGACAGGTCGATCTGGTGCCGCGGCGCCCAGCCGCCCAGGTCGACGTCGACGGTCTCGTGGTAGCGGCCGCGCACGGTGACGCTGATGTCGCGGGCGTCACCGGCCAGGACGGGCGCATCGGCGAAGGCGTCGCTCGCCAGGTCACCGGACAGCGCCGCGGTGTCGAGCACCTCCTCCGGTGCACGCACCACCCGCGGCACGTCCGCGGCGGGCAGGGCCAGCAGCGTGACGGGCAGCCCGTCGGAGTACGCCGTCGCGGACAGCACGGGTGCCGCGGCGCGCGCGGTGCTGCCCGGACCGGAGCCGCCCGGCAGGAACGGGGCCGGGTCGAGGCGCCCGCTCTCCGGGGCCGTGACGCGCACGTCCGCGCCGTTGGTGAGCACGTCGACGTCGGCCCGGAGGCGTTCAGCGGTGCCGGTGTAGCCGCCGGCGAGGGTCGCGGCGCCGCCGGCGAGCACGAGCAGGACCACCGGCACCACGTACACGACGATCCGGCGCGCGACCTGTCGCGCCGCGAGCGGTCCGACGACGCCGCGCGACCGCGCGGCGAGGCCCGCCCACAGGCGCGTGGCGGGCCCGAGCACCGCCATCGCGGCCACCGCGAGCGCCGCGAGCACCAGTGCGGGCGCCGCGGCCGCGGCCGGGTCGGTGCGCAGGCCGGAGGGCGTGGACACGAGCGGGGAGCCGTACCGCAGGAGCTGGTTCACGCTGACCGCGGCGGCGGCGACCGTCAGCACGACGGTGCCGAGCGCGGCGACCTGGCGCACCCGGCCGGAGCGGTCCGTCACCTGGCGCCGCACCGCGGCCCGCGCCTGGAGCGCCGCGACCAGGACGAGCGTGGCGGCGGCCACCACGGCGACCGCGAGCGCCACGGCCAGCGGCGTCGCGGCGGAGACCGCCGCACCGGACCCCACGACCGCGCGCAAGGCGCCCCAGGCGGCGACCCCGCCCGCGACGGCGGCGGTGAGCGCGAGGAGCGCGCCCTCCACGGCGGCCGCGGCCGTCACCGTGCCCGGCCCGGCGCCGCGGGAGACCAGGAGCGCGACCTCGCCCTGACGAGTGGCCGCGAGCAGCCGGGCCACCTGTACCAGCGCGACCAGGCCGACGAGGGCCAGCAGGCACAGCGGGACGAGCGCGACGGCGTCCGCGGCGCGCAGGGCGGCCGCCAGGTCGCCGGCCGTGACGTCGAGCGTGCCCGTGACGGTCAGCCCTCGGGGCGCGACGTCGGCGTCCTCCCCCAGCAGGCGGTCGACCTCGCCGGTGAGCACCGCGAGGGCGGGCAGGTCCTCGGGGGTGACCGCGGCGCCGTCGGGCACCACCGTCCAGCGTGCGAACGGGTCGGTGTCGAGGCCGGTGAGCACGTCCTGGCTCACCACGACGGGGCCGGGGTAGGCGCCGTCCGCGCCGGTGAGCGCGCTCGGGTCGCCGAGCCAGACCGCGTCGTCGGGCGCCGTGACGCGCCAGGTCGCGCTGATCGTGACCGGCGTGCCGGTGCGTGCGGCGTCGTCCGGGTCCACGCCGAGGCGCAGCGTGTCGCCGACCGCCAGCCCGGCGGCCTCGGCGGCGTCCGCCTGGACGGCCGCCTCGTCCGCGGCGGCGGGCCAGGCGCCGTCGACGACGGTGACGCCGCTCGCGCCCGCGCCGGACAGCGCCTCCTGCCGCGAGGGTGCGGGCAGCAGCGCCACCGACCAGCGGCCGAGGTCCTGCCCGTCGGGGCCCGTCGTGTACCGGGGCTCGGTGCGCAGGTCGTAGGTGACGCGGTGGGGTACGCCGTCGAGCAGGTCGGCGAGCACCTCCTGGACGCGGGCGTCCTGGGCGTCGGCCTCCGCGCCGTCCGCCACGCGGGTGGCGAGCTGCACGGCCCGGCCCGAGGGCTCGGCCGCGGCCAGCCCGTCGCGGGCTCCCGCCGTGGCTGCGGCCTGCGTCCAGCCGACGGTCACGCCCAGGGCGCCGGTCAGCACCGCCACCAGCAGCCAGACGAGCGCGAGGAGCCCGCGGTGCGCCGTGGAACGGCGGGCTAGGAGGGTGGCTCGACTCACGGGGCCAAGGTAGCCCGGCCCTGTGACACGCACGACGAAACTAGGGCCGCCCGGGGCAACGATCCGGTCACGCCGCCCTCCGGTCACGTCAACGAGTTCGGCCGGTTGCTCTGAGTCAGGTCCATCGTTGGACCTGACTCAGAGCAACCGGCCGAACTGGAAAGCAGGCCCCAGGCTCAGCTCAGCGCTGGTTCGCCGGGACGTACGGACGCTCGGTGGCGCCGGTGTAGACCTGGCGCGGGCGCCCGATCTTGGTCTGCGGGTCCTTGATCATCTCGCGCCACTGGGCGATCCAGCCGGGCATGCGGCCCAGCGCGAACAGCGGCGTGAACATGGCGGGCTCGAAGCCCATGGCCTTGTAGATGAGGCCCGTGTAGAAGTCGACGTTCGGGTAGAGCTTGCGCTCCACGAAGTAGTCGTCCGAGAGGGCGATCTCCTCCAGGCCACGCGCGATGTCGAGCAGCTCGTCCTTGGCGCCGAGCTTGTCGAGCACCTCGTCGGCCGACTTCTTCACGATGGCGGCGCGCGGGTCGTACGACTTGTAGACCCGGTGGCCGAAGCCCATCAGGCGCACGCCGTCCTGCTTGTTCTTGACCTTCTCCATGAAGGTCTCGACGGTCTCGCCACCGGAGCGGATCTTCTCCAGCATGGTGAGCACGGCCTCGTTGGCGCCGCCGTGCGCGGGGCCCGAGAGCGCGTTGACGCCCGCGGCCACTGATGCGTACAGGGTCGCGTTCGACGAGCCGACCACGCGCACCGTGGACGTGGAGCAGTTCTGCTCGTGGTCCGCGTGCAGCACGAGCAGCTTCTCCAGCGCGTCCACGATCACCGGGTCGGCCTCGTAGGCCTCGTACGGCGTCGCGAACGTCATGCGCAGGAAGTCCTCGACGTAGCCGCGCGAGTAGTCCGGGTACAGCAGGGGCTCGCCCACGCGGCGCCGGTGCAGGTAGGACGTGATGGTGCGCGTCTTGGCGAGCAGCAGCACGGTGGCCAGGTCGACCTGCTCGTCGTCCGCCGGGTCGAGCGACTCCGGGTAGAACGTGGACAGCGCGTTCACCGCGGAGGCGAGCACCGCCATCGGGTGCGCGTTGCGAGGGAACGTTCCCATGAACGTGCGGAAGTCCTCATGCACCAGCGTGTGCCGGTTGACGCGCTCCGTGAACGCGTCCAGCTCCGAGGGGCTCGGCAGCTCGCCGTAGATGAGCAGGTAGGCCACCTCGAGGAAGCCCGAGCCGTCGGCGAGCTGGTCGATCGGGTAACCGCGGTAGCGCAGGATGCCGGCGTCGCCGTCGATGTAGGTGATCGAGGACTCGCACGACGCCGTGTTCATGAAACCGGGGTCGACCGTGACCAGACCCGTGTCCTTGAGCAGCGACGACACGACGATGCCGTCGTTGCCCTCGCTGGCAGCGACGACAGGCAGGGTGTGAGTGGTTCCGTCGACGGCGAGCTCGACGCGGCTCGAGCCGTCCAGCGGTGTGGAGGTCATGTCTTCCTTCCTGAGTGGCGCACGAGGGACGCTGCTGTGAAAGAAAGGTGTCGGGACAGCGTCGACCTGGGGCACGACAGTATCGCGCCCTGCTCTAGTTTTTCCAATCCATCGGTCAAGGCTGCGTGATGCGTGTCACAGCATCGGCAATCAGCGCGTCAGTCGAGGTCAGCGCCACCCGCGTGTGCGTGCCGTCGCCGTACAGATGCCCCGGCGCAGTGAGGATGCCGCGGGCCGCGAACCACTCGGCGACCGCCAGCCCGGGACGGCCGTCCGGCGCCGCCACCCAGAGGTACAGGCCGGCCTCCGACCCGTCGATCACGAACCCCGCCTCGACGACCGCGGCGGCCAGCACCCGGCGCCGGGCGCCGTAGACGTCGCGCTGGGCGACCACGTGCGCGTCGTCCGCCAGGGCCGCCGTCATCGCGGCCTGCACCGGCGCGGGCACGATGAGGCCCAGGTGCTTGCGGGTCTGCGTGAGGGCCGCGACCAGGGCGCCGTCGCCCGCGAGGAACGCCGCCCGGTAGCCCGCGATGCTGGACTGCTTGGACAGGGAATACGCGGCGAGCAGGCCCTCGTGCGACCCGCCGCACACGCGCGGGTCCAGGATCGAGGGCACCCCGCCGGTGCCCGTCGCGGCGTCGTAGGGGGAATCCCACACCAGCTCGGCGTAGCACTCGTCGGAGACGACGACGGCGCCGATCGCGCGCGCGGCCTCGACCACGGCGCGCAGCGCGTCGACGCCGAGCACCCGCCCCGTCGGGTTGCCGGGCGAGTTGACCCAGACCATCTTGACGTCGTCCCGGCCGGCCCAGTCGGCGACGTCGTCCGTCGCCAGCGGCGTGGCGCCGGCGGCGCGGATGCCCGCCAGGTAGGTGGGGTAGGCGACGGCGGGGTGCACCACCACGTCGCCAGGGCCCAGGTGCAGCAGGGAGGGCAGGAGCCCCACGAGCTCCTTGGAGCCGACGGTCGGGACCACGGCTGCGGGGTCGAGGCCCGGCACACCGCGGCGCCGGGCGAACCAGTCCACCACGGACCGGCGCAGCGCGGGCGTGCCCGCCGTCGTCGGGTAGCCCGGCGCGTTCGACGCGGCCTCGAGCGCCCGCCGCACGACCTCGGGCGTCGGGTCCACGGGCGTGCCCATGGAGAGATCGATCAGCCCGCCCGGGTGAGCCTTCGCCGTGGCGGTGATGCCGTCGATCGAGTCCCAGGCAAAAGGGAGGTCAGATAAGTCGTGCAGACCCATGCTGGCGGGCCGTCAGGCCTGGGGCGGAAGGGCCGCGATCATCGGGTCGTCCTTCTGGATGACGCCCATCTTCGCGGCGCCGCCGGGCGAGCCCAGGTCGTCGAAGAACTCCACGTTCGCGCGGTAGTAGTCCTTCCACTCGTCGGGGACGTCGTCCTCGTAGTAGATGGCCTCGACCGGGCACACCGGCTCGCAGGCGCCGCAGTCGACGCACTCGTCCGGGTGGATGTACAGGGAGCGACTGCCCTCGTAGATGCAGTCCACGGGACACTCCTCGATGCACGCCCGGTCCTTGACGTCGACGCACGGCTGAGCGATCACGTAGGTCACTTGGAGGGTGTCCTTCCACTTCCGGACTGAGGGGCATGCACGGTGCCGGCCGCGGGACGAGCCCGGCGGGGCGATCCTAGTATCTCCCGGGACGCCCCCTGATCCCCACCGGTCTCACGCAGCGGAAGGAGAACAGACGTGACATTCGCTACACCTCCCGCCTCCGGCGGGTGGCGGGACCTGCGGCCGGGCACCCGCGTGGTGGTCCGGCGCCGGCTCGCGCCGGCCGGCCCGCTCGTGTCCGACGGCGGCGCGGCGCACCGCTGGACGGACCTGACCGGCCACGTCGTCGAGGTGTCCGACGCCGGCCTGCGGCTGCGGACGGACCCCCTCCCGGGCCGGGGCGAGCCGCAGGAGGTCGACGTGGCGGCCGCCGACATCGAGGCCGCCAAGCCGATCCCCCCACGACCCGTCAGGCGTTCTGGTCCACCCAGATGACGCCGGTCGGGCACATGCTCACGGCCTCCTGCACCGCGAAGTCCTGCTCGGGAGCCGGACGCTCGTCGAGCAGCACGACGATGCCCTCCTCGTCCTGGTCGAACACGTCGGGTGCGAGCAGGACGCACTGGCCGGCGCCGCAGCAGGCGTCGCGGTCCACGTTGATCTTCATGGGGTCACTCTCCCCACTTGACGGGCAGTTCGTCGAATCCGGCCACGAGGAGCCCCTCCTTGCGGGGCACCGACTCGAGCGGTACGGCGAGCTCCAGCGTCGGCACCTTGCGCACCAGGGTGGCGAGCACGATCTGCAGCTCGGTGCGCGCCAGCGACTGGCCGAGACACGAGTAGGAGCCCGCGCCGAAGGACAGGTGCGGGTTGGGCCGGCGGCCCAGGTCCATCTCGTCCGCGCCCTCGAACGCGCCCTCGTCCCGGTTCGCCGCGGCGAGGCTGCACACCACGGTCGTGCCGGCGGGGACGGTCTCTCCCGCGACCTCGACGTCCTCGTCCACCCAGCGCACCATGCCGAAGCCCGCGTTCGGGTCGAACCGCAGCGACTCCTCGACGGCGGTGCGTACCAGCGACGGGTCGGCGACGAGCTGCTCCCACCGGGCGCGGTCGCCCAGGAACAGCGCCATCATCTTGGCGATGTGGCTCGCGGTGGTCTCGTGGCCGGCCACGAGCAGCGCCATGCTGGTGCCGTTCACCGTCTGCGCCGTCAGCCGCGGGTCGTTCTGGTCCACGAGCGCGATGAGCTCGGAGATCAGGTCCTCGCCCGGGTCGGTCCGCTTGGCCTCGACCAGCCCGGCCATGTACGCGCCGAACTCCTGGCGCGCCGCCGAGATCTCCTCCTGCGTGTACCGGGTGGTGCTCAGCGCCGTGTCCGACCAGTACGGGAACCGCTCCCGCTCGTCCTCCGGCACGCCCAGCAGCTCGCAGATCGCCCACACCGGCAGCGGGAACGCGACCGACGGGACCAGGTCCGCGCTGGTTCCGGTGGCGAGCATGTCGTCGACGAGCTGCTCGGCCTTGGCCGTGATGCCCGGGGCCATCGCCTGCACCCGCTTGGCCGTGAACGTCGCGTTCACCAGGCGCCGCCACGCCTGGTGCTGCTCCTCGTCCGCCATCACGCCGGTCGGGTCGTTGCTGAACGTGCCGCCGTCGTCCTGCGAGCCGACGCCGGTGCCCCCGGCCGGGATGACGCGCCCGAACCGTCCGTCGGTGAGCATGGCGCGCACGTCGTCGTACCGGGTCAGCAGGGTGGCCTCGCCGCCGCTGGCGAGGCGCACCCTGGCCACGGGGCACTGCTGCCGCAGCTCGGCCCACTCCGGCGGCGGCTCGATGGCGCGGTCCGACGGGATGGGGTATTCGAGCAGGTCAGACATCTTGTCCTCCGGTTGGCTGAGGGGGTGTGTCCCCCTCATCCAATACCGGCCCGGGTGAATCGGACAAGGGTGTCCGGTTAGGCGTTCGCGACCAGACCCAGCTCCGCGACGCTCGCCAGGTGCCCGTGCCGCGGCACGATCCGCACGGTGTAGCCGAACGGGCCCGAGGTGTCGAGGCCCACGTCGCCGGCGAACGCGTGCCGGCCCGCCTCGTACGACTCCACCAGCGCGAGCGGCTCGGCGGTGAACTCGTCGATGACGTCGGCCTCGGTGACCCGGCCGTGCACCACCTGCACGTCCACGTCGTCGGGCGACAGCGGCCCGAGCGAGACGTAGGCGCGCACCGTGAGCCGGTCGCCGACCCGCACGGCCTCGCCGATGCCCGCCGACTCGACGTGGTCCACGCGGACCTGCGGCCACGAGCCGCGCACGTGGCCCTTCCAGCCCGCCAGGTCCTTGGCCGCGGCGTACCCGTCGGCGGCGAGCTGCCGCCCCGCCTGGGCCGCCGGGGCGTACAGCCCGTGCACGTACTCGGAGACCATGCGCGTGGCCTGGACCTTCGGGCCGAGGGTGGCGAGCGTGTGCCGCACCATCTCCAGCCAGCGGCCCGGCACGCCGTCGGCGGACCGGCCGTAGAACGCGGGCGCCACCTGCGACTCCACCAGGTCGTAGAGCGCGGCGGCCTCCAGGTCGTCGCGACGGTCGGCGTCCTCGACGCCGTCGGCCGTGGGGATGCCCCAGCCGTTCTCGCCGTCGTACCACTCGGCCCACCAGCCGTCCTCGATGGAGAGGTTCAGGCCGCCGTTGAGCGCCGACTTCATGCCGGAGGTGCCGGACGCCTCCAGCGGCCGCAGCGGGTTGTTCAGCCAGACGTCGCAGCCCGGGTACAGCGACTGCGCCATGCCGATGTCGTAGTTCGGCAGGAAGACGATGCGGTGCCGCACCTCGGGGTCGTCGGCGAACCGGACGAGCTGCTGGATGAGCCGCTTGCCGGAGTCGTCGGCCGGGTGCGACTTGCCCGCCACGATGAGCTGCACGGGCCGCTCGGGGTGCAGCAGGAGCGCCTTGAGCCGCTCCGTGTCGCGCAGCATGAGCGTGAGCCGCTTGTAGGTGGGCACGCGCCGCGCGAAGCCGATCGTCAGCACGTCGGGCGACAGCACGTCGTCGACCCAGCCGAGCTCGGCCGGGGACGCGCCGCGCTCGCGCCAGGACTTGCGGACCCGGCGCCTGGCCTCGGCCACGAGCTCGCCGCGCATCTCGCCGCGCAGGGCCCACAGCTCGGCGTCGGACACCTTGCCCGGGTCGAGCCAGCCGGCCGACGCCTCCTGCGCCGTGAGCTCGTCCAGGCCCAGGCGCTCCGCCTCCACCGCGGCCAGCCGCGGCGCGACCCAGGTGGGCGAGTGCACGCCGTTGGTGACGGACGTGATCGGCACCTCGCGCGAGTCGAACCCGGGCCACAGGCCCTCGAACATCTCGCGGGACACCTGGCCGTGCAGCAGCGAGACGCCGTTCGCCCGGCCGCCGAGCCGCAGGCCCATCACAGCCATGTTGAACACGGTGGGGTCGCCGCCGTCGTAGTCCTCCGCGCCGAGGGCGAGCACGGTCTCGACCGGCACGCCGGCCATCGTGTTGTCGCCGCCGAAGTAGGCGCTGACCAGCTCCTTCGGGAACCGGTCGATGCCCGCCGGCACGGGCGTGTGCGTGGTGAAGACCGTGGCCGCGCGCACGGCCTCGTGGGCCTCGCCCACGCTGAGCCCGGAGCCGACGAGCTCGCGGATGCGCTCGACGCCGAGGAACCCGGCGTGCCCCTCGTTGGTGTGGTAGACCTCGGGCTCCGGCGCCCCGGTCAGCCGCGACCAGGCGCGCAGCGCGCGCACGCCGCCCACGCCGAGCAGCAGCTCCTGCTGGAGGCGGTGCTCGCCGCCGCCGCCGTAGAGGCGGTCGGTCACCTTGCGCGCCGCGTCGTCGTTCTCGGGCACGTTCGAGTCGAGCAGCAGCAACGGCACCCTGCCGACGGCCGCGACCCAGATGTGCGCGTGCAGCGTGCGCCCGCCGGGCAGGGCCAGCGAGACGACGGCGGGCGTGCCGTCCTCCTCGCGCAGGACCGCGAGCGGCAGGCCGTCCGGGTCGAGCAGCGGGTAGGTCTCGACCTGCCAGGCGTCGCGGGTGAGCGACTGCCGGAAGTACCCGGCGCCGTACAGCAGGCCCACGCCGACGATCGGCACGCCCATGTCGGACGCGCTCTTGAGGTGGTCGCCCGCGAGGATGCCGAGGCCACCCGAGTACTGGGGCAGCACCGACGTGATGCCGAACTCGGGCGAGAAGTAGGCGATCGCCTGCGGCAGGCCACCACCCCCGGTCGCCTGGTTCTGGTACCACTGCGGGTCACGCAGGTAGTGGTGCAGGTCGTCGGACGCCGCTCGCACCCGGCCCGTGAACGCCTCGTCGGCCGCGAGCGCCGCGAGGCGGTCGGCTCCGAGGGCCGCGAGCAGGGCGACGGGGTCGCCCCGGACGTCGGACCAGAGGTCGGGGTCGATGCTCTCGAACAGCTCTCTCGTCGGCGCGTGCCAGGACCAGCGAAGGTTCTGGGCCAGCTCGTCGAGCGCCGCGAGCTGCTCGGGGAGGACCGTGCGGACGGTGAATCTGCGGATCGCTCTCACCGGCAGAACACTACGCACATGTGAGAGCGAGCACACCTGTTGCCGCAGGCTTCACCGGCTCGTCCGACGACGTTCACGAGACCTCGGCGCGCCCCGGAGGCGAGTCCGGCCAGGCACCCAGGGCGCGGGTCGTCGGGACGTAGTAGAAGCCCGCTCCACGCCGGTTCGGACGGGACGGCTCGATCAGTTCTTGCTCCTCGAGCCGTTGAAAGACACGGCGGACATTGGTGGGACGGGTCTCGAGCAGAGACCCGAGCTCGGTCGAGCTGATGCGTCCACGAGCGCGGGCGTATCCCAGCGCGACGGTCTCACGGCTCAACCTGGCACGCCGCGGCGGCAGGGATCCATAGGTGCTGTCGAGCACGTCACGCGCACCGCTCGTGAGGGCCCAGGCCGCGGGCGCACCATCAGGGGTGCCCTCGACGACCACGATCACCGCGGTGCCCTCGACGGTGAGGTGGAGGAGGCCGTCGACGACGGGCTGGGCTTCGCCCTCCGACACCTGGAGCGACGCCGCGAGCCCCGTCAGGTCGATCCACCCCTGGCGGGTCAGGAGATCGAGCGCCATGAGGCGGCGCAGGTCGCGCGCGGTGCCTGGATCGCTGAAAGCGTTGAGCCAGGCCATCCAGCCCTCGTCCACCGTCTCGGCGATCAGCGTGGCCACCACGGCGGGCGACGGCGTCTCCCTGATGTCCGGGCGGGGGTAGCCCAGCCGAAGCATGTCCGTGACCATGCGGTCGACGCCGATTCCTTCTCGCTCCGCGACGCGCATCGCCGCCAGCAGCTCGGTCAGAGCGGTGTTACGGGAGCGGGACGGGTGGTTGATGATGTTCTCCGAGGTGACGCCGCCGAAGAACGCACCGGGACTGGTCACCTTGAGGCTGTTTCCGAGATGCTCGACCACCGTGGGGTCGTCGACCCCCCACTGACGGTGGGCGACACCGTTGACGACGACCTCACGGAACGAGCGTTCTGGAATCCGCCGCGTCTGCCCCACTGCGAGCCCCTGACTCACATGGACCACCGGGTTGTGGGGGCGTGCCGTGCTGAAGACCGTCTGCAGCTCCTCGATGAGCGAGACTCCCGCTCGACGGACACGGTCGGTGCTGTCCGCGCCGGCCTGTTCTCGCCGGATGTAGTCGATCGCCGGTGCCCCACGACCCACGAAGACGAGATACCCCGCGTTGGTGAGAAAGCCGTCACCGGTCACGGCGTTCAGCCGGCGCAGGAGATCCGGTGTCGGCGCCTCGGCGAGGTCGTTGGCGCCGGGATCGACCGACTCGCGCAAGAAGTCCCGGACGATCTCGACCGCCTGCGGCCGGACAGCTCTGGTCAGAACAGTGCTCGGCTGTGCGGACCAGTCGACCAGGAGCCCTCGAGACCGGCGGTCGTGCCAGGTCGCCGCATCGATCTCGACGCATCGGTCTGCCACCCGCCAGGTGATTCGGCCCTTCCACCGGACGGGCTCGATCGCTTCGACGACCCGCAGCGCGAGGAGCCGGGTGCCCCGGACGGCGACATCCCTGGCCTCCACGGTGATCTGTCGCTGGGTCAGTTCGAAGATCCTGGCGCGCAGCCATTCGGCGTCGAGCTGGGTACCGATCAGCGTCGAGTCGTCCGCGACGCCGACGAGCAGGGCCCCACCACCAGGCGTGTTCGCCATGCAGGCACACTCGCCGGCCAGGGCCTTGGCTGCCGCTTCGTTGTGTGCCTGCCCCGGGAGAACAACGCCCCCGGGCCCGCGCCTACCTGCTTCCTCCTTGAGGTCGAGGCACCGCTGCTCGACCACGGTGCCGCCGTCGGCCAGGAGGGTCAGGGCATTCCGCAGAGCCTCGACCACGGGATCCGGGCCGAAAAGTGTCACCATGACGCAAGCCTAGCTGCGGCGTGCAATTATTTCTCGATAAATTGCACGCCGTGCTCCGCGGCACGAACGGGGCGCACTTTCCGGGCCCGCATCGTGCCCCGCTCCCCGGAGAGAGCGTCCACGAGGGCGATCGACAGGCAGGCTTCACCGGCTCGTCCGACGACGTTCACGAGACCTCGGCGCGCCCCGGAGGCGAGTCCCCTGCCAGGGTCGATAGCGTGTTCCGGTGAGCCCGCACACGAGTCCCGGCCGGATCGGCCGCATCCCCGTCCTCGAGGTCGCTCCCGTCGTCGAGGGGGGCCGTTGGCCTGCGAAGGCGGTGGTCGGGGAGGTCGTGCCCGTCGAGGCCACGGTCTTCCGCGAGGGGCACGACGCCGTCTCGGCGACCGCCGTGCTCGTCGCCCCGGACGGGTCGGACCACTCGTGGGCGCCCATGACCGACGTGGCGCCGGGCCTGGACCACTTCCGGGGCGAGCTGCAGCCCGACGCCGAGGGCGACTGGTCCTTCCGTGTCGAGGCGTGGTCGGACCCGTTCGCCACGTGGACGCACGACGCGGGGATCAAGATTGCCGCGGACATCGACACCGAGCTCATGCTCGCCGAGGGGGTCCGGCTGTTCGACCGGATCTGCCGCCTGGTACCCGGCGACGCGCTGGTCGCGGGCGGCCGGACGGCGCGCGACGCGCGGGTGCTGACCGCGGCCGCCAAGGCGCTGGCCGACGCCCGCCGCCCGGCCCCGGCCCGGTTCGCGGCGGCGACGTCGCCCGAGGTGGTCGAGGCCCTGCGCCGCGCTCCCCTGCGCGAGCTGGTCTCGGCGTCGGACACGTACCCGCTGCGGGTCTCGCGGAAGCTGGCGCTGGCGGGGTCCTGGTACGAGATGTTCCCCCGGTCGGAGGGCGCGTACCAGAAGAAGGACGGCACCTGGGTGTCGGGCACGTTCGCGACGGCGGCGAAGCGCCTGCCGGGCATCGCGGCGATGGGGTTCGACGTCGTCTACCTGACGCCGGTCTCCCCCATCGGGACCACGTTCCGCAAGGGCCGCAACAACACGCTGGAGGCGGCGCCCGGCGACCCGGGCAGCCCGTACGCGATCGGGTCGGCGGACGGCGGGCACGACGCGATCCACCCCGACCTGGGCACGGAGGCGGACTTCCGGGACTTCGTCGGGGCCGCGCGCGCCGAGGGCCTGGAGGTGGCGCTCGACATCGCCCTGCAGTGCTCGCCGGACCACCCCTGGGTCACGGAGCACCCGGAGTGGTTCGTGGTGCGGGCGGACGGGTCGATCGCCTACGCGGAGAACCCGCCCAAGAAGTACCAGGACATCTACCCGCTGAGCTTCGACACCGACCCCGACGGCCTGTACGAGGCCGTCCTCGGGGTGATCCGCACGTGGATCGACCGGGGCGTGACCCTGTTCCGCGTGGACAACCCGCACACCAAGCCGCTGAACTTCTGGGAGTGGCTGCTGGCGGAGGTGCACGCGACGAACCCGGAGGTCATCTTCCTGTCGGAGGCCTTCACCAAGCCGGCGATGATGCAGACCCTGGCCCGGATCGGCTTCCACCAGTCGTACACCTACTTCACCTGGCGCAACACCAAGGAGGAGGTCGAGGAGTACCTCGAAGAGGTGAGCGGGCCGCAGGGCTCGGTGCTGCGGCCGTCGTTCTGGCCCACGACGCACGACATCCTGCCGCCGTACCTGATCGAGGGCGGCGTCTCGGCGTTCGCGGTGCGGGCCGTGCTGGCCGCGACGGGCTCGCCCACGTGGGGCATCTACTCCGGCTACGAGCTGGTCGAGAACGTACCCCGCCCGGGCGTCGAGGAGCAGATCGACAACGAGAAGTACGAGTACCGGCCGCGCGACTGGGAGCGGGCCGACGAGTACGGCATCGCCCTGCTGCTGGGCGAGCTGAACGCCGTCCGCCGCGCGCACCCCGCGCTGCGGCAGCTGCGCAACCTGACCGTGCACCCCACGACGAACGACCAGGTGGTCGCCTACTCCCGCCGGATCAGCGCCGATCACGCGTCGCGCGCGACAGCGGCGGCGGCGGGCCGCACCATGAGAGCAGGGGGTAACGATCGGCGTGCCCCGCGGCACGACGACGTGATCGTGGTCGTGCTGAACCTGGACCCCCGGAACGTGCAGGAGTCTGTAGTGCACCTGGATCTCTCCGCCCTCGGCCTCAGCGCCCCCGAGGGCGACGACAGCGCCCCGTTCTACGTGGCGCACGACCTGTTGTCCGGCGAGACGTACGGCTGGGGAGCGCATCCCTGGGTGCGGCTCGACCCCCAGGTCCGGGTGGCCCACGTCCTCCAGGTGGGTCCGGCATGACGACGTTCGGACCGGGTGGCCCCGCCGTCGGGCCGCCAGAGGGATACCCCGCACAGCCGACGCCGCCGGGCGGGCCGGCCACGCCCGAGCGCCCGGCCATGCCCAACCCGCCGTCGGTCCCGGTGCCCGTGCAGGCCCTGCCGCCCCGGCGGCAGCCGCGCCTGGACGCCCGCCGCAAGGGGCTGTCCGACGACCCCGAGTGGTACAAGAAGGCCGTCTTCTACGAGGTGATGATCCGGTCGTTCTCCGACTCGGGCGACAACGGGACCGGCGACCTGCGCGGCCTCGTGGAGCGGCTCGACTACCTGGAGTGGCTCGGCGTCGACTGCCTCTGGCTGCCGCCGTTCTTCCCGTCCCCGCTGCGCGACGGCGGGTACGACGTCGCCGACTTCACCGCTGTCTCCCCGCAGTTCGGCACCATCTCGGACTTCAGCGACCTGGTCGCCGCGGCGCACGAGCGCGGCATCCGCGTGGTCATCGACCTGGTCATGAACCACACCAGCGACGCCCACCCGTGGTTCCAGGCGTCCCGCGCCGACCCGGACGGCCCGTACGGCGACTTCTACGTGTGGAGCGACGACGCCACGCAGTACCAGGACGCCCGCATCATCTTCGTGGACACCGAGACGTCGAACTGGACGTTCGACCCGGTGCGCCGGCAGTACTTCTGGCACCGGTTCTTCAGCCACCAGCCCGACCTCAACTTCGAGAACCCGCGCGTCGTGGAGGCCATGCTCGACGTCGCCCGGTTCTGGCTGCAGCTCGGCGTGGACGGGTTCCGGCTCGACGCCGTGCCGTACCTGTTCGAGGCCGAGGGCACCAACTGCGAGAACCTGCCCGAGACGCACGGGTTCCTGCGCAAGGTGCGCCGCATGCTCGACACCGAGTTCCCGGGCCGCATCATGCTGGCCGAGGCGAACCAGTGGCCGGCGGACGTCGTGGAGTACTTCGGCACGGAGGACGAGCCCGAGTGCCACATGTGCTTCCACTTCCCGGTGATGCCCCGCATCTTCTACGCGATCCGCGACCAGCGGGCCCGCCAGCTCCTGGAGATCCTCGCGGACACGCCCGCGATCCCCGCGAGCGGCCAGTGGAGCACGTTCCTACGCAACCACGACGAGCTCACGCTGGAGATGGTCTCCACCGAGGAGCGCGCCAGCATGTACGGCTGGTACGCCCCCGACCCGCGCATGCGGGCGAACGTGGGCATCCGGCGGCGGCTCTCGCCGCTGCTGGACAACGCGCGCAAGGAGATCGAGCTGGCCAACGCGCTGCTGCTGTCGATGCCCGGCACGCCGTGCCTCTACTACGGCGACGAGATCGGCATGGGCGACAACATCTGGCTGCCCGACCGCGACGCGGTGCGCACCCCGATGCAGTGGACGCCGGACCGCAACGCGGGCTTCTCGACCGCCGACCCCGGCAAGCTGTACCTGCCGCTGGTCCAGTCGCTGGTGCACCACTACCAGCACACCAACGTCGAGGCGCAGCTCGCGCAGCCGACGTCGCTGCTGCACTGGACGCACAACATGCTGGCGTTCCGGCGCCTGCACCCCACGTTCGGGACCGGCGACTTCACCGCTCTCGACTGCAACGACGAGTCGGTCATCGCCTTCACGCGGTCCTCGCCCGAGGAGACGCTGCTGATCGCCGCGAACCTGTCGGCCACGGCGCGGTCGTCGACCATCAAGCTCCCGGGCTACGCGGGCTGGACGCTGACGGACGTGTTCGGCGGCGCCGGGTTCCCGAGCGTCGGCGACGACGGCGTGCTGACCATGACGTGGGGCGCCCGCGACTTCTACTGGCTGGTGCTGGCCCCGCCCGCGCCCGCCGGGACGGGCGACCGACCCGCCGCGGACGACCCGGGCGGGCAGGCGGGAGAGGTGTGAGCGCGGCGCGACCCGTCCACGTCTCCCCCGGAGCCGCGCACCTCCCGCCCGAGGTGCTGCGGCTGCTGGACGCCTGGCTGCCCGAGCAGCGCTGGTACCCCGTGCCCGCCGAGGGCGTGACGCACGAGCCGTGGCTCACGGTCACGTTCGGCGGGGTGGCCGACGTCGTCGTCGCCCTGCTGCGGCTGGTCGGTCCCGGGCTGGCGTCCGGCGACGAGTCGCTCGTGATCCAGGTCCCCCTGGTGCTGACGCCCACCGCGGAGCCGGAGGCCGACACCCCCGACACGGAGGCGGCCGGGCTCATCGGCACCGTCACCACGGCGTCGGGCACCGCGACCGTGCACGACGGCGGCGTGCACCCCGCGGCCTGGCACGCCTACTTCACCGCCGCGCTGCCCGGCGCGTGCGAGCCGGAGGACTGCGCCGAGCTCGTGGGCGCGCGCCGCATCTCCGGGGAGCAGTCGAACACCTCCGTGGTGCTCCCGGCCATGCCGCACGCGGCCGGGCGGGGCGGGATGCTCAAGATCCTGCGGACCGTCGCCCTGGGGCCGCACCCCGACGTCGTCATCCCGGCCGCCCTGACCGAGGCCGGCTGGGACGGCGTGCCGCGCTACCTGGGCGCGGTCGGGCTGTCGGGAGCGGGGGCCGGCACTCGTCCAGGCTCCGGTTCCGGTTCTGGTTCCGCTTCTCTGCCCGACGCGCACCTCGCCGTCCTGTCCGAGCTGGTCCACGACGCGACCGACGGCTTCGAGCTGGCCTGCGCGTACGCCGCGCGGGACGAGGACTTCGGGGAGCGGGCGCTGGAGCTGGGCGCCGTCGTCGCGCAGATGCACACCGCGCTGCGCCGGGCCCTGGGCCCAGGGCCCGCGCTAGAGCCGGCCGGCTTCATGGGCGTGCTGCGCCGCCGGGCCGCCGAGGCCTTCGCCGACGTGCCCGCCCTGGCCCCGCAGCGCGCGGGCGTCACCGCGCTGTACGAGTCGCTGAGCACGCGCCTGTCCGCGGTCGTCGCGCGCGGCGACGTCGTCCCGCTCCAGGCGATCCACGGCGACCTGCACCTCGGGCAGGCGCTCTGGTCGTCCGACGGCTGGAAGGTGCTCGACTTCGAGGGCGAGCCGCAGCGCCCCGTGTCCGAGCGCACGGCCCCCGACCTGCCGCTGCGCGACGTCGCCGGGATGCTCCGCTCCCTCGACTACGCCGCCGCCGTCGGGCAGGCCACGGACCCGCACTGGGCGGCCCACGCGCAGGTGAGCTTTCTCGAGGGTTATCGACAGGCGTCGAACGGCGAGGTGCACGAGGGAACCGCGCACCCCGTCGGCGGGGCGACGTCGTCGGGCAGCGCGCTCGACGTCGGCACGGCGGAGCTCCTGCTGCGCGCCCTGACCGTCGACAAGGCCCTGTACGAGGTGGTCTACGAGTTCCGGCACCGCCCCGCGTGGATGCACATCCCGCTCGCCGCCGTGGACCGCGTGCTCAGCTCGTGACCTGCGGCTCAGCACGCGACGAGCACGTGTCGCACGTCACGCTCCCGACATGGAATGGTGAACCCATGGCTGACCTGCCCGACGTCGACCTCGAGGTCCTGACCGCTGTCGCGTCCGGAACCCACCACGATCCGCACACCGTGCTCGGCCCGCACCTGCTCGACGGTCCGTGGACCGTCGTGCGCGCGCTGCGCCCGCTCGCCGACGAGGTGGTCGTCGTCGTGGCGAGCGCCGACGGCGGCGCGGAGGTCGAGGCGACCCACCAGGGGGCGGGCGTGTGGGCCGCCGTCGTCCCGGCCGCCGAGGAGCGCGACGGGACCCGGCACGCCCCCGAGTACCGCATCCGGACCCGCTCCGGCACGGACACCTGGACGTCCGACGACCCGTACCGGTTCCTGCCCACGCTGGGCGAGGTGGACCTGCACCTGATCGGCGAGGGCCGGCACGAGCAGCTCTGGCAGGTCCTCGGCGCCAACCCGCACCGCTACCCGGGCGCCGACGGCGACATCGCGGGCGTCGCGTTCGCCGTGTGGGCGCCCAACGCGCGCGGCGTCCGGCTGGTCGGCGACCACAACGGCTGGGGCGGCACGCACCCCATGCGGTCGCTCGGCGCCACGGGCGTCTGGGAGCTGTTCGTCCCCGACGTCGGCCCGGGCCTGCGGTACAAGTTCGAGATCCTCGGGGCCGACGGCGTCTGGCGCGCCAAGGCCGACCCGCTCGCCAAGGCGACGGAGCAGCCGCCCGCGACCGCGAGCGTCGTGACCACCTCGACGTACGAGTGGCAGGACGACGCGTGGCTCGCCGCGCGGTCGGCCACCGATCCGCACTCCGCGCCGCTGAGCGTGTACGAGGTGCACCTGGGCTCGTGGCGACCGGGCCTGGGCTACCGGGAGCTCGCCGAGCAGCTCACCGCGTACGTCGTCGAGCAGGGCTTCACGCACGTGGAGCTCATGCCGGTCGCGGAGCACCCGTTCGGCGGGTCGTGGGGCTACCAGGTCACGAGCTACTACGCGCCGACGTCGCGCTTCGGCTCCCCCGACGACTTCCGGTACCTCGTGGACCGGCTGCACCAGGCCGGCGTCGGCCTCGTGCTGGACTGGGTGCCCGCGCACTTCCCGCGCGACGAGTTCGCCCTGGCCCGCTTCGACGGGACGCCCCTGTACGAGCACCCGGACCCCCGCCGCGGCGAGCAGCACGACTGGGGCACGCTGATCTTCGACTTCGGCCGCCGCGAGGTGCGCAACTTCCTGGTCGCCAACGCCACGTACTGGTTCGAGGAGTTCCACGTCGACGCGCTGCGCGTGGACGCCGTCGCCTCGATGCTCTACCTCGACTACTCCCGCAAGGAGGGCGAGTGGTCGCCCAACGTGCACGGCGGGCGGGAGAACCTGGAGGCCATCGCGTTCCTCCAGGAGGCGAACGCGACCGCGTACCGGCGCACCCCGGGCGTGATGATGATCGCCGAGGAGTCTACGGCGTTCCCCCAGGTCACCGGCCCGACGTCGAGCGGGGGGCTGGGCTTCGGCCTGAAGTGGAACATGGGCTGGATGAACGACACCCTGCGCTACCTCGCGGAGGACCCGTACAACCGGCGCTACCACCACGGCGAGCTGACCTTCTCGCTCGTGTACGCCTTCACGGAGCAGTTCGTGCTGCCGATCAGCCACGACGAGGTGGTGCACGGCAAGGGCTCGCTGCTGCGCAAGATGCCCGGCGACCGGTGGCAGCAGCTCGCCGGCGTGCGCTCGTTCCTGGCCTACCAGTGGTCCCACCCCGGCAAGCAGCTCCTGTTCATGGGCTGCGAGTTCGCGCAGGACAACGAGTGGGCGGAGTCCGAGGGGCTGCGCTGGGACCTGCTCGGCGACGCCGGGCACGCGGGCGTGCAGCACCTGGTCCGCGACCTGAACGCGCTGTACCGCGCGACGCCCGCGCTGTGGGAGCTCGACTTCGACCCGGCGGGCTTCGAGTGGCTGGAGTCCGACGACGCCGACCACAACGTGCTCGCCTACGTGCGCCGGTCACGCTCCGGGGATCCGGTGGTGGTGGTCGTGAACTTCGCGGGCGTGCCGCACGAGGGGTACCGGCTGCCGCTGCCGGACGTGCCGGCGTCGTCGTCGGGCGAGCCGGGATCGCCGGCCGAGCCGGGATCGCTGGTCGAGCCCGTCGAGACCCTCCCGCCGGCCGAGCCGGCGGAGACGTCACCGCGAGTCGCGCCGGCCCAGGCCGCGACGCTGGCCGAGCCGGTGCCCCCGGCAGGCGCGGTGTGGCGCGAGGTGCTGAACACCGACGCCACGGTCTACGGCGGCTCGGGCGTCGGCAACATGGGCAGCGTCCAGGCCGAGCCGGTCCCGCACCACGGCCGCAGCTGGTCGGCGCCGATGCGCATCCCGCCGCTGGGCGCCCTGATCCTGGTCCCCGAGCCCCGCTGAGTGCTGGACATTCGCCCTTCTGACGGTCTCAGAAGGGCGAATGTCCAGCACTCAACGTCGGGTCAATAGAGGCTGATCGCCAGACGCTTGCGGGCCTTGCTGACGCGCGGGTCCGTGGTGCCCGCGATCTCGAAGAGCTCCAGGAGCCGCACCCGGATCTTCTCCTTGCCCTCGGCGTCGGTCTCGGTCAGCAGGTCGAGCAGGCGCGCGAACGCGTCGTCCACCTTGCCGCCCAGCATGTCCATGTCGGCGACGGCGAGCGCAGCGTCCACGTCGGACGGCGCCGCGGCGGCGGCCTGCCGCACGGCGGCGAGGTCGGAGTCGTGGGTGCGCTGCATGAGGTGCACCTGCGCGAGCCCGGCGGTCGCGTCCGCGTCCTTGGGGTCCTGGCGCAGCGCCTTCTCGTACGCGGCGGCGGCACCGTCGAGGTCGTCGCGCTCGATGGCGTCGTACGCCTCCTGGTGCAGCGGCGGGAGCGGCTGCTCCGGCTCGGCCTCGGGCTCGTCGCCCTCGGGGGCGACGGCGCCCGGGGCCACGCCCGTGACGCCGTTCTGCTCGGCGGCGGCGAGCACCTGGTCGAGCACGCCGCGGATCTGCTGCTCGTCCGCACCACCCTGGAACAGCGGCAGCGGCTGGCCCTGGAGCACGGCGACCACGGTGGGCACGCCCTGCACCTGGAACGCGGCGGCGACCTGCGGGTTGGCCTGCGCGTCGACGCGGCCCAGCAGGAACCGGCCGGCGTACTCCTGGGCGAGGCGGCCCATCGTCACACCGAGGTCGGCGTTGGCCTGGTCCGTGGGGATCCACAGCAGGATCACCACCGGGTACGTGGCCGACTCGCGGACCAGCGTCTCGAAGTTCGCCTCGCTGACGTCCACCACGAAGCCTCCGGCTTCGGGCGCGCCGCCGGGCTGCCCGGGCGGCGGCGCCTGGGGACGGTTGAGTGCGGACAGGTCTACGGCGCCGCGGACCGCGAACTCGGGCTGCGAGCTCCGGGCGGGGCCGGGCTGAGGGGAGGTACTGCTCATGGGGGCAATCCTAATGAACCGCGCGCTCCGTACCCGTCGACTCCGCTCTCGGCGATCAGCGGGTCACTTGTTGGAGACCGTGTAGGGCACGCGGTGGAAGCCCAGCAGGCTGATCTGGTCGGGCGAGCCGGCGGGCGGCACGTACAGCGCGACGATGTCGCGGTAGCCGACCGTCATCACCGCGGTGGGCTTGGCGTCGCCCCACAGCGCCTTGGCCGACGGCGCGCTCGGCAGGAGCTGCCACCCCTTCTCCGCCTTCAGGGTCTCCTGGCTGATCAGCGCCGCCAGCACCGCGGCGCCGCCGTCGGCCGTGCGGACCGCCTTGACCGGGTCCTTCGTCGCCTCGTACCCGACCTCGAAGGTGGCCTTGGCCTCCTTGTCCGCCTTCTTGATCTCCGCGAGCTGGCTCTCGCCGGTCTCGCGCAGGGTCTGCCGCAGCTCGTCGTCGCCGAAGTTCTCGGCGTACTGCGACTGCCCGTCGACGTTGAGGACCGACACGTACTGGGTGACGGCCTCCTGCGGCGAGACCTTCAGGCTCGTGTCGTCCGCCGCGACGGCGGGGCTGCCCAGCTCTGCCGCGGCGAACTGCGGCATGGTCACCCCGGGCGCCAGGTAGACGAAGCCCCACATCTTGTACTGGTCGCGGGGCGCGGGCTGCTCGAACGCCGCGAGCATCGGCGTGGTGCCGTTGGCGGGGTCCGGGGTGATGAGGAAGCTGCTGCGCGGCCAGCCCTGCTCGGACGGCAGGATGAGCTGCCGCGTCTCCAGGGACATCGCGGGCAGCGACTTGCCGTCCCCGGCCGCGGCGATCCGCAGCTCGGCCCGGCGCAGCTCGAGGGCGGGACCGGTCAGCCGCTCCTCCAGCGCCTTGGAGCCCTTGTCACCCTTCGCGCCGTCGACGACCGCCGTCACCTGCTCCAGGATCTTGCGCTCCTGGGCCTCGGTGACCACCGCGGCGACCACGGGGGCGTCGGCGACCGGGACGGGGAGCTCGGGGGTGCACCCCGTGAGCAGGAGCGACGTCGCGGCGAGCGCGGCGAGCGGCACCAGGCCGGAACGCAGCAGGGGTGGCCTCCGAAGGTTCACGGAGGCCACCCTAGCGATGGTTCGGTGCTGCGATCTGCGAGGACGTCAGCCGTTCGAGACCGACGACGGGACGTGCTCGTAGCCGACCAGGCTGATCTGGTCCTCCGAGTCCTTGGGCGGCACGTACATCGCCACCATGTCCTCGTAGTTGACCTCGACGACGTTGGTCACGTCGGCGTCGCCCCACAGGGCCTGGGTCGTCTTGGTCGGCGGGCCGATCTCGCAGCCGTCCTCCCGCGCGGTGATGGTCTCCTTGCTGATCATCGCCGCGATCACGAGGGCGCCGCCGTCGGCCGTGCGGACCGCCTTGACCGGGTCCTTCGTGGGCTCGTACGCGACCTCGAAGGCGCCCTTGCACTCTTCCTTGTTGATCGCGTCGACCTGCAGCTTGCCGTAGTCACGGAAGAACTGGCGCAGGTCGTCGTCGGCGAAGTTGCCGGCGTACTTCGAGTCCTTGTCCACCGTCAGCACGGACGCGTACTGCTTGATGACGGTCTCGGGCGTCTCCTTGAGGCTCGCGTCGTCCGGGGGGACGGCGGCGCTGCCCAGGTCGGCCTCCGCGAACTGCGGCATGGTCACGCCCGGGAGCAGACGGACCCAGCCCCAGAGCTTGTACTGCTGCCGGGCCTCGGCCTGGTCGAACGCCATGAGCACGGGCGTCGTGAGGTCCTTGGGCTGCACCGTGATGGCGAAGCTGCTGCGCGGCCACTCCTGGTCGGAGGGCAGGATGACCTGCTGCATCTCCATGTTCAGGTCCGTCAGCGGCTCCTCGTCCTTGCGGGCGCCGGCCACCTTGAGCTGGGTCTCGCGGATGTTGAGCGCGGGCCCGGAGAGGCGTGAGCGGAGCGAGTCCGCGTCCTTCGACTTGGTCACGCCCTCGACGACGCCGGACACCTTGTCCAGGATGTTGCGCTCCTGGGCCTGCGTCACGACGGCCGCCGCGACGGGCGCCTCGGGCTTGGGGGTGGGCAGCTCCTCGGCGCAACCGGCCAGGAGGCCCGTGGCGAGCACGGTCGCCACCACGGCCATGGATCGGGTCGTGGTGCGTGTCATCTGTTACCTCCGTCGTCGTTCCCCGTGACCCCCCAGGTCTGACGCCACGCGGCAGCGCGGCTGCTGGGCGTCTCCTGCTCAGGCTCGGGTTCGGGCTGCGGTTCTGCTAAGGGCACGGCCGGCATGGCGCCGGTCGCGGCCCGGCGCTGCGCCTGCTCGCGCATGCGCATCTCGCGCCGGGTCATCGGCTTGCCCGACGCCGCGGGAGCGGCCTCGGCCGGTGCCGCGGGGCGCCCGGGGGCCGGCTGGGTCTGCTCGGGGACGGCGCCGCCGAACTGCTGCACGGGAGCTGCCGGGGGCGTCGCGGGTGCGCCGGGACCCTGGCTGCGCCGGCTGCGGCGCATCCCGCGGATGGAGGCCGCCGGGGCGGCGACCGGTGCGGGCTCCGGCTCGGGCGCCGGTGCCGGGGTGATCGGTGCGGCGCCGCCGAAGGGTGCCGGCGCGGCGGCCGGGGCACCCCAGGCCTGCGTGCGGTCCTCGCTCGGCTCGGGCGCGGCGCCCGGTCCGGGACGGCCGCGGCGGGGCGTGCCCGGCACGGGCGAACCCTGGGGCGGGCCCTGCTGGGGCGAACCCTGCTGCGAGCGCTGCTGCGGCAAGGCCGGCTCGGGGCGGTCACGGCCCGGACGCTCCGGGGCCGCCGGCGGGAAGACCGCCGTGCCGCCGTCGGGCGCCTCGCCCTGGCCCTGGCCCTGGCCGGGCTGGAACCCGCCACGGGGCTCCTCCGGGTGCTGGTCCGCCTCGTCGCCGTCCACGCCGAAGACCGCACCGCGGCGCGGCAGGTCCGCCGTCGACTGACGCGTGCGGACCGTCGAGGTGGGCGCGCCCTTGCCGCGCTTCTTGCTCCGGCGCGCGCCGAGGAGCATGAAGACGCCGAGGATCAGGGCGAAGCCGCCGCCGAGCACGCCCGGCCACAGGTACGGGGTGTTGACCGGGCGGGGCCAGGTGAGCTCGAGCGTGGGCGCCACCGCGTCCTTGCCGACCCCCGCGGCCAGCAGCACGACGCGGCCGGGCTGCTCGGTCCAGCGCAGGGAGACCTCGGTCTCGCCGCTGGTCTCGGAGATCCACATGTCGGAGCCCGCGGGGTCGGGGCCCTCGGCCGGCTTCTCGGCCGGCTCGGCGGACTCCTCGTCGTCGGTGGGGGCAGGGGTGCCCGGGGCGACGCTCAGCGCCTCCCACGAGGACAGGCCGGTCACCGAGTCGTAGGGGTCGCTGCCGACCCAGCCGAGCACGTCGACGTCGGAGCCGAGGGCGAGCGTGACCTTCTGTCCCTCGGGGACAGTGGCCTTGACGGTCACCTGGTCGTCGACGAGACCCAGCACGCCGGGATCGGTCACGACCATGGTTCCGTCGCCGCTGGGGGTCGCGGTCGCGACAACAGTGTCGGAATCGCGCAGGACGGTTGCCGTCGCGATCCCGAAACCGATCCCGCCGAGGCCGACCAGGATCAGGAGGATCGCCAAAAAGCGTTGCACCACCGATTCCCTTCGAATTCAAGGGCGCGAGCCCGATGAGGTGGATGTTCCAGCATAGGGACCGAACTCAGAGCACTGTCCAATGACGGGTGTGCTTGTGAGGTTCGGCCGGGACTCTCACTCTTCCTTCACCGAGGTGTGCCTGAACCGCCACGGTGGTGAAGGGGTCCCGGACCAGCGGGCAGTATTCCACGCATTGCGTAGATTGCATCCTGCTGCGGAGTATCCACATCCGCAGAAGGCACGTATTCTGGGCGCCGGACGGGCCGATAACCGGCGTCCCAGGGGGGAGCCTGACCCGCGCCTCACCAAGTTCCGACACTGGAGGTCTGCACCGTGTCCGACGAGCGCTCGCTCTTCCCGACTGCCATGCGTGGCTACGACCGCGACCAGGTGCACGCGCACCTGGACCGGCTCAACCACGCGCTCGAAGAAGCACGCCGGCAGGTCGAGGCCTCCGACGGTCGTGCCATGCAGCTCACGCAGGACCTGAACGATGCCAAGCGCAACCTGCGCGAGACCGAGAAGCCGTCGTACGCCGGCCTCGGTTCCCGCATCGAGCTCCTCCTGCGTTCCGCCGAGGACCAGTCGACGGACATCATCAACCAGGCCAACCAGCAGGCCGCGGACATCATGGCCCGCGCCAAGCTGTCGGGCGGTCAGGTGCGTTCGCGCGCCGAGTCCGAGGTCGCCGAGATGCTCGCCTCCGCCCGCCGCGAGGCCGAGGAGATCCGCACGACGATGGCCGCCGAGGCCGAGGGCCACCTCCTCGCCGCGCAGCGCCGCGCCGAGGAGCTCGTCGGCTCCGCCGAGCGCGAGTCCGCGCAGATCGCCAGCGCGATCAACGCCGAGGAGAGCGAGCGCCGGGCCAGCCTGGAGCGCGAGCTCGGCACCCTGCGCTCGACCGTCGAGCGCGAGACCACGGAGCTGCGCGTCAACACGGAGCGCGACACCGCCAAGCTGCGCGCCCAGGTGAACGCCGAGACCACGGAGCAGCGCGAGACCGCCGAGCGCGACTCGTCCGCGATGCTCGCCAGCGCCCGCGCCGAGTCCGAGCAGATCCTCTCCGAGGCACGTCGTCAGGCGGCCGAGGCCTCCAACGCCGTCACCACCGAGATGGAGGACCTGCGCGAGCAGGCCCGCGCGGCGCTCGCCCAGGCGGAGCTCGACATCGCCACCCGCAAGGAGGCCGTCGAGAAGGAGCTCGCCGAGCGGCACGAGACGGCGAAGACCGAGACCGGCAAGCTGGTCAGCACGGCCGAGGAGCACGCGGCCGAGGCCGAGAAGCGCGTGGCCGTGGCGCTCGAGCAGTCCGAGAAGATCCGGTCGGAGTCCGACGTCTACGTCAAGGACCTCGTGGCCGACGCCCGCAAGTCCGCGGACCGCATCGTCGCCGACGCCCGCGAGTTCGCCGAGCAGACGATCGACGACGCCCGCGCCGAGGCCGAGTCCAGCCGGTCCGCCGCGCAGCACCAGCTCGAGGACCTCACGCGTCAGCACGACTCGATCAACTCGTACCTCGAGGAGCTGCGCGGGATGCTCGGGACCCCCGCGGCCCCGAACGGCGCTCCCGCCAACGCGGCGCCCGCCGCCCCGGCGGCCAAGGCCGCGAGCATGGCCGGGGCCACCCCGGCGCAGCAGGCGCGGTTCGCGGTCGTCGGTGACGGCACCGAGGCCGAGCCCGAGGTCCCGGACTCCGCCGACGCGGACGGCTCGATGCCGGCCTCCATCCCGCCGAGCAACCCGACGCCGGTGCCCGTCGGCACCGCGACCGTCGTCATCCCGTCGGTCAAGGGCACCAAGGCCAGCACGAAGGCCGGCCAGGCCGCCTCCGACTCGGCCTCCTCCCCCGCGGAGAGCGACGACGCCGAGGCACCCGTCTCCGAGAAGGCCGGCGCCTCGAGCTGACGCTCGCGCCGAGGTAGAACCAGGGCGAGATAGAACTCTGGGGCGGTACCGACCACGTGGTTGGTACCGCCCCAGAGTTCTATCTCGCCCTGGTTCTACTTCGCCCTGGTTCTATCTCGGCAGGCTCGCTCAGTGGTGCGCCACCACGTGGGTGTGCAGCAGGCCGAGGGCCGCCGCGACCGCCTGGGGGTCCTCGACGACGGCCATGTGCCCGGCGCCGGGCACCACGGTGAGCGCGGCGTCGCCCATCGCGGGCCCGCTGGGCGAGCCGGCCGCCTGGACCATGTGCTCGGCCTCGGCCAGCGGCGTGATCGTGTCCTCGGCCCCGACCACGACGGCGACCGGCGCGTCCAGCCGTTCGAGCACCGCGGTCCGGTCGGGCCGGGCCGCCATCGCGCGCTGCGACCAGGCGACGCCGGCGGGCGACTGGGCCCTGATCCAGGAGTCCAGGAGCGGGAACAGGCCGCGGCGCTGCTCCGTGCTGGTGGCGCCCACGAGCTCGGCGGGCATGCCGAGCACCGCATCCACGGTCTGGCTGGCGTCGACGGCGGCGGCGATCCGCAGCCGCTTGGCGCGCGCGGCGTCGGTGTCCGCCGTCGACTTCGTGTCCACGAGACCCAGGCCCGCCACGAACCCCGGGTGCCGCTCGGCCAGGGCCAGAGCGACGTAGCCGCCCATCGAGTGCCCGACGACGACGGCGTTGCCCTCGCCGGCCTCGATCATCGTCCGGTGCACGGCGTCGGCGATGTGCTCGATGCTCGGCGGGTACCCGTCCAGGTCGCTGTGCCCCGCGCCGGGCAGGTCCACGCCGATGGCCCGGGCGCCCGGCGGGAGGTGCTCCGCGCACGTCGCCCACATGCGGTGGTCGAGCGGGAAGCCGTGCAGGAGCACGAGCGGCACCCCACCGCCGTCGTGCAGCGTGAAGGTCGCCAGGTTCCGGGTGGCTCGCGAGGTCATCGTCGTCCTCCTGTGGTGGGTCGGGTGGGTACGGTCGCTCAGGACTCGCCCAGCGGCCCGTCCCAGCGGGTCGGGAGCGGGAGCGGGTGGTCCGGCAGCACGTGCCCGACGATCTCGTTGAGCACGCGGGTCACGGCCGGCTCGCCGACCCAGAGGTGCTTCGCGCCGTCGACGCCGATCACCTCGGCCTGCGGGACGCGCGCGAAGCGGCGGCGCGCCTCGTCGGGCCGGAGGTAGTCGTCGAGCTCGGGCACCAGGACCACGAGGGGCTTGCCGAACGCGGCCCATCGGTCCAGGTCCTCGTCCGTCGCCCGGTGCAGCGGCGGCGAGAGCAGGATCGCGCCCTCGACGCTCGGGTCCGCGCCGTGCTTGAGCACCAGCTCCGTGCCGAACGACCAGCCGACCAGCCACGGCCGGGGCAGCCCGCGGAACTCCGCGAGCTCGATCGCGGCGGCGACGTCGTACTTCTCCGCCTCGCCCCCGTCGAACGCGCCCTCGCTCGTGCCGCGCGGGGAGGACGTGCCCCGGGTGTTGAACCGCAGCACCGCCAGGTCGGCCAGCGCGGGCAGGCGCCACGCGGCCTTGCGGTAGACGTGCGAGTCCATGTACCCGCCGTGCGTGGGCAGGGGGTGGAGCGTCAGCAGGCTGGCCTGCGGCTCGCTGTCCGCGGGCAGGGCCAGCTCGCCCACGAGCGTGAGGCCGTCGGCAGTGTGCAGCTCGACGTCCTCCCGCTGCGCGGGCAGGACGGTGAGCGAGCGGATCTGGTGGGTCGTCTGGCCGGAGGCCGCGTCCGGCGTCGCTTCAGTGGTCATCGGGACCATTGTCCTCCCCCTCCGCGCGCCGGGGCGCTCAGCGCAGGTTCGCGCGGCGCTGCCAGCAGGAGGTGTGCCAGTGCCGGCGGGCGTCCAGCCCGGCCTCGGGCCCGCCGAACCCGTCCGTCCTCCAGGCGACGACGTGCGCCGTGCCGGGCGGGACCTCCTGGCGGCAGGCGGGGCAGACGTACGCCTTGTCGGACGACCTGATCCGCTGGACGACCCACTCGCCGTCGGCCGCGGACTCGCTACGACGTCCGCCCGTGGCACGGTCCACGTCGAGGGGGACATGGTCCGCGGCATACGGACGCTTGCTGGAGCGGCGGTTCGACGGCATGCCATCTATTGTTCCGCAGGGCGGAGCGGATGGCTCAAGGCTGCCTGAGAACAGCCCACATCGCGCACCACAGACCCTGGGAGCCGCACTCATCTCCGCCCGCTAGAGTGTGGCGGTCCCCAGCAAGGCGCACACCGACCGAAGGACTACTCGTGAAGCACCGCACCACTGCCGGCCTGGCAGCCGTCGCGCTGGCATCCATCGCGCTCACCGGCTGCGCGAGCGGCGACGACGGCGGGAGCGGCAACGCCGCCGCCTCCTCCGACGGAAACGTCTGCGAGGTGACCCCGGCCGCCGAGCCGTCGCCCGCGCCCAGCCCGTCCGAGGAGGACGTCGCGGCCGTCGAGTCGATCGAGGTCTCGGGCCCGGTCGGCAAGGAGCCGAAGGTCACCTTCGAGGCGCCGCTCGAGGTCACGACCCCGACCTCCCGCGTCGTGGACGAGGGCACCGGCGAGGAGCTCGCCGAGGGCGCCCAGGTGACCATCAACTACGTGGTGATCGCCGGCAAGGACGGCTCGACCAGCGGTTCCACCTGGGAGACCAAGAAGCCCGAGTCGTTCACGCTCGGCGACCCGCAGTACGACCTGCTCAACGACCGCCTGATCGGCCAGAAGGTCGGCGCGCGCCTCCTCATGGCCAGCACCGCGATGGACCAGACCATCCAGGTGACGATGGTCGAGGTGACCGAGGCCAAGGAGATCCCGACGCGTGCCGAGGGCACCGCGGTCGAGCCGGAGGCGGGCCTGCCCACCGTCGAGCTCGCCGAGGAGACCGGCCAGCCGACCGTGACGATCCCGGCCGACTACGAGGAGCCCACGGAGCTCGTGGTCGAGCCCCTCATCGAGGGTGACGGCGCCGAGGTCACGAAGGACCAGACGGTCACCGTGCAGTACGCGGGCTGCCTGCTCGACGGCACGTCGTTCGACTCCTCGTGGAGCCGCGGCACCCCGACGTCGTTCCCGCTGAACGGCGTGATCCCCGGTTGGACCAACGGCATCGCCGGCCAGAAGGTCGGCAGCCAGGTGCTGCTCGTCGTCCCGGCCGACCAGGGCTACGGCGACCAGGAGAACGGCGCGATCCCGGCGAACTCGACGCTGGTGTTCGTGGTCGACATCCTCGAGGCCAAGGCCGCCTGACCCTCCTCGGCCCGCTCGCGGGCCGGATGAGACCTCGCGCACGTACTGTGCGCATCGCCGCAGGTCACGGCACAGACGTGGCGGGTACCCGAGCCGGGTGCCCGCCACGTCTCGTAGGGTCTTCCCATGACCTCGACCGACCTGCCAGCACCCGAGTCCGCTCCCCTGCCGGAGCGCGAGGTGCTCACGTGGGAGACCTTCCCCGTCGCGGTGCGCGACCTGGCCCACAAGGTGGTGGACAGCGGGTTCGTGCCCGAGGTCGTCATCGCCGTCGCCCGCGGCGGTCTGGTGCCCGGCGGCGCCATGGCCTACGCGCTCGGCACCAAGGGCGTCGGCACGCTGAACGTCGAGTTCTACACGGACATCGGCAAGACCCTCGACGACCCGCGGGTGCTGCCGCCGCTGATGGACACGTCCGAGCTCCCGGGCGCCAAGGTGCTCGTGGTCGACGACGTCGCCGACTCGGGCCGCACCCTCGCGCTGGTCATGGACCTGCTGGAGCAGAAGGGCGCCGAGGCCCGCTCGGCGGTGCTCTTCACGAAGCCGCGCACCATCATCCAGCCGGACTACTCCTGGAAGGACACCGACCTGTGGATCACGTTCCCGTGGTCGGCGGAGCCCCCGGTGACGGGCGCGCGGTCGATCGACGCCTGAGGCGCTGACGCCCGTCACCGGGGAACCGTCACAGCTCGACGGTGAGCTCCGCGTCGCGGAGGTCGAGGCGGTCCAGCAGCCGGTTGTACGGCCCGAACGTCTGCTCCACCTCGGCGGGGTCGAGGTAGTCGGACAGGTCGTACCGGTGGGACGGGGTGCCCTTCGGCTTCGCGACGACGTCGGCCAGGTGCTCCTGGTCGCGGGCCGTCCACGTGGCGCCGATCGCCGCGTACAGGCGGGGGACCTCGGTGAAGGGGTCGGCGCTGAGCTTGTGGTACGGCACGTCCACGATCGAGGCGGGCGGCAGGTTCCGGCGCAGCTCCAGACCCCGGTTCACCTGGCCGACCAGGTGGTCCAGGGCGAACCGGCCGATCACCTGGCGGTCGGTGTCGTGCTGGTACATGCCCCAGAAGGTCTCCATCAGGCTGCAGAACGAACCGATGACGGTGACCGGGTCGCGGTGGGTCCACACGAACGTGGCGTCCGGGAAGACCTTCAGGATCGTGTCCATGTCGGCCAGGTGGGCCGGGTACTTCAGGAACCAGCGCTTGGGCGCCCGGCCGTGCTGCAGCACCTGCAGGCACGACTTGAGGTACTCGTAGTCACCCGTCTGGTCGCGCGCGGCCGCCCAGGCGCTGTACTCCGGCATGAGGCCGTGCAGGGTCGGCCAGTGGCTGCCGTGCGGCAGGAGGAACATCGACTCCTCGGGCCGGTCGATGTTGATGGGGTGGATGTGCGGGATGTCCGGCGCGAACCGCTCCATCAGGCCGGCGCCCTGCTCCATCTGCTTGATCAGCTTCTGCTCGGACCGCGGGTCCTCGAAGCCGGTGTTCTGCATCTCCCACAGCAGCGGGGCGCGGTGGTCGGGCGAGGCGGACAGGACCCGGTGCGCCAGGGTCGTCGCGGTGCGCGGCAGCCCGCAGACGATCACCGGGGCCGTGATCGGCTCGTCGGCGATCTCCGGGTGCTCCGCGAGCAGGTGGTTGACCCGCAGCCGGTTGACGTAGCGCGCCTTGACGTCGGCCAGGATGAGGGACCAGCCCAGGGGCGACAGCCGGGGGATCTCGGCCGCGCCCCTCATGATCGCACCGAGGTCGTCCGCGAACTGACGGTCCTCGGTTCCCGCCTTCTTCTCGACCTGCGCGACCGCTTTCGCCCAGGCCCGGTCGGGGTCCTCGTACCCCTTCACGACCGGTCCCAGCACGGTGTTCAGCGCGCGGGTCACGCGGGGCGTACGACTCACAGATCCTCCAGGGGTCTTCTTCGGGGGCCGAGCCCCGATCGGGGCTCGGCGTGGAACTCGTTTCGAGGCGCGGCGAGGTCCCGCGCGCTCGGAGTCGTCACTCGGACGACGGCCAGGGCTCCGGGCCGGTGGCCCGGAAGGTGACCGGCAGGGAGACCGGGCGCCGGAAGCGGAGGTCCGGGACCCAGCGGATCTCGTCGGCGCCGCTCGCGAGCGAGGGCTCGACCTGCCGCAGCAGGGTCTCGACCGCGGTCCGGACGATCAGCCTCGCCTGGCGTGGCGCCGGGCACCGGTGTGCCCCCGCGCCCCAGGCCAGGTGCGCCCGGTTGCCGAGCCCGTCCCAGGCGTCGCCGCGAACCCTCGGGTCCGACGCCGCCGCCCCGACCGCCAGGAGCACGGCGTCGCCCCGCTCGACGTACGAGTCGTCGCCGAACAGGTGCCCCTCCTTGAGGGCGAACCGCGGGACCAGCACCGTCACGGGCGACGCGTTCCACAGGACCTCGTCCAGGGCCTCGTCGGTCCCGAGCCGCCCGCCGGCCAGCCGGCGGAGGAATCCCTCGTCGCTCAGGGCCAGGAGCAGGGCCTGGCCCAGCCACGCCTGCAGGCCCAGGCTCGCGCTCGTGACCAGAGAAAGCATCCCGGTCACGGCCTCGGCGGTGCCTTCATAGGCGGAGTGCTGCGCCAGCAGGCCGATCGGCGTCAGGCCGCCGCTCGCGTCGCGCCCCATGACCTGCCCGCCGAGCAGGAAGCTGAGCTCGTCGACGACGGTGTCGTCCCCGCGCCCGGCCGCCAGGTCGTCGGCGATCTCGAGCACCTGGCGCCCGGTCCGGGGATCGAGCCCGAGGACGGAGCCGAAGGCGAGGTGCGCCACCGGCACGACGTAGTCGCGCATCAGGTCGGCCTGCTCGCCCGGCACCAGTCGGTCGGCCACCTCCTGGCACACGGTTCGGGTGATCCGGCCGACCTCGGCCGCGTCCACCGCCTCGAGCACCTCGTCCAGCGGCGCCCTCAGCCGGGCGTGCACGGGCCCCGACGCCGTCTCCACCTTCCGCGACGCACTCGCCTCGAAGGACGGTCGCAGGGACGCCGGCAGCGGCCCGCTCGGCTCGCCGTTCCAGGCACCCGTGTCGGTCGTGACCATCCCGGAGCCACGGGCGAGGGTGGCGAGGGTCTGATAGCCGCTCACCAGCCAGGCACGGGCATCTGGCCCGAGGCCGACGGGGGCGGCCTCTCCCCACTCCTCCCTCAGCGCCGACCAGGCGGCATCGATATCACGCGCCGCGAGCAGATCGGTGAGCAGCGGGACGTCAACAGGGTCGAACAGGCGCATCGGCAGAGCACCGGACCGTGGCGACCCGCCCATCACAGGACCTGGGGCATGGGTAGTCGCAGTCTGATTCGTCATCGTTCTTTTCCACCAGGGGGACAGGGCGAGACTTCGGAGACCGTAACGACCTTAGCGGTCTAATACCGCATATGTGCACAATTTCACCACCCCGGATCTGTGAAGTTGCTCGTCACGGCCCTGCGGCGACGTCGCTGCCGACCCGCGCTCTACCCCAGTACGCGCGACTGCCGGCCCTCCCCTACAGCTCGATCTGCGTCCAGCCGGTCAGGTCGCGCCAGCCGTTCTCGCCGGTGCACCAGCCGATGAGCACCTTGTGCGCGAGCGCGAGATCCGGGCAGATCGCGCGGTGGATCGGACCGTCCGGGCTCTCGCGATGCTCCACGACGAACGCCTGCCCGTCGTCGTCGAGGGCGCTCTGCGCGAACCTGTAGCCGTTCGTCGTGTCCTCGACGACGACGAACTGCTGACGACCACGCCGTACCTCGTGGAGGTGCACGAGCAGGTCGTAGGGCGTCGGGTCGAGGCTCGGCGCGCCCCGTTCGGGCAGCACGCGCAGTCGCGCCGGGACTGCCAACGGCACGTCGCCCGGCAGCCGCTTGCGCCAGTCCGGCACGCGCACCTGCACCTTCGCGCCGGCGTCCCCGGCCCAGTCGACGTCGAACCCGTGCCGGGCGACCGTCGTCGCGACGATGTCGCCGATCACGGCGGCCGGCGTCTCGTCGAACCCGCCGAACGAGAGGAAGAGGTCACCCGGTGTGTCACCGAGCCTGTCCGCCTCCTGGCTGTGGAAGAAGGTGTAGCCGAGCGGCTCGGGGCCGTTCGGGTCGGCCTCGTCGTGGATCTCGGTGGCGCCGCAGGTGTTGCAGCAGGCGAAGGACATCCGCGCCACCACGCCCAGGCTCTCCAGGTCGGCGAAGGCTGTGGCGAGGGCCGGGTAGCTGCCTTCGTCGGCCCAGCTCGCCTGTTCGACGACCCGGGCCTGCCACTCCTGACGAGCTGCCTCACCTGCGGCGGCACGGAGGCTCTTCCCGGCATCGCTCTCGAGCATCTCGTCGGCGGCCTGGAGCACGCGGTCGAACGGGGTGAACCCCGCGCGCACCATGGCCCGGACCTGCTGTCTGACGTACCTCAGCTGATCGCCGTCGGACGGCGGCGCCACGTTCATCTCGGTCACGGCGGCGACTGTAGTCGGCGCCACCGACACGGCAGACGATCACGAACGGCTCGACCACCGGTAGGTGTCAGTAGCTGTCTCTACCGTGTGCGACGTGATGACGGACGAGCAGAGCATCCTGGACCTCTTCGACCGGGCCGCGGCCGAGCATCAGTTCCCCGACCTCGATCACGTCTACGAGTACCTGATCGACTGCCGCCTGCACGCGTTCGCCGACGCGACCCGATGGGCTCTGGTGGTCGAGAAGGTCGCCTACACCCCGCGTGGTGGTGCGGTGCGCGACGTCGTCCATGTCTTCGACAACGCGGGTCCGGGTGCAGCACCACGGTGGCGATCCGAGATCGGCACCTTCGACCGCGTCGAGAACTGGGACGAGATCGAAGACGAGTGGGAGCCGGAGGTGTTCGCGGGTTCCGCCCCTGTCCGGGTCCGCGGGCGTGACCTGGACGTCACGCAACCAGCCGGAGCCGGCCTCGTCGACGTCTTCCGGGGCCTGGTCCCCCAGCACCGCGATCTGCTGCTCTGCGACGAGGAGGAGCTGGGTTGGCTCGTCCCCGGCGAACTGCCACGCCTGCTGGTGATCGACGCCTGGTACCAGCCCGACCTGTTCCGGACCATCCCGTCGCAGTGCGAGACCTACGTCCAGCTCGCCCGGGTCCTGGCGACCGGCGCGGTCGACGCCTACCGGCCGACCCACGCGCCGAACACGCACTGGTCACGGTGGCCCGGGTCCGGATCGCTCTGAGCCGCGGGTACGACAGAGGCCCGGGTCCGCAGCGTTCTGCGGACCCGGGCCTCTGTCAGCCGTACCTGGTGACTGACTTCCGACCAGAGGTCAGAAGTCCCAGTCGTCGTCCTCGGTCTCCACGGCCTTGCCGATCACGTACGACGAGCCCGACCCCGAGAAGAAGTCGTGGTTCTCGTCCGCGTTCGGCGACAGCGCCGCGAGGATCGCGGGGTTGACGTCGGTGTCCTCCTTGGGGAACAGCGCCTCGTAGCCCAGGTTCATCAGGGCCTTGTTGCCGTTGTACCGCAGGAACTTCTTGACGTCCTCGGTCAGCCCCAGCTCGCCGTAGAGCGAGTCGGTGTACTCGACCTCGTTCTCGTACAGCTCGAAGAGCAGGTCGAACGTGTACGCCTTGAGGTCGTCCTGCTCGGGCTGCGTCAGCTTCGCGAGCCCCTTCTGGTACTTGTAGCCGATGTAGTACCCGTGCACCGCCTCGTCACGGATGATGAGGCGGATCAGGTCGGCCGTGTTCGTGAGCTTGGCCCGCGAGGACCAGTACATCGGCGCGTAGAAGCCGGAGTAGAACAGGAACGACTCGAGCATGGTCGAGGCGACCTTGCGCTTCAGCGGGTCGTCGCCCCGGTAGTAGTCGAGGACGATCTCTGCCTTTTTCTGCAGGTGCTCGTTGCTCTCGGACCACTCGAAGGCGGCGTCGATCTCCGGCGTGGACAGCAGCGTGGAGAAGATCGAGGAGTAGCTCTTCGCGTGGACGCTCTCCATGAAGGCGATGTTGGTGTACACCGCCTCCTCGTGCGGGGTGAGCGCGTCCGGGATGAGCGACACCGCGCCGACCGTGCCCTGGATCGTGTCCAGGAGGGTCAGACCGGTGAACACCCGCGACGTCATGGTCTTCTCGTGCTCCGAGAGCGTGTTCCACGACTGGATGTCGTTCGACACGGGCACCTTCTCGGGGAGCCAGAAGTTACCGACCAGGCGGTCCCAGACCTCGAGGTCCTTCTCGTCCTCGAGGCGGTTCCAGTTGATCGCCGTCACGCGATCGATGAGCTTGAGCTTGCCAGTTGGCGACATGGGAGTTCCTTCAGGAGCGGCGGTGGTACGGGTGAGCCTGGCGGTGCGGACCGGTCAGCGTGCTGCTGTCACAGCATGCAGCTGACGCAGCCCTCGATCTCCGTACCCTCCAGTGCCAGCTGACGCAGGCGGATGTAGTACAGGGTCTTGATGCCCTTGCGCCACGCGTAGATCTGCGCCTTGTTGACGTCGCGCGTGGTCACCGTGTCCGGGAAGAACAGGGTCAGCGAGAGGCCCTGGTCCACGTGCTGCGTCGCCGCGGCGTACGTGTCGATGATCTTCTCGTACCCGATCTCGTACGCGTCCTGGTAGTAGTCCAGGTTGTCGTTCGTCATGTACGGCGCCGGGTAGTAGACGCGGCCGAGCTTGCCTTCCTTGCGGATCTCGACCTTGGCCGGAACCGGGTGGATCGACGACGTCGAGTTGTTGATGTAGCTGATCGAACCCGTGGGCGGGACGGCCTGGAGGTTCTGGTTGTACAGGCCGTGCTCCATGACCGAGGCCCTGAGCGCGCGCCAGTCGTCCTGCGTCGGGATCGACACCGCGGCGTCGGCGAACAGACGCGCGACCCGCTCCGTGGCGGGCTTCCACTCCTGCTCGACGTACTTGTCGAAGTACTCGCCGGTGGCGTACTTGGAGTCCTCGAACCCGCCGAACTTCTGCTTCCGCTGGATCGACAGGCGGTTGGACGCCGCGATCGCGTGGTAGGCCACGGTGTAGAAGTAGATGTTCGTGAAGTCGATGCCCTCTTCGGAGCCGTAGTAGATGCGCTCACGTGCGAGGTAGCCGTGCAGGTTCATCTGGCCCAGGCCGATCGCGTGACCCCGCTCGTTGGCGAGCTTGATCGACGGGACGGACTCGATCGACGTCTGGTCGCTGACCGCGGTCAGCGCGCGGATCGCGGTGTCGATGGTGCGGCCGAAGTCCGGGGAGTCCATCGCCTTGGCGATGTTCAGCGAACCCAGGTTGCAGGAGATGTCGCGGCCGACCTCGTCGTACGAGAGGTCCTCGTTGAACGTCGACGGGGTGGAGACCTGCAGGATCTCGGAGCACAGGTTCGAGTGCGTGATGCGGCCCTTGATCGGGTTCGCCTCGTTCACCGTGTCCTCGAACATGATGTACGGGTACCCGGACTCGAACTGCAGCTCCGCGAGCGTCTGGAAGAAGTCGCGCGCGCTGATCGTCGTCTTGCGGATGCGCTCGTCGGCGACGAGCTCGTCGTACTTCTCCGAGATGGAGATGTCGGCGAACGGCTTGCCGTAGACCCGCTCGACGTCGTACGGGCTGAAGAGGTGCATGTCGGCGTTCTTCTTGGCCAGCTCGAACGTGATGTCCGGGATGACCACACCGAGGGAGAGGGTCTTGATGCGGATCTTCTCGTCCGCGTTCTCCCGCTTGGTGTCGAGGAACCGCATGATGTCGGGGTGGTGCGCGTGCAGGTACACGGCACCGGCGCCCTGACGCGCGCCGAGCTGGTTCGCGTAGGAGAAGGAGTCCTCCAGGAGCTTCATCACGGGGATGACGCCCGAGGACTGGTTCTCGATGTGCTTGATCGGGGCGCCGTGCTCGCGGATGTTGCTCAGGAGCAGCGCCACGCCGCCGCCGCGCTTGGAGAGCTGCAGCGCGGAGTTGATGCCGCGCGCGATGGACTCCATGTTGTCCTCGATGCGCAGCAGGAAGCAGGACACGGGCTCGCCGCGCTGCGCCTTGCCGACGTTGAGGAAGGTGGGCGTCGCCGGCTGGAACCGCCCGGAGACGACCTCCTCGACGATGTCGCGCGCCGTCCCCTCGTCGCCGTCGGCGAGGCCGAGCGCGACCATGGCGACGCGGTCCTCGAAGCGCTCCAGGTACTTCTTGCCGTCGAACGTCTTGAGCGTGTACGAGGTGTAGTACTTGAAGGCGCCCAGGAACGTCTCGAAGCGGAACTTCTTCGAGTACGCGAGCTGGAACAGCTCCTTGACGAACGCGCCGGAGTACTTGGCCAGCACCGTCGGGTCGTAGTACTTGGCCTCGACGAGGTGCTCGAGCTTCGCCTCGAGCGTCTCGAACTCGACCGTGTTCGGGTTCACGTGCTGCAGGAAGTACTGGCGGGCCGCCTCGCGGTCCTTCTCGAACTGGATCTTCCCGTCCGGCCCGTACAGGTTCAGCATGGCGTTGAGCGCGTGGTAGTCCATCTGGAGGGACTCCAGCGGGATCTCGCTCAGGCCTTCGGTCAAGCCGAGAGGCTCAGTGGTTGTTGCTGCCAAAATCGTCCCAATCCGTTGCGGACGCGCGTGACGTCCTGCGCAGTTCCGAGGAGCTCGAAGGCATACAGGTACGGGACATCACACTTCGCAGCGATGATGTCGCCCGTGATGCAGTACGCAGCCCCGAAGTTGGTGTTCCCCGCGGCGATGACGCCGCGGATGAGCGACCGGTTGTGTTCGTCGTTGAGGAACTTCCTCACCTGGCGCGGGACGGCCCCGCCCTCGTTGCCGCCACCGTAGGTGGGGGCGATGAGGACGTAGGGCTCGTCCACGCGCAGGAAGCCGTCGGCCGGGCGGAGCGGGATCCGGTGCACGGACATCCCCTGCTCGTCGAGAGCGAGCTTCTCGACGAACCGGTGCGTGTTCTCGGACACGCTGGAGAAGTAGACGAGAGAGCCCACGTCACGCCTCCTTGCCGACGTAGCTGTGGTGCTGGTCAGGCCGAAGCGGCCTGAAGCGCGGCGACCGCGCTGATCTGGTCGGGACGAAAGCCCGACCAGTGGGTGTCACCGGCCACGACGACCGGTGCCTGGAGGTAACCGAGACCGCGGACCATCTCCAGCGCCTCGGCGTCCTGCGTGATGTCGACGACCGTGTACTCGACACCCTTGCGATCCAGTGCCCGGTACGTCGCGTCGCACTGCACGCATGCCGGCTTGCTGTAGACCGTGACGCTCATGTCCGCCTCCTCTGACCTCGAAGAACACCCGTGAACTTACGTCGGTGTGCTTTGTTCGCGGGTCTGCGTCTCCCGCTGCACCAAACACTACACCTAGGGTCTGACACCTGCTCGGCAACGACATGTAGTGGTTCGAGACGTGGTAGGCACTAGGCCGGGAACGCTCGCGACGCTCGAGGACCATGCTGCCACGAGCCTCTGACACCGCCTGGGAGGCCGCGCGCACGGGTTCCCAGGGCGCCGTCGGAGGAGCCGCCGGGACCGCGCGAACGGGCACCTCGGCGGCCTCGCGGAGCCCGAAAAATATCTGAGTCCACGGCGTGTCGCGCCCCTTCGGCGTGTCACCCGGACGGAGTTTGTCGGGCTCACCACACGACGGACGGCCGCCACCGGGAATACCTCGCCGCCGCTCCGGGACGGCGCTCCCACCGGCACCCGTGCGCGGCCGATCCGTACTCGGCGGGGTGCGCCTACCCGACCGGCCCGGGAACGTGCCAGCCGACGTCGTCCACGCCCCCGGGAACGGTCGTGCCGGCGTCGTACGGCGCCCGCGTGAAGTGGAACGTGCCGATGTCCAGCGCGACGGGCGCGCCGTCCGCCTCGACCACCCGCAGCCGCTCCCCCAGCCAGTAGCCGCCGTCGACGCCCCGGAGCTCGCCGCGGACGACGTCGAACAGCGTGCCGCGGCCCCCGCTGCGCGCGGACCGCAGGTCGACCCGTCCCGCCGCGTCGACGCGCACGAGGAACGGGACGGGCCCCCAGTACCAGGTCCCGTCGATCCCGGCCCGCCCGCCCGAGGCCTGCTCGTTCGAGCCCTGCCCGTTCGAGCCCTGCTCGTCGACCACCGGCGACCCCGCGGCCGCCCCGCCGCCCTGGAGCAGCGCCAGCAGCCCGGTACCGTCGCCGAACCCGGCCGTGGACGCGCCGCAGACCGCGACCACGTCCCCGGTCTCGACGTCGGCCCGGAGGTCGGCCGTGAACCCCGGCACGGACCCGCCGTGCCCGACCGTGCGCACCGTGCCGTCCTGCCGCACGCGCACGCCGAGCCCGTGCGCGGTGGCCCACGGTCCGCCCGCGGGTCCGGCATCGTCGACCACGACGCGCGGGACCGCCAGGTCGCGGCGCACGGCGAGCGGCAACACCGCCTCGCCCGCGTCCCGGTCGCTCTCCGCGCCCACGAGCCACAGACCGAAGCGCACCAGGTCCGACGGCGTGGACCACACCTCGCCCGCCGGCCCGGCCGCACGGTAGCCGGGCACCGGCTCGTGGTGCACCAGGTCCTGGTCCGGGTGCACGGCGTAGCCCGTGACGTGCGGGCCGGCGGGCTCCCGGCCGGTGGCGGTCATGCCGAGCGGCGTCCACAGCTCGTCGCGGAGCACCTCGTCCCACGGCCGGCCGCGGTGCACCTCGACCAGCCGGCCCAGCAGGGCGAAGCCCGGGTTGCTGTAGTGGTACCGGTCGCCGGGCTCCCAGAGCCGCTCCAGGCCGGAGGCGGCCAGCTCGTCCCAGGACGGCCCGCCGTGCCGCTCCCACCACGGCCCGGGAAACTCCGCCTGGAGGCCGCTGGTGTGCGTGAGCAGCTGCCGGACGGTGGCGTCGGCGCCGGGGGCGTCCGGCAGGTGCTTCCCGATCGGGTCCGCGAGCGCCACCGCGCCGTCGGCGACGAGCCGCAGCACGGCGACGGCGATCATCGGCTTGGTGATCGAGCCGATGCGGAAGGCGTGCTCCGGCGTCGGCTCGCCTGCCCAGGGGGCCGCCGCGACGTCCGCCCAGACGACCTCGCCCCCGCGGCCGGCGGCGGCGGACAGGGCGGGCACGCGGGCGCCGTCGCGCAGCTCGTGGAGCAGCCCGCTCAGCGCGCTGCCCGGCACGGTACTGGCCACCTGGGACTGGATCATCCCCAGAAGGTACCCAACGAACGAGATCGGTCGGTTGCCTTGAGACCGGTCGTTCGACCGACCGGTCTCAAGGCAACCGACCGAAGTCACACCCCCACCAGCAAGGGGTCAGGCAGGGGAGACCTCATCCGTCCCCGGCAGGATGTTGCTGGTGGCCAGCCTCCGGTACCAGTGCGCGGAGTCCTTCCAGGTGCGCTCCAGCGTCTCGTAGTCCACCCGGATGATCCCGAACCGGCGGTCGTAGCCGTAGGCCCACTCGAAGTTGTCGAGCAGCGACCACGCGAAGTACCCGCGCACGTCCACGCCCTGGTCCCGGGCGAGCCCGAGCGCCTCGACGTGGTCGTGCAGGTAGGAGACGCGCTCGACGTCGTGCACGCGCGCCACGCCGTCCTCGACCACCACGGTGTCGGCGAACGCCGCGCCGTTCTCGGTGACCATGAGCGGCTGGTCCGGGTAGGTGTCGCGCAGCGAGACCAGCAGGTCGGTGAGGCCGGCCGGCTCGATGTTCCAGCCCATGGCCGTGTAGGGGCCGGGCTGCGGCAGGAACTCGACGTCGTCGGCGGCGATCCACGGGGTGCCCGCGGAGTCCTTGTGCCCGTCGGCCTGCTGGCGCTCGCCCTCGCCGGAGTAGTGCCGCACGCGCGCCGTCGAGTAGTAGTTGACGCCCAGCACGTCGAGCGGCTGCTTCGTGATCTCCAGGTCGCCGTCGTGCACGAACGACCAGTCGGTCACCGAGGCGGTGTTCTCCAGCAGGTCGGCGGGGTAGACGCCGTCGAGCACCGGCGCGAGGAACGCCCGGTTCGCCAGGGCGTCGACCTTGCGGACGGCGCCCTGGTCGGCCTCGGACGACGGGTCGTCCGGCCGGAAGACGTGCAGGTTCAGCGTGATCGACGTCTTCGCGGCGTCGCCGAGCACCTCGCGGATCTGCTGGACGGCGAGGCCGTGCGCCAGGTTGAGGTGGTGCACCGCCTGCAGCGCGGCCAGGGACTCGGTGCGGCCGGGCGCGTGCACGCCCGAGCCGTAGCCCAGGTACGCCGTGCACCACGGCTCGTTGAGCGTGGTCCAGACGTCGATGCGGTCGCCCAGCTCCTCGGCCATCTTCCGCGCGTACCGCGCGAAGGCGTAGGCCGTCTCGCGGTTGGTCCAGCCGCCGGCGTCCTCCAGCTCCTGCGGGAGGTCCCAGTGGTAGAGCGTGACGACGGGCTTGACGCCCGCGGCGATCAGGCCGTCCACGAGGTCCGAGTAGAACCGGATGCCCTCGGCGTTGAACTCGCCGGAGCCGCCCGGCTGCACCCGCGGCCACGCGATCGAGAACCGGTAGGCGCCCAGGCCCAGGTTCTTGATGTGCTCGACGTCCTCCTGCCAGCGGTGGAAGTGGTCGTCGGCGACGTCACCGGTGTCGCCGTTCAGCGTCCGGCCCGGCGTGTGCGAGAACGTGTCCCAGATGGACGGGCCGCGCCCGCCCTCGGTCGCGCCTCCCTCGATCTGGTACGACGCCGTCGCCGATCCCCAGAGGAAATCGTCGGGGAACTTCCGTGCACTCACAGTGCCACCTCTCCCGGGCCGGTGGCCCGAACGGTCTTGCCTTCGTTCTCGACGCTCCATTCACCAGGAGCGTCAGCGCTGGTCACGTGCACGACGCCGGACACGTACCGCACACGGAACGTCGCCGGGGCGCCGGTGCCACCGGGAACCAGGATCTCTTCGTCGAACCCTTCGGGCAGACGGGTGCAGCGTAACGTCACGCCCTCGGCCCATGCGTAGTCCGGCCGGTCGTCGCGCGCGCCGACCGGCAGCACCGTGCCGGGCCGCACGAGCACCGGCAGGGTGTCGAACCCGTGCTCCTCCGTGACCCAGCGGGACCCGGAGACGGTCGGGGCCAGGTCGGACGCCGCGACCTCCGCCAGCCGGGTCCACTCCCCCGCGGGCAGGTAGTACTCGGCGCGGGACTCACCGAACACGGGCGCGACCAGCAGCGACGACCCCAGCATGTACTGCGTGTCCACGGTGGCGGCGCTCCGGTCGGCCGGGAACTCCAGCACCATCGGCCGCATCACGGGCAGCCCCGCTCCGGCGGCCTCGGCGCCGGCCCCGCCGAGGTACGGCATGAGCCGCATCTTCAGCCGGGTGAACTTGCGCGTGACGTCGACGGCCTCGTCGTCGAACGCCCACGGGACGCGGTACGAGCTCGACCCGTGCAGGCGGGAGTGCGAGGAGAGCAGGCCGAACGCCGTCCACCGCTTGAAGACGGCGGGGTCGGGCGTGCCCTCGAAGCCACCGATGTCGTGGCTCCAGTAGCCGAACCCGGACAGCGACAGCGACAGGCCGCCGCGCAGCGACTCCGCCATGGACACGAAGGTGGACTCGCAGTCGCCGCCCCAGTGCACGGGGAAGGCCTGGGTGCCCGCCGTGGCGGACCGGGCGAACAGCACGGCCTCGCCGGTGCCCCGTTCCTGCTCCAGCAGGTCGAACACCGTCTTGTTGTAGAGGGAGGCGTAGAAGTTGTGCATCCGCTGCGGGTCGGACCCGTCGTGCCAGACGACGTCCGTGGGGATGCGCTCCCCGAAGTCCGTCTTGAAGCAGTCCACGCCCTGGTCCAGCAGCACGCGCAGCTTGTCCTGGTACCAGGCGGCGGCGTCGGGGTTGGTGAAGTCCACCAGCGCCATGCCGGCCTGCCACTTGTCCCACTGCCAGACGTCGCCGTCGGCCGTGGTGACCAGGTAGCCCTTCGCCTTGCCCTCGCGGAACAGGTGCGAGCGCTGGGCGATGTACGGGTTGATCCAGACGCAGACCTTCAGGCCGCGGTCGTGCAGCCGCTCCAGCATGCCCTCGGGGTCCGGGAAGGTGGCCGGGTCCCACACGAAGTCGCACCAGTGGAACTGCCGCATCCAGAAGCAGTCGAAGTGGAACACCGACAGCGGGATGTCCCGCTCGGCCATGCCGTCGACGAAGCTCATGACCGTGGACTCGGAGTAGTCCGTGGTGAACGACGTCGAGAGCCACAGCCCGTACGACCAGGCGGGGACGACGGCGGGCCGCCCCGTCAGGGCCGTGTACCGGCGCAGGATCTCGGCCGGGGTGGGCCCGTGGATCACGTAGTACTGCAGCGTCTGCCCCGGCACGGAGAACTGCGTGCGGCTGACCGCCTCGGAGCCCACCTCGAACGACACGTTCTCGGGGTGCGCCACGAACACGCCGTAGCCGCGGTCGGTCAGGTAGAACGGGACGTTCTTGTAGGCCTGCTCGCTCGCGGTGCCGCCGTCCTCGTTCCAGACGTCGACGCTCTGGCCGTTCTTCACGAAGGCGCCGAACCGCTCGCCCAGCCCGTAGACGTGCTCGCCCACGCTCAGCCCGAGCTGCTCGTGCACGAAGTCGCCCTCGGGCGTGCTGGCCAGCCCCACGCTCCGGGCCGAAGACGTGGTGAGCACCTCGCCGCCCGCCACGAAGTCGACCTGCCACGCGCCGTCGGTCGAGACGCGGGCCGTGAGGCCGCCCGACGTCAGCTCGGCGGGACCCTCGCCCGGAGCGGTGGGCGCCACCACCTTGACCACGCCCGGCTCCCGGTTCACCGCGAAGTGCGGCCCGGGGTCGCGGCGGCCCTGGTGGTGCTCGATGCGCACGCCGATGACGTCGTCCGCGGGGGCGTCGAACGTGACCGTCACGACGGGGCGGTTCAGGGTGTCGCCGCGCTTGGTGATGGGCGCCGTGGGCGCGTACACGGTCAGCGTGTCGTCGCCGGCCTCGACCGCGTCGACGTCGCGCGGACGCAGCACGTCGACGCCGGGACGCAGCTGCCAGTAGCCGTCGGTGAATCTCATGCGTGGGGCCTCACTCGTCTCTCGATGGCCGTGGGGTGGAGCGCGTTCACTTGACCGCCCCGGCGGTCACGCCCCGGGTCAGGGTGCGCTGGAAGATCAGGAAGAAGATGACGGCCGGCACCAGCGACACGAGCGAGCCCGCGTTGATCGTGGGCGCGTCCATCATCCGGTCGCCCTGCAGCGAGGCGAGGGCGATGGGGATGGTCTGGGTGTCGTTGCTGGTCAGCATCACCAGCGGGATGAAGAACTCGTTCCAGGTCCAGATGAAGAAGAAGATCATCAGCACCGAGAGCGTGGGCCGCACGATCGGGAACACGACCTGCCAGAGGATGCGCCAGCGGCTCGCGCCGTCCAGGGCGGCCGCCTCCAGCAGGGCGGGCGGGAACGTGCCGAGCACCGAGGACAGCAGGTAGGTGCCGAACGCCGACTGGATGACGGTGAAGATGATGATCACCGACCACTGCGAGTTCGACAGGCCCACGGACTGCGCCATGGTGAACAGCGGGTAGATCAGGGCCTCCTGCGGCAGCATGTTCGCCAGCAGGAACAGCGCGACGATCCACAGCCGCCCCTTCACCCGGCCGATGCCGATCGCGTACGCGTTCAGCAGCGACAGCAGGGCGCCGAGCACGGCCACGACCGCCGAGATGAACACCGAGTTCCACAGCTTGACCGGGAAGTCGGTGCGCTCCCAGAAGGCCACGACCCCGTCGAGGTAGAGGCCCGACGGCAGGGACAGCGGCCCGTTCGCCGCGTAGTCCTGCGGCGACTTGAAGGCGTTGAGCAGCATGATCCCGAACGGGGCGAGCACCGCGAGCCCCACGAGGACCGCGGCGGCCAGGACGAGCCAGCGGCCCACCCCGCGGCGGTAGCGGGAGTCGATCGCGGAGGCCCGCACCTGGGCGGGTCGCAGGTCTGTGGCGACGGCCATGTCAGACCCCCTCCCTCTCACGTCGTTCGGCCCGGTTCTGCAGGCCGAGGATCACCAGCGCCACGACGACGATCACGAGCGTGAGCACCGTCGCGATGGCCGACCCGTAGCCGACCTGGGACTTGTCGAAGAAGTTCAGGTACGAGTAGTAGCTCGGCACCAGGGTCGAGCTCTCGGGCCCGCCGCGCGTCAGCACGTAGATGGGCCCGAACACCTTCAGGGCCGCGACCGTGCAGGTCAGCGTCACCACGAAGGTCTCGGGGCGGATCTGCGGCACCGTGATGGCGCGGAACCTGTCCCACCAGCCGGCGCCGTCGAGCTCCGCCGCCTCGTAGAGCTCCGGGTCCACGCGCTGCAGGGCCGCCATGAAGATGACCACGGGGTAGCCCATCTGCACCCAGATCAGCACGAGCATCACCGAGGGCAGGGCCGTGCTCGGGTCACCGAGCCAGTTGGGCGGCGTCTCGACGCCGATCCCGCGCAGGATCACGTTGAGCGCACCGGTCTGGGAGTTCAGGATCCAGTTCCACAGCACGCCCGCCACCGCGACGGGCAGGATCTGCGGCAGGTAGTACGTGGCCCGCAGCACGGAGGACACCCGCTCGCCGAAGCGCCGTCCGAGGTAGTCGAACAGCACCGCCGCGAGCACCAGGCCCAGCAGCGTGGGCACCAGCACCATCGCGACGATCATCGCCAGCGAGTTGCCGAACGACGTCCAGAACTTGTCGTCGCCCAGCAGGTCCACGTAGTTGCCCAGCCCGTTCCAGCGCAGCGGCGCCATGCCGCCGCGCCACTTGAACAGGCTGAAGTACACGTTGGTGACCAGCGGGTACCCGATCACCACGACGAACGCGACCGCGCCGGGCAGCAGGTAGGGCAGGTACCCCACCCACGGGGCCCGACGACGGCGCGTTCCGCGCGGTGCTCGCGGGCGGGTGTCCGCCCGCGAGCGCCGTTCGGTCAGGGCGGTGTCAGCCATCGAGCAGGTCGGCCTTGCCCTCGTCGTACGAGCCCTGCAGCCCGTCCAGCACCTCGGACGGCGTCTTGGACCGGTTCACCAGGGACTGGAGCTCGCTGACGATCACGTCGTAGTAGCCGGCCACGGGCCAGTCGGGGTAGTAGGCCAGACCGTCCTCGTCGAGGATCGCCTGGAAGTTCTCGGTGAGCTCGCGCGTGCGCTCGTCCTCGATCACGGAGGGGTCGCCCGCGACGGGCAGGCCGCCCTCGGTGGCCAGCACGTCCTGCACCTCGGGGCGCAGGGTGATGTCGATGAACTCCTCGGCCAGGCTCGGGGAGTCGGCGTTCGCGGGGACCACCCAGAGGTTGCCCGACGAGCCGGTGTGCAGCGTGTTGCCCGGGAAGTTGAACTGGCCCCAGTCGGCCTGCATCTCGGTGGCGAGACGGCCGAACCACCACGAGCCGCTGACCATGATCGGGTACGTGCCGTCGATGAACGAGACGCCCATGTCCTCGGCGGTCAGGGCGGCGGAGTCGGAGGCGATGTAGCCCTTCTCGATCCACTCGTCGAGCTTCTCGGTGGCCTGCGTCATCGCGTCGTTGTGGAAGTCGACGTCGTTCGCGAAGAGCTGGTAGTCGTCCACCAGGGCGCGGTCGCCGTAGGCGAGCACGAGCTCGTACCAGAGCTGGCCGAGCGGGTACTCGGCGCCGGCCTCGGCGAGCGGCGTGACGCCCTCGTCCTTGAAGGCGGCCAGCACGTCCTCGAACTCGTCGAGGGTGGTCGGCACCTCCAGCCCGAGGTCGGCCAGCATCTCCTTGTTGTAGTAGACGCCGACGAACTCGCCGTAGTTCGGCACCCCGTACCACTCGCCGGAGCCCATGAGGCCCTGCTCGTCGTAGGTGGCCGTGGTGGCGAGCGAGCCGGACAGCTTCTCGTCCCAGCCGCGCTCGGCGGCGGCGTCGGTCAGCGGGGTGAGCAGGCCCTGCGCCGCGAGCTGGCCCGCGGTCGCGTTGCCCTTGTTGAACTCCATGACGTCGGGCACGTCGTCGCCCGTGAGCACGATCTTGGCGTTCTTCTGGATCTGCTCGAACGTCTGCTTCTCGACGTCCACCGTGACGTCCGGGTTCTCCTCCTCGAAGATCTCGATGGCCTTGGCCCAGGCCTTGCCCATCGCCGAGTCGTCGTTCTCGTAGTGCCAGATGGTGAGCGTGCTGTCGTCGGTGTCGCCGCCGGCAGCGCTCTGGCCGGTGCAGCCGGCCAGGGCCATCGCGCCGGCCACCGCTGCGGCCACGGCCGCGATCGTCCGCTTGTGCCTCATTGCATCTCCTTGGTCGCGCCCGGACTCCTGCGTCCGGATCGTCGAAGCGTTTCAACACGCTAGCCCCAAGCTCTGACAACTGTCCAGTAGCATTTCTAGACCATGGGGCTAGTCTTCTGTCGAAGCGCTTCCCCGGCATGCGGCACACTGGTGTGCCGGCACCGCGCACCACCTGCGCCGGGATCAGGCACACTCTCCCGGGGCAGATGACCGGTTCCGACTCGAATGGAGCACTGTGGCTACGATCGACGACGTCGCGCGGGCGGCGGGGGTCTCGACCTCGACCGTGTCCTACGTCCTGTCGGGCAAGCGGCCCATCTCCGCGCCCACCCGGGCGCGGGTCGAGCGCGCGATCGAGAAGCTCGGCTACCGCCCCCATGCCGGCGCGCGGGCGCTGGCCTCGGCGCGCACCAACGTGATCGCGCTGATGGCACCGCTGCGCGTGGGCGTGAACGTGCCCGTCATCATGCAGTTCGTCGCGGGCGTCGTCACGCGGGCGCGGGACTTCGACCACGACGTGCTGCTGCTGACGCAGGACGACGTGAGCGGCCTCGACCGGGTGACCGGCGGCTCGATGGTGGACGCCCTGGTCATGATGGACATCGAGGCGGACGACCCGCGCGTGCCCCTGGTGGCCGCCGCCAAGCAGCCCACCGTGCTCATCGGCCTGCCGCAGGACCCGGAGGGGCTCAGCTGCGTGGACCTCGACTTCGAGGGCGCGGGCCGGCTCGCCGTGCGGCACCTCGCGCAGTCGGGCCACACCGACGTCGCGCTCATCGGCTCACCGCCCGAGGTGCTGCGGCGGCACACGTCCTACGCCGAGCGGATGATGCGCGGCCTGCGCGACCAGGCCCGCGCGTCGGGCGTGACGGCCACGGTGGAGGCCTGCGACTCCACGCCGGCGGGCGCCTCGGCCGCCGTGGACCTGCTGCTGACCACGGCCCCCGAGACCACGGGCATCGTGGTGCACAACGAGGGCGCCCTCCCCCACGTGCTGTCCCGGCTCGCGGAGCGCGGGCTGGTGGTGGGCACCGACATCGCGGTGGTCGCCGTCTGCCCCACCGACGTCGCGCTCTCCCAGCGCATCCCGATGACCAGCATCGACCTGCCCGCCGAGGACATCGGCAAGGTGGCCGTGGACATGGTGATGGCGCGCCTGGAGTCCGAGCAGCCGTCCGAGACCCGCCTGCTGGCGCCCGTGCTGACCGAGCGCGAGAGCTCGGCGCCCGGCCCGGCCGCCGTCGCCACCGCCGACTGAGGGCGCGACCGGCTAGTCGCGGTCCGCGTGCTCGCGGTCGAGCAGGGCGAAGACCAGCTCGGTGGACCAGGCGCCGTCGCGCACGTCGCTCTCGACCAGGCGCGCCTCCTGGCGCATGCCCAGCCGCTGGGCCACCCGCACCGAGGGCAGGTTCTCCTCGTCGATGCGCGCGTACACGCGGTGGAAGCCGTACGACCCGAAGGCCAGGCGCAGCGTGGCGCGGACGGCCTCCGTCGCCAGGCCGTGGCCCGCGACGTCGGGGTGCAGGGCGTAGCCGACCTCGGCCTGCCGGGGGCCGGCCGCCCACTTGAGCATGGTCTCGCCGATGACGTCGCCGTCGGCCTCGACGGCGAGCACCAGCACGTCGCCGGCCTCCTCGAACGGGGCGCTCGACCAGGTGCGGAGCTTCACCTTCGCCGTCTCCTGGTCCCACGGCGGCTGGTACATGAACCGCACGACGTCGGGCAGCGAGCGCCAGGCGAAGAACGCCTCGGCGTCGTCCGGGGCGACCGGGCGGAGCGCGAGCCGCGGGGTGACCACCGGCCAGCCGGGGTCGACCCGGTACCCGCGCGAGGGCGCGCCGGACCGGGCGGCGGAGCCGGGGGCGGACATCGGTGCGGCGGGGCTGGGGGCCGAGTCGGACGGCACGGAAGGGGGCACGGTCCGACCGTAGCGCCCACGAACCGAGATGCCACCGGAAATCAGCCGGTATCGACGACAGATTCCGCCCTGCCGCAGATCTCGGTCAGCGCGTCTCGAACGCCACGCTCTCCCAGCCGGCCGGCACGTCGCGGGGCTCCCACGAGGTGTCGGGCGTCCAGTCGGCCCACGCCTTGTCCCACCAGAGCTCGCCCGCGTCGAGGAGGCGGGCGATCCGGGCGCCCTCGGCGCGGATCTGCTCCATCCGGCCCGGGTACCGGTCCGGGCCGGTCTCCTCGAACTCGACGACGTCCTTGAACTCGTAGGTCTCGGCGTCCGCCGCCCACCAGACGTCCAGCTCGTGGTCGAGGGTGTCGAAGCCCATCGGCGTGCGGCGCGGCGCGTCCTCCAGGTTGAAGTACCAGCCCTGGAAGGTGCGCTGCGGGCCGTCCCAGAACAGGAAGAGCGAGTGCTCCACCCCGGCCCAGTGCAGCTCGAGGCGCCCGTGGCCGCGCCAGCGCCTGCTCCCGGCGGCCTTCCACGGGTGCTCCCCCACCGGGAACACCCCCGACCCCGGATACACCATCGGGGTGCCGCCGGGCGTGTAGGTCACCAGGAGGTCGCCGTCGTCCTGCACGCAGACCTGGGGGATGGCGATCCACGGCTCGCCCCGCATGATCTCGCGGCGGACCACCGTCTGGCCGGGCTCGAAAACGGGAGGCGTCATGGCCGGAACGCTAACAGCGGCGAGTTACGCCCCGGCGACATCGACGTCAACACCGTGGCGCAGCACCCGCAGGGGGCGCAGGTTCGCGTCGGTGACCAGCACGTCGGCGCGGGCGCCGGGCTCCAGGGTGCCGACCTCGCCGGTGAGCCCCAGCACCCGGGCGGGCACCGCCGTCGCGGAGCGGACGGCGTCGACCAGGGGGACGCCGCCCTCGACGGCGCAGCGGACGACGTCGACCAGGTGGGCCGTGCCGCCCGCGATCGGTCCCTCCCCCTCCCCCGTGTCAGACGCAGAGGTCCCCCCGGTGACCTGTGGGTCTGACACGGGGGTGGCGATGCGCGCGACGCCGTGGCGCACCTCCACCGACATCGGGCCCAGGTCGTACCGGCCGTCGGCCATGCCGGCCGCCGCCATCGCGTCGGTCACCAGCAGCACCTGGTCCGCGCCGACCATGTCGAACACCGAGCGCACGGTCGCCGGGTCCAGGTGGACGCCGTCGCCCACGAGCTCGACGACCATGTCGCCGCGGGCCGCCGCCGCCAGGCACGCCGCGATGGGGCCGGGCTGCCGGTGGTGCAGCGGGCGCATGCCGTTGAACAGGTGCGTCGCCGTCATCGGCCCGGCCGGGGCCGGGGTGCCCGCCGGGCGCCCCGCGGCCCCAGGTCCCGCGGCCCCGCCGCCTGCCCGCGCCCGCAGCGCCGAGGTGACCTGCTCGATGAGCGCCTCGGCCTGCTCGGTGCTGCCGTCGGTGTGCCCCAGCGAGGGCAGCACGCCCGCCGCGACCAGCGCCTCGGCGACGCCGCCGGGGCCGGTCACGCCCGGCACCTCCGGGGCGATCGTCATGGTGCGCAGGTACCCGCGGGCGGCCGCGGCCAGGTCACGCACCAGCTCGACGCTGCCTTCCTGCAGGTCAGCCGGGTTGTGGGCGCCTCGGCGGCGGTACGAGAGGAACGGCCCCTCGGCGTGCAGGCCCTCGATCTCCCCGGCCTCGGCGAGCTCGGCCAGCACCGCGGCGCGCGCCAGCAGCACCTCGGGCTGGGCCGTCACCAACGACGCGAGCAGGGTGGTGGTGCCGTGGGCGCGGTGCTCCAGGACGCCCGCGAGCGCCTCGCCGGCCGAGGTCACGTCGGGGAACGACGCGCCGCCCCCGCCGTGGTTGTGCAGGTCGACGAGCCCCGGCAGCACGAGCGTCCCGGGCGCGGGCCGCGCCCGGTCCGGGGCCTGGTCCGGAGCCTGCTCCAGCGCCCGCTCCAGGGCGGGGCCGTGGCCGGCCGCCACGGCGTCGGCCACCGAGCCGGAGAAGGCGACGCGTCCGCCCGAGGCGACGACGACGCCGTCGTCCACCACCGAGGAGCCGAGCACCACACGACCGCGCACCACAACCACGTCACTCATGCGGACATCCTGCCAGCGCTCGCGCCCGCGTCCGGCGGGATCGGGGCGGCGCCAGACCCGTACGAGACGCACGAAAGCCCCGCGAGACGGCGAACCGCTTCGACTGATTGCCCCTCCAATAGATGTACGTGGATGGACCCCGAACAAACCCGCCCTGCGGGTGACCGGTTTTAACAACCCTTGACAGGCCGTCTCCCGTCTGTGAATGATGACGCCCATCATCGAAGCGCTTCGCCAGAGACGGCGAGGGGTTCACCGAACACGTCAAGGAAGATGTGCATGATGCGTAGGACTATCCCGCTCGTGGCGACGGTCTCGGCCCTCGCCCTCACTCTCGCCGCCTGCTCCTCGGGCGCTGCCTCCGGCGGTTCCGACGCCGCCGACGACGGCCCCATCACCCTCGACTACTGGGCCTGGGGTACCGCGCAGGAGCCCATGGTCGACGCCTGGAACGCCGCGCACCCCGACATCCAGGTCAAGCGGACCGACGCCGGCGGCGGCACGGACTCCTCCGCCAAGCTGGTCACCGCGACGCGCGGCGGCAACGCGCCCGACGTCGCGATCGTCGAGTACAACACCCTCCCGGCCATGATCGTGGCCGGCGTGGCCGCCGACATCTCCGGGAACGTCGACGGGCTGGACGCCGAGTTCGCCCCCGGCGTGTGGAGCCAGGTCACCTTCGACGGCGCCACGTACGGCGTGCCGCAGGACGCCGGCCCCCAGGCCCTCACGTACAACAAGGCGAAGTTCGACGAGCTCGGCATCGACGTGCCGACCACGTGGGACGAGTTCGCCGACGCGGCGGAGAAGGTCCACGAGGCGGACCCCGACTCGTACATCACCACCTTCGCCCCGGCCGAGTTCGGCGGCTTCGCCGGGCTGGCGCAGCAGGCCGGCGCCGAGTGGTGGTCGGTCGACGGCGACGCGTGGACCGTGGACTTCGACGACGACGCGTCCGTGGCCGTCGCCGACTACTGGCAGGACCTGATCGACCGGGACCTGGTGCTGGCCGAGCCGCTGCTGACCCCCGAGTGGAACGCCAAGGTCAACAAGGGCGAGGTGCTCTCGTGGCCCGCGGGCCTCTGGGCCGCGGGAGTCCTCTACGGCGTGGCCGAGGAGAGCGCCGGCGACTGGGCGATGGCACCGATGCCCCAGTGGACCGAGGGCGACCCCGCCGTCGCGTTCCAGGGCGGTTCCGCCGTCGTCGTCACGACGTCCACGGAGCACGCCGAGGCCGCCGCCGAGTTCGCGCGGTGGATGGGCACCGCCGACGAGGCGTCCGCCGCCCAGATCGAGCAGGGGCAGTACCCCGCGTCGCTGGCCGGGCAGGAGCTCACGCTGGAGAGCGACGCGCCCCTGCTGACGCCGGAGCAGGACGACTACTGGCAGGTCGCGGCCGAGATCACCAAGGACACCATCCCGGAGATCAGCTGGGGCCCCAACGTGAACGTCGCCTCGAGCGCCTTCCAGGACGCGATGTCGGCGGCCGTCACGAACGGCACCCCCCTGCGTGACGCCCTGACCGAGACCGAGGCCGAGGTGGTCGACGACATGACCACCACGGGCTTCGAGGTCACCCAGAAGTGACTCCCGTGGCCGGCGGGCACCGCCGGCCACGGGGCTGCAAAGGAGTAGCCCACATGAGCGTTGCCACCGAGACGCCCGCGCGCCGCCCCGCGCGCCGGCGCTGGGGTGCCCCGGTCCTCTTCCTCCTGCCCGCGGCGGTGCTGTTCGTCGCGTTCCTCGCGATCCCGATCTGCTACGCCGTGTGGCTGAGCTTCCGCGGCATGCGGGTGACGGGCGGCGGGCCGTTCGGCGTCCGCCAGGAGACCTGGGTGGGACTGGACAACTACGTCGCGGCGTTCGCCGACCCCGAGCTCCTCGCGGGGTTCGGCCGGCTCGCGATCTACGGCGTCATCGCGGTGCCCCTCACGCTGGGGCTCGCGCTGACCTTCGCGCTGCTGCTCGACCTGCCGCGCGTGCGGGGCGCCCGGTTCAGCCGGACCGCGATCTTCATCCCGTACGCGGTGCCGGGCGTGGTGGCGACGCTCCTGTGGGGCTTCCTCTACCTGCCGTCGACGAGCCCGGGCAACTGGATCCTCGAACGGGTCGGCCTGCCGGGCATCGACGCGCTGCACGGCCCGATGCTCTTCCCCGCGATCGCGAACATCGCGATCTGGGGCGGGGTCGGCTTCAACATGATCATCCTGTACACGTCCCTGCGGGGTATCCCGGCGGACGTGTACGAGGCGGCGCGGCTCGACGGCGCCAGCGAGTGGGACATCGCCTTCCGCATCAAGATCCCGCTCGTCGGGCCCGCCCTGGTGCTCACCGGCCTGTTCGCCCTCATCGGCACCCTCCAGGTGTACGGCGAGCCCACCACGCTGCGCCCGATGACCAGCGAGATCTCCCAGACCTGGGTGCCGCTCATGCTGATCTACCGCGACGCCTTCACCCGGGACGACCTGTCGCTGGCCGCCGCCTCCTCGGTCGCCCTCGCCCTCGGCACGCTCGTCGTGTCGCTCGTCCTGCTGCGCGTGACGCAGAAGCGTTCGTTCGGAGAGTCCTGATGAGCACCGCCACCGCACCCCGTCCCGTCAGCACCCGGCCGCTGGTCGCCGAGCGCCGGCGACCCCGCCCCCGCGCGGCCGTGCTGCCGACCGTCGCGCTCGTCCTCGGCGCGCTGTACTGCCTCGTGCCCGTGGTCTGGGTGCTGGTCGCCTCGACCAAGTCCAGCTCGGAGCTGTTCTCGACCTTCACGTTCCTGCCGGGCACCGGGCTGCTCGACAACCTGGGCGACCTGTTCGCCTACGGCGACGGCCAGTACGCGCAGTGGGCCCTGAACAGCCTCCTGTTCGCCGGGGTCGGCGCCGCCGCGTGCACCCTGGTCTCGACCATGGCCGGCTACGCGCTGGCGAAGTACGAGTTCCCGGGACGGCAGGTCGCGTTCTACGCGATCCTCGGCGGCGTGCTGCTGCCGGGCATCACGCTCGCCATCCCGCAGTACCTGCTGATGTCGAAGATCGGCCTGGCCGGCACCTACTGGTCGGTGCTGCTGCCGTGCCTCATCTCGCCCTTCGGCATCTTCCTCGCCCGCGTCTACGCCGGGTCCGCGGTGCCGACGGAGACCATCGAGGCGGCGCGGATCGACGGCGCGAACGACGCGCGCGTCTTCGTCTCGGTGGCCCTGCCCATGATGATCCCGGGCATGGTGACGGTCTTCCTCCTGCAGTTCGTGGGCATCTGGAACAACTTCCTGCTGCCGTTCATCATGCTGTCGGACGAGCGGATATACCCCCTGACCGTGGGCCTCTACACGCTGCTGTCCAAGGGTTCCGGCACGCCGTCGCTCTACACGCTGGCGATCATCGGCTCGGCCGTGGCGATCATCCCGCTCGTCGTGATGATGCTCGTGCTCCAGCGCTACTGGCGCCTCGACCTGATCAGCGGCGGGCTCAAGGGATGAGCGGCACAGCGAGCGACCCGGCGTCCGGCCCGGTGCCCGGGATCACCGACCGCGCGCTGGGGACGACCGGGCTGCGCGTGCCCGCCCTGGTGCTCGGGACAGCCGGCCTCGGCCGCAAGGTCGACGAGCCCACCGCGGCCGAGGTGCTCCGCGCGGCGGCCGCGGCAGGCTGGCGCACCTGGGACACGAGCAACGAGTACGGCGACGCCGAGGCGCGCATCGGCTCGGCGCTCGACGGCCTGGCCGACGTCCAGGTGCTCACCAAGGCCGACCCCTTGCCCGGCTCCGCCGACTTCTCGGGCGACCGGGTCCGGGCGTCCGTCGCCGAGTCCCTCGAACGCCTGCGCCTCGACCGCCTCCCGCTGGTGCACCTGCACGACCCGGAGCGCATCTCGTTCGACGACGCCATGGCCCCGGACGGCCCCGTCCGGGCGCTGCTCGACCTGCGCGACGCCGGCACGATCGAGCACCTCGGCGTCGCCGGCGGGCCGATCGGCCTCCTGCGGCGGTACGTCCGCACCGGCGAGTTCGAGGCCGTGGTGACCCACAACCGGCTCACGCTCCTGGACCGGTCGGCAGAGACCCTGCTGGAGGACTGCGCCGAGCGCGGGATCGGCGTGCTGAACGCCGCCCCGTTCGGCGGGGGTGCGCTCGCCGACGACGACGGGCCGGTGCGCAGCTACCACTACCGCGACGCCGACGCCGCCCAGCGGGACGCCGTCCTGCGCATCCGCGAGATCGCCCGCGCCGCCGGTGTCCCCGTGGGCGCCCTCGCCGTGCGGGCGAGCGTCCGCGACCCGCGGGTCGCGGCGACCATCGTCGGCGTGTCGAGCACGGCCCAGCTCGCGCAGGTCACGGCCTGGGCGGCCATCCCGGTGCCCGACGACGTCTGGCCGGACCTCGACGCCGCGCTGCCCGACCCCGCCCACTGGGCCGGCGAGCTCGGGCGCTAGCCCGCCCCCGCCCCACCCGTACAGACCGCACCGCCGACCCGAGGACGAACCATGACTGCCCCCTTCGCACCCGCGCGCCTGCTCTTCGGCGGCGACTACAACCCCGAGCAGTGGCCCCGCGACGTCTGGGACGAGGACATGGCGCTCATGCGCCGGGCGGGTGTCAACACGGTGACCATCGGCGTCTTCTCGTGGGCCGCCCTGGAGCCCCGCGAGGGCGAGTTCGAGCCGGGCTGGCTGGACGACGTCGTCGCGCTGCTTGACGCCCAGGAGATCGGCTTCTTCCTGGCGACGCCCACCGCGTCCCCGCCCCCGTGGTTCACCAAGGCGCACCCCGACGCGCTGCCGGTGCGCCCCGACGGCACGCAGCTCTGGCACGGGTCGCGCGACACGTACGCAATCAGCGCTCCCGCCTACCGGGAGGCGGCGCGGCGCGTCGCCCGGTTCCTCGCCGAGCGGTACGGCAGCCACCCGCGCCTGCGCGGCTGGCACGTGCACAACGAGTACGGCACGGTCGACCACGGCCCGCACGCCGCGGCCGCCTTCCGGCGCTGGCTGCGAGCACGGTACGGCTCCCTGGCCGCGCTGAACGACGCCTGGTACACGGCGTTCTGGTCCCAGCGGTACGACGACTGGGACGAGATCGTGCCGCCCCGCGCCACGCAGTACCTGCACAACCCGGCGCAGGTCGTGGACTTCAAGCGGTTCTGCTCCGCCGAGATGCTCGCCGCGTACACCGAGCAGCGCGACGAGATCCGCGCGACCGGCTCGTCCGCGCCGGTCACGACCAACTTCATGCTGCCCACCTGGAACCACCTGGACCAGTGGGAGTGGAGCGACGAGCTGGACCTCGTCTCGGTGGACCACTACCTCGACACGCCCGGCCCCGACGGCGAGGCGCACGTCGCGTACGGCGCCGACCTGACCCGGTCCTGGGGCGAGGGGCCGTGGCTGCTCATGGAGCAGAGCGCCGCCGGCATCCGCGACGGCCGCCGGCAGGCCTTCAAGGACCCCGACCGGATGATCCGCAACTCGCTCGGGTACGTGGCCCGGGGCTCCCAGGGCGCGCTGTTCTTCCAGTGGCGCGCGTCGGCCGGTGGCTCCGAGACCTGGCACAGCGCGATGGTGCCGCACTCCGGCCCGGAGAGCCGCACGTACGAGGGCGTCGTCGAGCTGGGCACGCTCCTCGACCGCCTCCAGGAGGTGGCCGCGCCGCCCGCCGAGGGACCGGTCGTGGCGGCCGACGTCGCCGTGCTCTGGGACGCCGCCGGCTGGTGGTCGCTGGAGACGCCGCACCTGCCGAACGACGACCTCGACTACGCGACCGAGGCCCGGGCGACGCACCGCGCCCTCTGGCGCGCCGGGGTGGCCGTCGACTTCGTGCGGTCCGGGGCCGACGTCGCGCGGTACCGCGTGCTGTTCGTGCCGACCCTCATGGCGCTGGACGACGCCATGGTGGCCTGGCTGACCCGGTACGTCGAGGACGGCGGGCACCTGGTCGTCGGGCGGTTCACGGGTGTGGCGGACGAGCACGAGCGCGTGGTCCCGGGCGGCTACCCCGGGCGCCTGCGCGACCTGCTGGGCGTCCGGGTCACCGAGCACCTGCCGCTCGCGCCCGGGGACACCCAGGAGCTGAGCGACGGGTCCGTGGTCGGCCAGTGGACCGAGCGGATGGAGGCGACCGGCGCGAAGGTCGTGGCGCACTACACGGAGGGGCCCCTCGCCGGCTCCCCCGCGGTCACCCGCCGCACCGTCGGGGACGGGGCCGCCGTGTATGTCTCGGCGGGGCTGGTCCAGGAGTCGTGGGACGCGTTCGTCGCCACGGTGCTCGCCGAGCGCGCCGTGCGGGCCGTGGTGCCCGAGGCGGTCGGCACCGGGCTGGAGGCGGTGCGCCGGCGCGGCGCCGAGGCCACCTACCTCTTCCTGCTCCACCACGGCGAGCGGCCGCTGCGGGTGGCCGGGGCGGGACACGACCTCGTGTCCGACGGACCGGCCGAGGACGGCATCGTCATCGCGCCGGGCGGCTACGCCGTCGTCCGGGAGGCGCCGGGCGCGACCTGGTCGGTGACCCCGGCCTAGAAGAGGCGCGTGGTCGGGTCGTCGACGCCGCGCATCGCGTCGTAGTCCAGGAGGAGGGTCGCGATACCGCGGTCCTTCGCCAGGACGCGCGCCTGCGGCTTGATCTCCTGCGCCGCGTAGACGCCGCGCACCGGGGCCAGCAGCGGGTCCCGGTTCAGCAGCTCCAGGTACCTCGTGAGCTGCTCGACGCCGTCGATGTCGCCGCGGCGCTTGATCTCCACCGCCACGGTGGAGCCCGAGCCGTCCCGCGCGAGGATGTCCACCGGGCCGATGGCCGTGGGGTACTCGCGGCGCACCAGGGTGTGCCCGTCGCCCAGCAGCGCGATCTGCTCGGCGAGCAGCTCCTGCAGGTGCGCCTCCACGCCGTCCTTCACGAGGCCCGGGTCGATGCCCAGGTCGTGGGCGGAGTCGTGGTGCACGGTGAACAGCTCGACCTCGAGCCGGTCGTCCGACTTGGCGTGCTGGACGGTCCAGACCTCGGTGACGCCGCGCTCGGCGGCCTCCTCGGACGGCTCGCGCACCGCCAGGGTGCACGGGGGGCTCATCCAGTTCAGCGGCTTGTACGAGCCGCCGTCCGAGTGGATCAGCACGCTGCCGTCGGCCTTGACCACGAGCAGCCGCGTCGCCTGCGGGAGCATCGCGGTCAGGCGGCCCGTGTAGAGGGCGGAGCAGTCTGCCACGACCAGCCGCATCAGAGAACCAGATCCTGTCGTCCGGGAGGGGCGGCCTCGAGCCAGGAGGCGAGGCCGAAGTAGTCGCCGGCAGCGAGGTCGAGCTCGAAGTCGAGCCCGTCGTACCGGCACTGGACGAGGTAGTGGTCGCCCTGACCACGCTCGTCCGGGTCCAGCGGGGTGCGGCTCGTCACGACGAGCCGCTCCCGGTACCACGTGCGGGCCGGACGGGGTGACAGCGACCAGCACCGCCACCACTCGATCCGGCCCACCGCGTACTGCGCGATGCCCGGCGTCCAGGACCCCTCGGGGTTACCTGTCGCCCGGGCCGCGCAGTTGAACGAACCCACCCTGCGGGAGAGGGTGCGCAGCCGGGAGATCCCGGCCGCGAGCACGAGCGCGAGCGCCCCGAGTACCGCAATCGCGATCCATACGACGCCCGGCACGCGCTCGCCCTCAGACCAGGGAGATCTCGTCGACCACGAGGGTGACGAGGTTGTTGTCGACGGACATGAAGCCGCCGGTGACCTGGGCCTCGACGGCCGGTCCCGACGCCGTGTCCACCTTGATGGTGCCGGGGCGAAGCACTGCCAGCAGCGGCGTGTGGTTCGCCAGGATGCCGATCTGGCCGTCCGCAGACGGCGCGCTCACCTGGGTCGCCGCACCGCTCCAGACCTTGCGGTCCAGGGACACGAGGTCCACGCTCAGCTCTGCCACGAGAGCTCCTTCCGATGTAGCGGGCGTGCTGCCGCCCCTGCCGGGTTGCCCGAGTCTAAGGGGTCCGGCGGGGCGGCATCACGCACGGGGGGACGTACGAGACCTCAGGCCCCGTACTCCTTCTGGATCCGTGCCCAGTTCTCCTCGAGCATCTCGAGGCCACCGATGTTGTAGAAGGCCTGCTCGGCGATGTGGTCGAACTCGCCGGCGCAGATCTTCTTGAACGCCTCGATGGTCTCGGACAGCGGGACCGTCGAGCCCTCCACGTCCGTGAACTTCTTGGCCATGTAGGTGTTCTGGGAGAGGAACTGCTGGATGCGGCGCGCACGCGCCACGACCGTCTTGTCCTCTTCCGAGAGCTCGTCCACACCGAGGATAGCGATGATGTCCTGCAGCTCCTTGTTGCGCTGCAGGATCGACTTCACCTCGGTCGCCACGTCGTAGTGCTCCTGGCCCACGTAACGGGGGTCGAGGATGCGCGACGTCGAGGTCAGCGGGTCGATCGCCGGGTACAGACCCTTCGACGCGATCTCTCGGGAGAGCTCGGTCGTCGCGTCCAGGTGGGCGAACGTCGTGGCCGGGGCCGGGTCGGTGTAGTCGTCGGCCGGCACGTAGATGGCCTGCAGCGACGTGATGGAGTGACCACGCGTCGAGGTGATGCGCTCCTGGAGGAGGCCCATCTCGTCGGCCAGGTTCGGCTGGTAGCCCACGGCGGACGGCATACGGCCGAGCAGCGTGGAGACCTCGGAACCGGCCTGCGTGAAGCGGAAGATGTTGTCGATGAAGAGCAGCACGTCCTGCTTCTTCACGTCGCGGAAGTACTCCGCCATCGTCAGCGCCGACAGGGCCACGCGCAGACGCGTGCCCGGCGGCTCGTCCATCTGGCCGAAGACGAGGGCGGTCTTGTCGAAGACACCCGCCTCGTCCATCTCGGCGATCAGGTCGTTGCCCTCACGGGTGCGCTCGCCGACACCGGCGAACACCGACACACCGCCGTGGTCCTGGGCCACACGCTGGATCATCTCCTGGATGAGGACCGTCTTGCCGACGCCCGCACCACCGAAGAGACCGATCTTGCCACCCTGCACGTACGGGGTCAGCAGGTCGATGGACTTGATGCCCGTCTCGAACATCGTGGTCTTCGACTCGAGCTGGTCGAAGGCCGGGGGCCTGCGGTGGATCGGCCAGCGCTCGGTGACCTCGAGCTTCTCGCCCTCGGCGAGGTTCAGGACCTCGCCGGTGACGTTGAAGACCTTGCCCTTGGTGACGTCGCCGACGGGCACGCTGATGGGCGAGCCGGTGTCGGTGACCAGGGCGCCGCGGACCAGGCCGTCGGTCGGCTTGAGCGCGATGGCGCGCACCAGGGAGTCACCCAGGTGCTGCTCGACCTCGAGGGTCAGCGTGAACGTGTTCTCGTCCTCGCCCTGGCCCGAGAGGTCGATCTCGACGGTGAGCGCGTTGTAGATGTCGGGGATCGCGTCCTCGGGGAACTCGATGTCCACGACGGGGCCGATCACCCGAGCGACCCGGCCGGTGCCGGGGCCGCTCGTGTGCTCGACCGTGGATTCCACGGTGGTGGCGGTCATGGTTGCCTCGCTTCGGTGGGCCGGAGGGTCCTCCGGCGGGGAGTCTGTTGGTTGGTCAGGACGCCAGGGCGTCGGCACCGGAGACGATCTCGCTGATCTCCTGGGTGATGTCCGCCTGACGGGCCTGGTTAGCCAGTCGGGTGTACGTGCGGATCAGGTCCTCGGCGTTGTCCGTGGCCGTGTGCATGGCGCGCTGGCGGGCGGCCAGCTCGGACGCGGCCGCGTCGAGCAGGGCCGCGTAGATGCGCTGGTCCACGTACCGCGGCAGCAGCGCGTCGAGCACGGCCTCCGGCGACGGCTCGAAGTCGTAGAGCGGCAGGACCTCGTGCTCGTCCGCCTCCACCACGCCCTCGACGACCTCCAGGGGCAGCATGCGCACCACGCGGGGACGCTGGGTCACCATGTTGACGAACTGCGTGGAGACCACGTGCAGCTCCGACACGCCGCCCTCGGCCTCGTCCGCGAGGAACTTCTCGAGCAGAGCCTGCCCGATCTCCTCGGCGACCTCCGCCGTCGGCCGCTCCGAGCCGTACGTCCACGTCTGGACGGCCTCGCGGCCGCGGAACGCGTAGTACGAGATCGCCCGACGACCGGCGACGTAGAGGAGAACCTCCTTGCCCTCGGCAGCGAGCTGCTGGGTCAGCCGCTCGGCCTCACGGACGATCGACGCCGGGTAGGAGCCCGCCATGCCACGGTCCGACGACACGACGAGCACCGCGGCGCGCTTGGCGCCGTCGACCTCCCGCGTGAGCGGGTGGTCGATGTCGGTGTGCGTGGCGACCGCCGAGACCGCACGGGTGATGGCCTGCGCGTAGGGTGCCGCAGCCGCCGTCCGCGCACGGGCCTTGCCGATGCGGGACGCGGCGATGAGCTCCTGAGCACGGAACATCTTCTTCAGCGACTGCGTCGACTTGATCCGTGCCTTATAGACGCGCTGGGATCCACCGGCCACGGGTCAGGCCTTCTTCTTGACGACGACCTGTGCCTGCTCGACGTCGACGGGGCCACCCTCGACCTCACCACCGACGAGCGCGGTGCCGTCGGCCCGCTGGAAGCCGGCGCGGAAGTCCTCGACGGCGGCGCTGAGCGCCTCCTCCGTCGCGGGCTCCAGCTTGCCGCTCTCACGGATCGACGAGAGCACGTCCGTCTTGCGGCGCAGGTGGTCCAGCAGCTCGGACTCGAACCGCTTGACGTCCTCGACCGCGACGTCGTCCAGCTTGCCCTTGGTACCGGCCCACACGGCCGCGACCTGGTCCTCGACCGCGTACGGCGAGTACTGGGGCTGCTTGAGCAGCTCCGTCAGGACGGCGCCGCGCTGCAGCTGCGCGCGGGACGCCGCGTCGAGGTCGGACGCGAACATCGCGAACGCCTCGAGCGAGCGGAACTGCGCCAGCTCCAGCTTCAGCGTGCCGGAGACCTTCTTCATCGCCTTGATCTGCGCGTCGCCACCGACTCGGGAGACCGAGATACCGACGTCCACGGCGGGACGCTGGTCGGCGTTGAACAGGTCGGACTGCAGGAAGATCTGCCCGTCCGTGATGGAGATGACGTTGGTCGGGATGTACGCCGAGACGTCGTTCGCCTTGGTCTCGATGATCGGCAGACCGGTCATCGAGCCCGCGCCCAGCTCGTCCGAGAGCTTCGCACAACGCTCGAGCAGACGGGAGTGCAGGTAGAACACGTCACCCGGGTAGGCCTCGCGGCCCGGCGGACGGCGCAGCAGCAGCGACACGGCACGGTAGGCCTCGGCCTGCTTCGACAGGTCGTCGAAGACGACGAGCACGTGCTTGCCCTGGTACATCCAGTGCTGGCCGATGGCCGAGCCGGTGTACGGGGCGAGGTACTTGAAGCCCGCGGGGTCGGACGCCGGAGCCGCGACGATGGTCGTGTACTCGAGCGCGCCGGCCTCCTCGAGGGCGCCACGCACCGAGGCGATGGTCGAGCCCTTCTGACCGATCGCGACGTAGATGCAGCGCACCTGCTTGCTGGGGTCGCCGGACTCCCAGTTCGCCTTCTGGTTGATGATCGTGTCGATCGCGATCGCCGTCTTGCCGGTCTGGCGGTCGCCGATGATCAGCTGACGCTGACCACGGCCGATCGGGATCATCGAGTCGATCGCCTTGATGCCGGTCTGCAGCGGCTCGTGCACCGACTTGCGCTGCATGACGCCGGGCGCCTGCAGCTCCAGGGCACGGATGCCCTCGGTGGCGATCTCGCCCAGGCCGTCGATGGGGACGCCCAGCGGGTCGACCACGCGGCCGAGGTAGCCCTCGCCCACGGGGACCGAGAGCACCTCACCGGTACGGCGGACCTCCTGGCCCTCCTCGATGCCGGTGAACTCGCCCAGGACGACCACACCGATCTCGCGGACGTCCAGGTTCTGCGCGAGGCCGAGGGTGCCGTCCTCGAAGCGCAGCAGCTCGTTGGCCATCACGCCAGGCAGGCCCTCGACGCGGGCGATGCCGTCCGCGGCGTACGCGACGCGGCCCACCTCCTCGGTGACCGCTTCCTGGGGCTCGTAGGCCTTCACGAAGCTGTCCAGTGCGGCCCGGACCTCGTCCGGCCGGATCGTCAGCTCAGCCATTGCTCTTCTCCTGTCGTGGCCGCGAAAGCCGCGGCGGAAGGTTCTTGTTCACGTTTTCAGCCGGCCAGACGACGCTGAGCGTCAGCAAGGCGCGACAGGACGGTGGAGTCGACGACGTCCGCGCCGACCTGGATGCGCAGGCCGCCGACGACGGTGGGGTCCACGGTGACGTTCAGCTGCACAGGCTTCCCGTACGAGCGCTCCAGGAGCGCGCCGAGGCGGTCCTGCTGCTCGCGGGTGAGCACCGTCGCGCTCGTCACGGCGGCGACGAGGCGGTTGCGGCGCTCCGCCGCGACCTCGCCGAACCAGCTGATCGTCTGCACGAACCGGCGGCCACGCAGCGACGACGTCGCGCGCTGCGCCAGGCGCTGGGTCACGGTGTCGACCTTGCCACCGACCAGTGCGTCCACGAGCGCCACCCGGCGCTCCGGAGCCGTCGAGGCGTCGGAGAGAACCTGCTTGGCCTCCCGCTGGCCGACGAGCGACCGGCCGAGCCGGAACAGCTCGTCCTCGACCGTCTCCAGCGCGCCGCGCGCCTCGGCCGAAGCCAGGACGGCGTCCAGGCCGAGGCGCTCGACGGCGTCCGGGAGGTCGGCGTCGCTCGACCAGCGCGCCCGGGCGAGCCCGGACACGAGGTCGACGACACGCTCGTCGAAGCCGCTCAGCAGGCGGGCCACCAGGCCCGCCTTGGCCTCACCCTCGCGGGAGGGGTCGGCGAGCGAGCGGCGCAGCGCGGCGGAGTCGTCGAGCGCCGACACCAGGGTGAGCAGCTGCTCCCCCAGGGTCAGCGCGTCCGCACCCGCGGCGCGCAGCACCGGCTCGAAGCGCTCCTGCGCCGCAGTCAGCGATGCACCGCTCGATCCCCGCATCACGCCTCCTTGTTGCTTGCCACGGCCTGGCTCGCCTCGAGCTCGTCGAGGAAGCGGTCCACGACGCGCGACTGACGGGCCGAGTCCTCGAGGGACTCGCCGACGATCTTCGACGCGAGCTCGGTCGCGAGCGTGCCGACCTCGGTGCGCAGGGACACGACGGCGGACTGCCGCTCGGCCTCGATCTGACGGTGCGCCGTCTCGGTGATGCGCCCCGCCTCCTCGCTCGCCTTGGCCTTGAGGTCGTTGACGATGACGGTGCCCTCGGCACGCGCCTCCTCGCGGACCTGCGCCGCCTCGGCACGGGCCTCGGCGAGCAGCTCCTGTTGCTTCGCCAAGGCCTCGTCGGCCGCCTTCTGCGCGGCCTCGGCCTTCTCGATGCCGCCCTCGATGAGGGTGGCGCGCTCGTCCAGGATCTTGTTCATCGGCGGCAGGATGAACTTGTAGAACGCCACGGCGATGATCACGAGGACCACGGCCGACCAGAGGACGTCGTATCCGGCGGGCAGGAACAGCTCGATGCCCTGCGGCTCGTCCGTCTGCGCCGCTGCGAGGGCGGCGCTGAAGTGCGCCGTCATCACTGGAAGAGGAAGCCGGCGACGAGACCGAGGAGCGCGAGCACCTCGACGAAGGCGACACCCAGGAACATGGTGGCGCGGAGCTGACCGGCGACCTCGGGCTGGCGGGCCATGCCCTCGATGGTCTTGCCGATGAGGATGCCGAGGCCGATGCCCGGGCCGGTCGCCGCGAGGCCGTAGCCGATGGCGTTCAGGTTGCCGGAGACTGCGGCGAGAGTGGTGACGTCCACTTGCGTCTTCCTTCCGTTGGGCGCCGGACCGGTCTTGGCCCGGCGTCGCGTGGTGTGCGAAGGCGCGTGCTGCGCCCGTCGCGGGTTTTCCAGGTGAAGCTATGCAGCGCCGCCCGGAGGAGCGAGCACCGTCAGTGCTCCTCCTCCAGCGACATGTTGATGTAGACCGCGGCAAGCAGGGCGAAGATGTACGCCTGCAGGAACGCGACCAGAAGCTCGAACAGCGTCATGAAGATGCCGGCCGGCAGGGTCAGGGCGCCGAAGACCATCAGCCCGCTGCCCGCAGAGTCGATCAGGAAGAACTGCGTGGCGGCGAAGCAGAGCACCAGCATGATGTGGCCGGCGACCATGTTGGCCACCAGTCGGACCATCAGCGAGCCCGGCCGGATGATCAGGATCTGCAGCAGCTCGATCGGCGTCAGGATGAAGTAGATCGGCCACGGGACCCCGGGCGGGAAGAGGTTCGCCTTGAGGTACCCGCCCAGGCCGTGCTTGCGGATGCCGACGGCCCAGTAGGTGACGAACACCCACAGGGCGAGCAGCAGCGGCACGCCGATGCGCGAGGTGGCGGCGAGGTTCAGGCCCGGGATGATGCCGGTGAGGTTGAACGCCAGGATCGTGACGAAGATCGTCGTGAGCATGGGGACGAAACGCTTGGCGTTGTCCTTGCCCAGGATCTCTTCGCCGACCTGCACCCGGACGAAGTCCAGGATGTACTCGACACCGGCCTGGAAACGGCCCGGCACGACCTTCGCCCGGCGCGCGGCGATCATGAAGATCGACAGCAGCACGATGGTGGCGATGATCCGGATGATCCAGAGCCGGTCGATCTGGAAGATTGTGCCTTCGAAGAGAATGGCCGACGGGAAGAAGTCGGCGATCGACGGCGTGTGGAAGCCGCCCTCACCCTCGTGGCCTTCAGTGGCGGCGAGGATTACGGACGTCGCATACGTGGACAGGAGGACTCCCAGGTGGTCATTCGGCCCCGCGCGCGTTTCCGCTGTGTGGCGGAACGGGCGCGCCGTCGGGCCTGGCCGTCATGGATTCGTCGTAAGCCTAACCTATGTCCCATGCGGTTCTGGCCGTAGAACCGCATGACACGGCCCCTTGTGACTTATTGCGCAACCCCGCGTCAGGTCGTGGGTCGCTCATGTGGTCCGATCAGGGCTTGACGTCGGTCGTGGCCTCGGGCTCGACGTACGGCATGCGCCCGTTGCGCACGGCCCGGTAGTCGAGCAGCGCGGAGCCGACGGCGCCCAGCAGCAGCACCACGAACAGGACGACCCGGTCGTAGAAGTCGAACTGCGTGATGACGACCAGGACGACGATCAGCACCACCATCTTGGCGAGCCAGCTGCCCATCACCACGGCGCCCATCGCCGTGGTGCCCTTGCCGACGGTGTAGAGCATCGACCACACGGTCGTGGCGCAGAAGAACGCGGCCAGGGCCGCGCCGATCAGGGCGCCCCAGACCCCGGGCATGCCGGCGACCAGCAGCCCGACCACCGACCCCAGGACGGCGAGACCGCCCACGAGGATCAGGCAGTCGCGCAGGGCCGCACGCAGCACCGCCTGCTCGGCGGCACCCCGGGGGGCGTCGGGGGCATCCGGTACCTGCTCGGTCATTCGACGGTCTCCTTGGTCTTGACGTGGGCCTCGGCGGGGTTCTCGCCGTGGGTCCCGTGGTGGGTCTCGTGCCGGTCCGCGGCGCCGTCACCGGCGCTCTGCGCCACGGCGGTCGCCGGTGCCGCGGCGCCGACGGCGGCCGGCACCTTGGGAGTCTGGCCGGACAGGGCGACGTCGTCGTCCAGGAACCGGCCGCGGTTGCGCAGCGGGCCCAGCGTGGCCAGCAGCGCGAGCACCACGAACACGGTGGTCCAGATGAGGACGATCTCCCAGTCCCACTGCACGAGCGCCGCGGCGCTGAACGCGAACACCGCGGTCCAGACGTACAGGATCACGACGGCGCGGCGGTGGGAGTGGCCGAGGGCGAGCATGCGGTGGTGCAGGTGCATCCGGTCGGGCGCCATGGGCGACTTGCCGGCGGCGAGCCGGCGGATCACGGCCAGGCCCATGTCCAGCAGCGGCAGCATGAGCACGGCCACCGGCAGCAGCAGCGGGATGAACGCGGGCAGCGCCTGCGACCCGGTCATGACGTCGGGCTGGACGTTGCCGGTCACGGTGATCGCCGCGCCGGCCATCACGAGGCCGATCAGCATGGACCCGGCGTCGCCCATGAAGATGCGCGCCGGATGGAAGTTGTAGGGCAGGAAGCCCACGCACACGCCCACGAGGACCGCCATCATCAGCGACGCCAGGGACGCGAAGTCCTCCGGGTTGGCCTGCTGGGTGAGCCCGTAGGTGTAGAGGAAGAAGGCGGCGCCGCCGATGGCGACGATGCCCGCCGCCAGGCCGTCGAGGCCGTCCACGAAGTTCACGGCGTTCATCGCGACCACCACGGCCAGGACCGTGATGACCAGCGAGGTGCGCGACGACGTGATGGTCGTGCCGGCGATCGGCAGCGTGATGAGCTGGACGCCCTGGAGCGCCATGAACCCGGCGGCCAGCACCTGGCCCGCGAGCTTGGTGACCCAGTCGAGGTCCCACTTGTCGTCCGCCCAGCCGAGCGCGCACACGATGGCGGCGCCGCCGACGATGCCCCACGCCTGGCGGTCCTCGAAGACCCCCGACAGGAACGGCATCTGGGACGCGAGCAGGACCGAGACGACGATGCCGATCAGCATCGCGAGCCCGCCGAGCCGCGGCGTCGGCACCAGGTGCACGTCGCGCGCGCGGACCGCGGAGATCGCGGAGCTCTTCAGGGCCACCCACCGGGCGAAGGGCGTGGTGAGGAACGTGACCGCCGCGGCCACGAGCATCAGGAGCAGGTACACCCTCACTCGTCGTCCTCCGCGGCGGGGGCCGGGGGCTCGGTCGGGTCGTCCTCCGGCGACACCTGAGGACCTTCGACGTCCGCGACCTTGCGCAGCTCCTCCAGCGTCACGGCGCCCTCGCGGACGATGCGCAGCACCGGGCCGGTCGCGTCGACGATCGTCGAGGCGACGCCGCCGGGCGCCTGCCCGCCGTCGAGGTAGACCGCGACGGACGCGCCGAGCTGGTCGCGCGCGTCCTCGACGTCCTGCGCGGCCGGGCTGCCCGACTTGTTCGCGCTGGACACGGCCAGCGGGCCGGTGCGCTTGAGCAGGGCGAGCGCCGCGGGGTGGTCCGGCATGCGCAGGGCGACGGTGCCGCCCGTGTCGCCGAGGTCCCACTGCAGCGACGGCTGCGCGCGCAGGATGACGGTGAAGCCGCCGGGCCAGAAGGCCTCGACGAGCTTGCGGGCGTCGTCGGGCACGTCGGTGGCGAGACCGTCGAGGGTCGCGACCTCGCCCACCAGGACGGGAGGCGGCATCTGCCGCCCGCGGCCCTTGGCCGCGAGCAGCGCGGCGACCGCTACCTCGTCGAACGCGTCGGCAGCGATGCCGTACACGGTGTCGGTGGGCAGGACCACGAGGCCGCCACGGGAGATCGCGTTCACTGCCTCGTCGATCGCGGGGCCCCAGGACTGCGGGTCGGTGGCGTCGAGCACGGGCTGCACAGGCACACTCACGCGGACCAGTCTTTCACGATCCGGGGGCCTGGGAATCCAGGCGGCGCGCGACGACCATGCGCGGGCGGCCCGTGAGGTCCTTGCGCGTCTCCGGCTCGCCGAACACGGGCCGCCCCTCGGCGTCCCGCGCGGCCGCGACCATCGCGCGGGCCGCCTCGGCCTGCACCTCCGCGTGCTCCATGACGTACAGCCCGCCGGGGCGCAGCAGCCGCGCCGCCGCGTCCGTGATGCCGCGCGGCACCTCCAGCCCGTCCGGCCCCAGCCCGTACAGCGCGACGGCGGGGTCGTGCTCGGCGACCTCGGGGTCCACGGGCACGGCGTCCGACGGCACGTACGGCGGGTTCGAGACGACGACGTCGGCCGTCCCGTCGATGCCGTACAGCGCGGTGCGGGCGTCGCCCTTGACGAGCCGGACGATCCGCTCGGGCGCGGGGCCAGGGCCGGCGTCCGTGCCGAGGCCGGGCTCGGTCGCCCCGCCGGACGTGCCGGAGGGGTTCAGGCCGGCCGCGACCGCGCTCAGGGCGTCGACGTTGCGCGCCGCCCAGGCGTGCGCGTCCTTGTCCAGCTCGACGGCGTGCACCCGTGCGCCGGGCACCTCGGTGGCGACGGCCAGCGCGATGGCGCCCGAGCCGGTGCACAGGTCGACGACGACGGCGCCCGCGCCGCCCCGCTCCCCCACGACCTTGGCGGCCTCGTCGATCGCGACCTGGGCGACCTCCTCGGTCTCGGGCCGGGGCACGAACACGCCCGGGCCCACGGCCAGCTCCAGGTGCCGGAACGGGGCGCGGCCGGTCAGGTGCTGCAGGGGCTCGCGGGCCGCCCGGCGGGCGACCAGGGCCTCGAAGGCGCGTGCGACGTCGTCGGGCACCTCGCGGCCCAGCATGAGCAGCCGCCGCAGCTCGCCCCGGTCCACGCCGAGCGCGTGCGCGAGCAGCTCCTCGGCGTCGGCCCGGGGCGACGGGACCCCGGCGTCCGCCAGCTCACCCTCGGCCCACTTCACCAGCTTGGCGCTCACCGCGCTCCTCCGACCACGGCAAAAGCCTGCCCGACGACGCCGGAAGCCGCCAGACCCGGCGTGATGCGCGGCTCAGACACCGGAGGCCTCGGCGAGCCGGGCCGCCTCGTCGGCGTCGATCGCGGAGCGCACCACGGGACCCAGGTCGCCGTCGAGCACCTGGTCGAGGTTGTACGCCTTGTAGCCCGTGCGGTGGTCGGCGATCCGGTTCTCCGGGAAGTTGTACGTGCGGATGCGCTCGGACCGGTCCACGGTGCGCACCTGCGAGCGGCGCAGCTCGGCGGACTCGGCGGCCGCGGCCTCCTGCTGCGCGGCGAGCAGCCGCGCCCGCAGCACGCGCATGGCCTGCTCCCGGTTCTGGAGCTGCGACTTCTCGTTCTGCATCGAGACGACGATGCCCGTGGGCACGTGGGTGATGCGCACCGCGGAGTCGGTGGTGTTCACGGACTGCCCGCCCGGGCCGGAGGACCGGTAGACGTCGATGCGCAGGTCGTTCTGGTCGATCTCGAGCTCGCCCGGGTCGTCGACCTCGGGGAAGACGAGCACGCCCGCCGCCGACGTGTGGATGCGGCCCTGCGACTCGGTGACCGGCACGCGCTGCACGCGGTGCACGCCGCCCTCGTACTTGAGGCTGTGCCAGACGCCGTCCTCGGGGCCCTGCGCGCTCTTGGCCTTGATAGCGACCTGCACGTCCTTGTAGCCGCCCAGGTCGGAGGCCGTGGCCTCCAGGAGCTGTGTGGACCAGCCGCGCTGCTCCGCGTACCGCAGGTACATGCGCAGCAGGTCGCCCGCGAACAGCGCGGACTCCTCGCCGCCCTCGCCCGCCTTGATCTCGAGGATCACGTCGCGGCCGTCGTCGGGGTCGCGCGGCACGAGCACCCGGCGCAGCTTCTCCTCCGCGCTCGCCTCGACGTCCCGCAGGGCGGGCAGCTCCTCGGCGAAGGAGGCGTCCTCGGCCGCGAGCTCGGCGGCGGCCTCGGCGTCGTCGTGCGCCTGCTCCCACGCCTTGTAGGCGCCCACCACCTGGTTGAGCTCCGCGTAGCGGCGGCCCAGCGTGCGGGCGCGACCGGGGTCGGCGTGCACGGCGGGGTCCGCCAGCGCCGTCTCGATCTCGGCGTGCTCGCTGAGCAGCGGCCCGACGGCGGCGAACGCTTGGGTCACGATCTCTCCTCGGTACAACGGCGTCGATACAGCGGCGTTGAGTGCTGGGTATTCGCCCTTTTCAGAGCCTCAGGAGGGCAAATATCCCGCACTCAGCGGGGCGGGTTGGGGGGTCCGGGCAAAGCAACAGCGCCGGTGGTCCGGCGCCCGACTGCCCCTGGAGAGGTTGTCGGACCGGACCACCGGCGCTGCGGAGTCGCTACTTGTCGGCGGCCTTCTTGCCGTAGCGCGCCTGGAACCGGGCCACGCGGCCACCGGTGTCCATGATCTTCTGCTTGCCCGTGTAGAACGGGTGGCAGGCGCTGCAGACGTCGGCGCTGATCTTGCCGGACGTCTCGGTGCTACGCGTCGTGAAGGTGTTGCCACAGGTGCAGGTGACCTGGGTGACGACGTACTCGGGGTGGATTCCAGCCCTCATGTTGCTCCTTGGTGAGATGCCACTGGGTCGCCCTGCAGAACCGCGAGGACGTGAACCAGCGAGCCAGCCAGTAATTGTGCCACTACCTCGCCCTGATCGGCGAGGCAGTGGGGTGTGACGTGGGTCAGACGGTCTCGCCGACGTTCTCGTTCTCCGTCAGACCACCCGGCGTCGTCTTCTGCACGTGCAGCAGGAACTCGACGTTGGTCTTGGTCTTCTTGAGCTGTCCGAGCAACAGCTCGGCGGCCTGCGTCTGGTCGAGCGCGCCCATGACGCGGCGCAGCTTGTAGACGATCGCGAGCTCGTCCTTCGACATGAGGATCTCCTCGCGCCGCGTGCTCGAGCCGTTGACGTCGATCGCCGGGAAGATGCGCTTCTCGGCCAGGGACCGCGAGAGCCGCAGCTCCATGTTGCCGGTGCCCTTGAACTCCTCGAAGATCACCTCGTCCATCTTCGAGCCGGTCTCGACGAGAGCCGTCGCGAGGATGGTCAGCGAGCCGCCGTCCTCGATGTTGCGCGCGGCGCCGAAGAACTTCTTGGGCGGGTAGAGCGCCGCGGCGTCCACACCACCGGACAGGATGCGGCCCGACGCCGGGGCGGCCAGGTTGTAGGCGCGCGACAGGCGGGTGATGCCGTCGAGCAGCACCACGACGTCCTGGCCCAGCTCGACGAGGCGCTTGGCGCGCTCGATGGCGAGCTCGGCGACCAGCGTGTGGTCGGACGCGTGCCGGTCGAAGGTCGAGGAGATGACCTCGCCCTTGACCGAGCGCTCGAAGTCGGTGACCTCTTCCGGGCGCTCGTCGACCAGCACGACCATGAGGTGGACCTCAGGGTTGTTGAGCGAGATCGCGTTGGCGATCTGCTGCATCATCAGCGTCTTGCCGGCCTTGGGCGGCGCGACGATGAGGCCGCGCTGGCCCTTGCCGATCGGGGCGACGATGTCGATCACGCGCGGCGTGAGCTTGGTGGCCTCGGGGTTCTCCAGGCGCAGACGCTCCTGCGGGTACAGCGGCGTCAGCTTGGTGAACTCGGGCCGCTCGCGGGCCTCGTCCGGGGTCATCCCGTTCACGGAGTCCAGGCGGACCAGCGCGTTGAACTTGTTGACCTTGGCGTTGCGCCCGGTCGGCTGCGCCGGCGGCTCCTCGCCCTCGCGCGGCTGGCGGACGGCGCCGACAACGGCGTCACCGCGGCGCAGGCCGGCCTTCTTGACCTGGTTCAGCGACACGTAGACGTCGTTGTTGCCCGGCAGGTAGCCCGAGGTCCGCACGAACGCGTAGTTGTCGAGGATGTCGAGGATGCCGGCGACGGGCAGCAGCACGTCGTCCTCGCGCACCTCGACGTTCTCGAGACCCGCGACGTCCGGACCCGTGCGGCCGCGGCCGCGCTTGCGGTCCCGGCCCCGGTCACGGCCCCGGCGGCGGCGCGAGTTGCGGTCGTCGTCGAGCTCGCCGCCGGCGGCGGCCCGGTCGGCGGTGCGGTCCGCGCCGCGGTCGGCGGTGCGCTCGGCGGTCCGGGCGGCGGCGGCACGCTCGGACCGCTCGGCGCCGCGGTCGGCGGCACGCTCGTTGCCGCGGGCGCTCCGGCCGTTGGCGGACTGGCCGTTGCGGCCCTTGTCCTCGGCGGACTTGTCGGCGGTGCCGTCGGCGGCACCCTGTCCGGCGCCACGACGGCGGCCGTTCTGCTCCCGCGGCGCGGCGACGGCGTCGGCCAGCTGGGCGAGACGGGCGGCCTTCTCGGCGTCCGTGCTCGCGTCGGCGCGCACACCCGAGGCGGTGACCTCGGCGGCGGCGACCGGCGCCTCGCTACGGGCAGGCTTGTCGATCACGGGCTGCTCCTGGACCGAAGCGGCACGGGCCGGGCGCTTCGTCGCGCCACCCGTCTTCTCGCGGATCGAGTCCACGAGGTCGCTCTTGCGCATCCTGGAGGTGCCCTTCACGCCCAGGTCGCCGGCCAGTGCCTGGAGCTCGGCGAGGCGCATGCTGCTCAGCGCTCCGGTCCCGGCCGCACGGCCGGTGGCTGACTGAGCGTTTTCAGTGGTGTCTGTCACGAAGGACCCTTCCCCCTCGAACTGCGGCTGGTCGCCTGTCGCGGGCCGCGGGATAGTGGGCGCCCGGCGCCGAACGGCCGGAACGCGGAAAACCTCGCATCAGTGGTACGACGAAGACGGCTGACGGGGGCGTTGTCTGCCTTCTCGCGAGATGCGGTGGCCGTAGATCACGGCCTGCTACGGGCACGGCTGAGCGGCTGAGACTGTCACTTGGTAGGCGGTGGGGAACCGATGCTGTATCCGAGTTCCCGCCACCTGGCTCAGGACGTGCTATCCCGAAGGTTCACTGCATACTACCACCCCGTACTGCTGGTGATCCTGGTCCGACATGACTTCTGTTCGCCCCCGACGAGCCGGACGATAGCGCACCCGTGTTACCGGTAATCCTCCGGGCGCGCGCCCCCGTCAGATCGATCCCGGGGCTCAGCCGCCGCCAGCCCGCTGTGTCGTCGACGAGGTCCCGCAGGACGGCGTCGCGGGCCGCCCGGTGCTCCGGCCCGGCGAGCACCAGGACGGTCGGCCCGGCGCCCGAGACGGTGGCCGGGACGCCCACGTCGCGCAGCGCGCGGAGCAGCTCGCTGGAGGCCCCGAGCACACCCGCGCGGTACGACTGGTGCAGGCGGTCCTCGGTGGCGTCGAACAGCAGCTCCGGACGCCGGGCCAGGGCCTCCACCAGGAGGGCGGCACGGCCCGCCGTGAAGGCGGCGTCGCCGTGCGACACCCGCGCCGGAAGGGCGGCGCGGGCGCGAGCGGTCGCGAGCCGGGCGTCGGGCACCAGCACGGTGGCCTCGATCGCCGGGTCGATGTCCAGCCCGACGGCGCGCGGGCCGTCGTCGGTGGTCCACGCGACCGTGGCGCCGCCCTGGATCGCGGGCGCCGCGTTGTCCGGGTGCCCCTCGAACTCGGTGGCCAGCCCCAGGACGGTGGCGGCGTCGATGGCTCGCGGGTCGGCCAGGAGGGCGCGCGCGGCGACGATCCCGGCGACGACGGCGGCCGACGACGAGCCGAGGCCGCGGCCGTGCGGGATGACGTTGTGGCACGTCATGTGGATGCCGGTCGGCACGGCGCCGGCCAGGTCCATGGTGCGGCGCAGGGCGCGCACCACCAGGTGGTCCTCCCCCAGGGGCACCTCCCCGGCGCCCTCGCCCTCGACCTCCACGACCACGTCGGGGCTCGCCACGAGGCGCACCTCGACCTCGTCGTACAGGGCGAGCGCGAGGCCGAGCGAGTCGAAGCCGGGACCGAGGTTCGCGCTCGTCGCGGGCACCCGGACCCGCACGTGGTCGGCGCCGAGCTGCATCAGAGTGACAGCGCGTCGGCGATCGAGACGACGTCGGCGGACACCCGCACGGGCTCCACCTCTCCGCCGTCGGGCGTGCGCAGCGCCCAGCCCGGGTCCTTGAGCCCGTGGCCGGTCACCGTGATGGTGATGCGCGCGCCCTCGGGCACCAGGCCGCGCTCGTGCCGGGCCAGCAGGCCCGCGACACCGGCGGCGGACGCCGGCTCGACGAACACGCCGACCTCGGCGGACAGGATGCGGTGCGCGGCGAGGATCTGCTCGTCCGTCACGGCCTCGATGACGCCGCCCGACGTGTCCCTGGCCTGCTCGGCCAGCTCCCACGAGGCGGGGTTGCCGATGCGGATGGCGGTGGCGATGGTGTCCGGGTCGTCGATCGGGTGGCCATTGACGATGGGCGCGGCGCCCGCGGCCTGGAAGCCCCACATGGCCGGGGTCCGCGTCGCGATCCCCGCCTCGGCGTACTCGGTGAAGCCCTTCCAGTACGCCGTGATGTTCCCGGCGTTGCCGACCGGCAGCAGGTGGATGTCCGGGGCGTCGCCCAGGGCGTCCACGATCTCGAAGGCGGCGGTCTTCTGACCCTCGATCCGGTCCGGGTTCACCGAGTTGACGAGCTCGACGGGGTGCGTGTCGGCGAGCTTGCGGGCCGCCACGAGGCAGTCGTCGAAGTTGCCGTCCACCTGCAGCAGGCGTGCGCCGTGCGCGACCGCCTGGCTCAGCTTGCCCATCGCGATCTTGCCCTCCGGCACGAGCACCGCGCAGACCATCCCGGCGCGCGTCGCGTACGCCGCGGCCGACGCCGAGGTGTTGCCCGTCGACGCGCAGACCACGGCCCGCGCACCGCGCCCGGCGGCGGCGGAGATGGCCGCCGTCATGCCGCGGTCCTTGAACGAGCCGGTCGGGTTCATGCCCTCGACCTTGACCCAGACGTCGGCGCCCGTGCGCTCGGACAGCGCCGGTGCGGGCACCAGCGGCGTGCCGCCCTCGCCCAGCGTCACGATCTTCTGCTGGAGGTGGGCGGGCAGGCGGTCCGCGTACTCGGTGACCACGCCGCGCCACAGGCGCGAGGTGGGCCGGGCGCCGGAGCCGGCGGAGGGGACGTTCGGTTCAGCGGGCAGCACGGGCACGGTTCAGCCTTCGACTCTCAGGACGGACGTGATCTCACGGACCGGTTCGAGCGTGCGCACGGCCGCGATGGTCGCGGCCAGCGACGCCTCACGGGCGGCGTGGGTGGTCAGCAGCAGCTCGGCGGTGCCCTCGGAGGGCCCGGTCTGGCGCACGGTGTCGATGGAGACGCCGTGGTCGCCCACGACCCCCGCGACCTGGGCGAGCACGCCCGGCAGGTCGGCGACCAGCAGGCGTACCTGGTAGCGCGTCACGGCGGCGTCCGCCGGGAGCAGCGGACGGGCCGCGTAGATGGACTCCTGCGGGCCCTTGCCGCCGAGCACGCGGTGGCGCGCCGCCGAGACGACGTCGCCGAGCACCGCGGACGCCGTCGGCCGGCCGCCGGCGCCCTGGCCGTAGAACATGAGCGGGCCCGCGGCGTCGGCCTCGACGAAGATCGCGTTGAACGCGCCCTTCACGCCCGCCAGCGGGTGCTCCAGCGGCACGAGGGCCGGGTGCACGCGCACCGACACGCCCTCGCCGGTCTGCTCGGCGATGGCCAGGAGCTTCACGGCGTGGCCGGTGCGGGCGGCCCAGGCGACGTCGGCGGACGTGACGCCCGTGATGCCCTCGCGGGCGACGTCGTCCGCGGAGACGCGGGTGTGGAAGGCAAGGCTGGCCAGGATCGCGGCCTTGGCCGCGGCGTCGTAGCCCTCGACGTCGGCCGTGGGGTCGGCCTCGGCGTAGCCGAGGTCCTGCGCCTGCTTGACGGCCTCGTCGAGGTCGAGCCCCGTGGTGGCCATCTGGTCCAGCACGTAGTTGGTGGTGCCGTTGACGATGCCCAGGACGCGGCGCACGTGGTCGCCCGCCAGGGACTCCCGGACCGGCCGCACGATGGGGATGGCGCCCGCGACGGCGGCCTCGTAGTAGATGTCGACGCCCGCGGAGTCGGCCGCCTTGTAGAGCGTGGGGCCGTCGGCCGCGAGCAGCGCCTTGTTGGCGGTGACGACGGCGGCGCCGCCCTCGATCGCCCGCAGCAGCAGGGCGCGCGCCGGCTCGGTGCCGCCCATCACCTCGACGACGATGTCCGCGCCGTCGACGAGCGACTCGGCGTCCTCGGTCAGGAGGGCGGGCGGGATGGCGGCGTCGCGGGGGCGGCTCGCGTCGCGCACCGCGATGCCGGCGAGCTCCAGCGGGGCGCCCGCGCGGGCGGCGAGATCGGTGCCCTGCTCCAGCAGCATCCGGGCCACCTCGGTGCCCACGACGCCACAGCCCAGCAGTGCGACACGCAGCCCGCGGGCGGGCTCGGGGACAGGCACAGCGATCCTGCTTTCGTCTTCGGGGAACAGTCCGCTCCCGGTGCGGTTCCGCACGGGTCGGGACGTTGCGACCAGGGTAACCGGAGCGTCCGACATGCGGGCGCCCTGTCTCACGCCCGCGCTCGTCTCACCGAGATAGAACCGCAGCGAGGTAGGACGCCGGCCGGCGTTCTACCTCGCTGCGGTTCTATCTCGCTGCAGTTCTACTTCGCTGCGGTTCTACCTCGGCGCGGGGCCGGGGCCGGCAGGGGCGGTCAGGCCTCGTTGACCCCGTGGCAGACCTTGTACTTCTTGCCCGAGCCGCACGGGCACTGCGCGTTGCGCGGCGTGCCCGGGAACGTGCGGCCGTCGCTCGTGGCGGCCGTGGCCTCGCCGTGCAGGGACGCCCGGCGGCGCGCGCCGTCCGACGACTGCATGAACGCCGAGCCCGAGCCGTCCTCGCTCGGGGCCGAGTACGTCAGCGGCTGCTGCTGGGCCGGGGCGTCCAGGCCCTTCGCGAGCAGGATCGGCTCGGTGGCCGCACCCGCCGCACGGCGCTGGCGCGGGGGCGGCGGCTGCTGCCCCTGCCGCGGGGCGGCGGCGGGCTGGACCACCGGGATCTGCGTGGTGGGCGGGGCGTCCGGCTGACCCGTGCCCAGGCGGCCGCGCGGCGGGACCGGACCGGCGGCCGGCAGCTCGGGGCCGCCGTCCTCGACCTGCTCCGCGCCCGGCTGCTGCACCGTGACCTCGAGGTTGAACAGGAACCCGACCGACTCCTCCTTGATGGCGTCGGTCATGGCCTGGAAGAGCTGGAAGCCCTCGCGCTGGTACTCGACCAGCGGGTCGCGCTGCGCCATGGCGCGCAGCCCGATGCCCTCCTTGAGGTAGTCCATCTCGTAGAGGTGCTCGCGCCACTTGCGGTCCAGCACCGAGAGCACCACGCGGCGCTCGAGCTGGCGCATGGCCGGGGCGGAGAGCTCGTCCTCGCGCGCCTGGTAGGCCACCCGCGCGTCGGACAGGATCTCCTCCAGCAGCATGTCGCCGGTGAGCCGGTCGATGCCGCCCGCCTCGTCGGCGATCTCCTCCGGGGTCAGGGACACCGGGTAGACGGCCTTGAGCGCCGTCCACAGGGCGTCCAGGTCCCACTGCTCGGGCGTGCCGTCGGCGGTCGCGTTGGTCACGTACTCCGTGATGGTGTCCGTGAGGAAGTGCTGCACCTGGTCACCGAGGTCCTCGCCCTCGAGCACGCGCAGGCGCTCGGCGTAGATGACGGTGCGCTGGCGGGACAGGACGTCGTCGTACTTGAGGACGTTCTTGCGGATCTCGAAGTTGCGGGACTCCACCTGGCCCTGCGCGGACATGATGCCGCGCGTGACCATCTTGGACTCCAGCGGCATGTCGTCCGGGAACCCGGCGCGGTTCATCATCGACTCGGCGAGGCCGGAGTTGAACAGGCGCATCAGGTCGTCCTGCATCGACAGGTAGAACCGGGACTCGCCCGGGTCGCCCTGCCGGCCGGAACGGCCGCGGAGCTGGTTGTCGATGCGGCGGGACTCGTGGCGCTCGGTGCCCAGCACGTACAGGCCGCCGGCTTCCTTGACCTCGTCGTGCTCGGCGGCGACGCGCGCCTTCGCCTTCTCCAGCGACTCCGGCCAGGCGGCCTCGTACTCCTCGGGCGTCTCGACCGGGTCGAGGCCGCGCTCGGCGAGCTCGGCGACCGCGAGGTACTCGGCGTTGCCGCCGAGCATGATGTCGGTACCGCGGCCGGCCATGTTCGTGGCGACCGTGACGGCGCCCTTGCGGCCCGCCATCGCGACGACGGCGGCCTCACGCTCGTGCTCCTTGGCGTTGAGCACGTTGTGCGGCACGCCGGCCTTCTTCAGCTTGGCGCTCAGGAGCTCCGACTTCTCGACGCTGGTGGTGCCCACCAGGACCGGCTGCCCGTAGGCGTGCCGCTCCACGATGTCGGTGACCACCGCGTTGAACTTGCCGTCCTCGTTCTTGTAGACGAGGTCGGGCTGGTCGAGGCGCTGCGGCGAGTTGTTCGTCGGGATGGGGACGACGCCGAGCTTGTAGGTGCCCTGGAACTCGGCGGCCTCGGTCTCGGCCGTACCGGTCATGCCCGAGAGCTTGCCGTACAGGCGGAAGTAGTTCTGGAGGGTGATCGTGGCGAGCGTCTGGTTCTCCGCCTTGATCTCCACCCCCTCCTTGGCCTCGATGGCCTGGTGCATGCCCTCGTTGTAGCGGCGGCCCGCGAGGATACGGCCCGTGTGCTCGTCGACGATCATGACCTCGCCGTTCAGCACGACGTAGTCCTTGTCGCGCTTGAACAGCTCCTTCGCCTTGATGGCGTTGTTCAGGAAGCCGATCAGCGGCGTGTTCAGCGACTCGTACAGGTTGTCGATGCCGAGGTAGTCCTCGATCTTCGCGATACCCGGCTCGAGCACGCCGACGGTGCGCTTCTTCTCGTCGACCTCGTAGTCGACGGTCGGCACCAGCCGCACCACCACCTTGGCGAACTCGGTGTACCAGCGGTTCGCGTCGCCGGCCGCGGGGCCGGAGATGATCAGCGGGGTCCGCGCCTCGTCGATGAGGATCGAGTCGACCTCGTCGACGATCGCGAAGTTGTGGCCGCGCTGCACCAGGTCGTCGGTCGACCACGCCATGTTGTCGCGCAGGTAGTCGAAGCCGAACTCGTTGTTCGTGCCGTAGGTGATGTCCGCGGCGTACATCTCGCGGCGCTGCGCCGGCGTCTGGCCCGACAGGATGACACCGGTGGTCATCCCCATGAACCGGAAGACGCGGCCCATCAGCTCGCCCTGGTACTTGGCCAGGTAGTCGTTGGTGGTGATGACGTGCACGCCGTCGCCCGAGAGCCCGTTGAGGTACGCGGCGGTCGTCGCCACCAGCGTCTTGCCCTCACCGGTGCGCATCTCGGCGATGTTCCCGAGGTGCAGCGCCGCACCACCCATGATCTGCACGTCGAAGTGCCGCTGGCCGAGCGTGCGGCGGGCCGCCTCGCGGATCGCCGCGAACGCCTCCGGCATGAGCTCGTCGAGGCTCGCCCCGTGCTCGAGACGCTCGCGGAAGCGGGCCGTCTCCTCGCGCAGCTCGGTGTCGCTGAGCTCGGCGAAGCTGGGTTCCAAGCGGTTGACCTGCTCAGCCACGGAGTGCAGCTTCTTCAGGACACGTCCTTCGCCGATGCGAAGGACCTTGTCGAGGATGGACACGCGGGTTCTCCCAGGTCGTCGTCGAGTTTTTCGCCGTCGCCCATCGTAGGCCGTAAACCTGGGCAGGGGTCCCAGGGCCGACGACGGACCGTCGGGGTTCGCTCTCGGGGTAACGATTACGGGAAGCCTGCGGTTCCTGCGCCCACCTTGGGCTTCTCGTGACGAACCGGAGACCGACACCGGATAGAGTGGTCACATCGCCCACCCGCCCGCGCTCACGCGGCCAGCCGTCCAGTGCTCGACCCCGGGTTCGCTCCCGGTACCCCTGGCACGACGTCCTGTCCACGAGCCCTGACAGGACGGAGCGGACGTGCTTCTGGTACTCCTCGCTCACGGGATCCTTGCTCTTCTCGCGCCTGCCCTCGTCGACCGCCTCGGACGACGCGCCTTCTGGGTGCTCGCCCTCGGCCCGGCAGGGGCCGCTGCGTATGCCCTGTCCCAGACGTCGGCCGTGTACGCCGGCGAGACACCCACGGAACGCCTGGAGTGGATCCCCGCGCTGGGCCTCGCCGTCGACCTGAGGCTCGACTCGCTGTCGTGGCTCATGCTGCTGATCGTCGGCGCGGTCGGCACCCTCGTGCTGCTGTACTGCAGCTCCTACTTCGCCAAGGACGCGCGCGGCCTGGGCCGGTTCGGCGGGTTCCTCGTCGCGTTCGCGGGCTCGATGGCCGGCCTCGTCACCGCCGACGACATGCTCCTGCTGTTCGTGTTCTGGGAGCTCACCACGGTGTTCTCCTACCTGCTGATCGGCCACTACGCGGACCGCACGTCGTCGCGGCGGGCCGCCATGCAGGCGCTGGTCGTGACCACCGCGGGCGGGCTCGCGATGCTGGTCGGCGTCGTCATCCTCGGGGTCGCCGCCGACACCTGGAGCGTGTCGGCCGTCATCGCCGACCCGCCGACCGGGCCGGCCGTGACCGTCGCCGTCGTCTGCCTGCTGGCCGGGGCGGCCACCAAGTCCGCCCTTGTGCCCACGCACTTCTGGCTGCCCGCCGCGATGGCCGCGCCCACGCCCGTGTCCGCCTACCTGCACGCCGCCGCCATGGTGAAGGCGGGCATCTACCTGGTGGCGCGGTTCGCCCCCGCGTTCTCGGACCTCACGGCCTGGCGCACGGTCGTGCTCGTGCTCGGCGGCACCACGCTGCTGCTGGGCGGGTACCGCGCGCTCAAGCAGCACGACCTCAAGCTGGTCCTCGCATTCGGCACGGTCTCCCAGCTCGGGCTGCTCACGCTGCTGCTGGGCTACGGCACGCGGGCCACCGCGCTGGCGGGCCTGGCGCTGCTCGGCGCGCACGCCATGTTCAAGGCGTCGCTGTTCCTCGTGGTCGGCGTGGTCGACGCCGCGACCGGCACCCGTGACCTGCGCAAGCTCGCCGGCGTCGGACGACGGCTGCCGGTCACCGCCCTGGCCGCCACCCTCGCGACGGCCTCGATGATCGGGCTGCCACCGTTCGCCGGATACGTCGCCAAGGAGGCCGCCCTGGTGGCCTGGGAGCACGACGGCGACGTGCTCGGCCGGGTCATGACGGTCGTGGTCGCGGTGGGCTCGGCGCTCACCGTCGCGTACGGGCTGCGCTTCCTCTGGGGCGCGTTCAAGCCGCGCCTGCCCGCCTCGGCGGGGCTCCCGGAACGAGAGGTCGCGACGGCGCACGGCGCGGCCCCCGGCACGACGCCGACGACGACGCCGCCCGCCGCCGCGCCCGAGGTCGCACCCGGCACCATCCACCCGCAGCCGTTCTGGATGGTCGCGCCGCCGCTGGTCCTGGCGGTGCTCGGCCTCGTCGTGGCCCTCGTGCCCCAGGTCGGCCAGGAGCTGCTCGCCCCGTACGCCAACACCTACCCCGCCGGCGACCCGGGTCACCTCGCGCTCTGGGAGGGCTTCACGCCCGCCCTCGCGATCACCGTCGCCGTGTTCCTGGCCGGTGGCCTCGCCTTCTGGCAGCGGGCCCGGATCGAGCGGCTGCAGGAGTCCCTGTGGTCGCCTGACGGCGCCGACGTGCTCTACCGCCGCTTCATGCGCAAGCTGGACCGCCTGGCCAGCGACGTCACGGCCGGCACGCAGCGCGGTTCCCTGCCCTTCTACCTGGGCGTGATCCTCGTGACGCTCGCCGTCGGCCCCGGGCTCGCGCTCGCCTTCGGCCTGGTCGGCAACCCGGGCGGCCTGCCCGTCGCGGCCGACGCCGTGGGGCGCGACGGCGTGCTCCACCTCGGCCCGTTCGCCCTGGTGCCGTGGGACCGGCCCGCCCAGCTCGTTATCGTCGCCGTGGTCGTGCTGGCCGCGATCCTGACGGCGCGGGCCCGCCGCAGGCTCAAGGCCGTGATCCTGGCGGGCGTGGCCGGCTACGGCAACGCGGCCCTGTTCCTGCTGCACGGCGCGCCGGACCTAGCCCTGACCCAGGTGCTCTGCGAGACGCTGACCCTGGTGGTCATGGTCCTGGTGCTGCGCCGCCTGCCCCCGTACTTCTCCGACCGGCCGCTGGCGGCGAGCCGCTGGGTGCGGCTCGCGATCGGCGTGATGACGGGCCTGGTCGTGATGGCGTTCGTCGCCGCCGCGCCGCTGATCCGCGTGCACGTCCCGGTCTCGGTCGACTTCCCCGTGGAGGCCGAGACGTTCGGCGGCGGGCACAACATCGTCAACGTGACGCTCGTCGACATCCGCGCCTGGGACACCGTGGGCGAGATCTCGGTGCTCCTGGTGGCCGCGACCGGCGTCGCGTCGCTCGTCTTCCTGCGCCAGCGCAGCGGCGACGTCCTGCGCCTCGACCGCGCGGCCAACCCGCAGGCCGTCCAGCCCGGCGACAGCGCGGCCGCCCAGCCCGCCCGCCAGGGCAGGTGGCTGCTCGCCGGGCCCACGCTCGACCCCGGGCAGCGCTCGATGCTGTTCGAGGTGCTGACCCGCGTCATCTTCTACCCCATGATCCTGTTCGCGTTGTTCCTGCTGTTCAGCGGGCACAACGCGCCGGGCGGCGGGTTCGCGGCGGGCCTCGTGGCCGGCCTCGCCCTCACCGTCCGCTACCTGGCCGGCGGCCGGTTCGAGCTGGGCGAGGCGGCGCCGGTGCACCCCGGCCTCGTGCTCGGCACCGGGCTGTTCCTGTCGGCGGGCGTGGGTCTCGTGGCGCTGCTCGCCGGGCAGGAGGCGCTCGAGAGCACCATCCTCGACCTGCACGTGCCGCTGATCGGCGACGTCCACCTCGTCACCAGCCTGTTCTTCGACGTCGGAGTGTTCCTCGTGGTCATCGGCCTGGTCATCGACATCCTGCGCACCTTCGGCGCCGAGCTCGACCGGCAGGCGGAACCCTTCGCCTGGTCGATCGGCCAACGCCGGCGCGTCGAGGTCCGCCAGGGAGGTGACGGCGCATGATCGTGCTCGACACCGTGCCCTCCGGGGCGCTGCTCCTGACCGTCGGCGTGCTGTTCGCCTCAGGCGTGTACCTGCTGCTGGAACGCTCGCTGACCCGGGTGCTGCTCGGCTTCGTGCTGATGGGCAACGGGGCCAACCTCGCGATCCTGGTGGCCGGCGGCCGGGCGGGAGCGCCGCCCATCACCGGCGCGGAGACCGCGGAGCCCATGAGCGACCCGCTGGCCCAGGCCATGGTCCTGACGTCCATCGTCATCACGCTCGCCCTGGTCGCGTTCGTGCTGGCCATGGCCTACCGCTCGTGGCAGCTGCACGGGCACGACGAGGTGCAGGACGACCTGGAGGACACCCGTATCGCGCGGCTCGCCGACGCGGACGCGCCGTCGTACGCCGACAGCGACGCCGAGGAGTCCGGCTCAACGCTGGACGAGGAGGCCGTGGCCGTGCGGGACGAGGTCGCTCTCCCGGACCCCGCCACACCGCCCGGCCCCGGGGCACGCGGGGGTGACGGCGCATGAACCTGTGGACCGTCGAGACCCTCGTCCCCCTGCCCGTGCTGGTCCCGCTGTTCGCCGCGGGCCTCGCCCTGGCGCTGCACAAGTTCGACCGCGCGCAGCGCATCATCTCCGTCGTCGCCCTGTCGGTCGTGGTGGCCGCCGCGGCGGGACTCGTGGTCGCCGCCAAGGACGGGCCCGTCGTGGTCGACGTCGGCGGGTGGGCCGCGCCCGTCGGGGTCAACCTCGTGGCCGACCCCCTCTCGGCGCTGATGCTGCTGGTCAGCGGCGTCGTCCTGCTCTGCGTGCTGCTCTACTCGATGGCGCAGGGCATCGCCGACGGCAACGACCGGACGGCGCCCGCCACGAAGGACACCAAGATCCTGCGCGAGGCCCTGGAGGCGCAGGACCCCGACGCCGACGAGGACACGCGCCGCGACGTGCTGCCCGTGGCGATCTTCCACCCGACGTTCCTCATCCTGGCCGCGGGCGTGGCCGACGCCTTCCTCGCCGGCGACCTGTTCAACCTGTACGTCGGCTTCGAGATCCTGCTCGCCGCCTCGTACGTGCTGCTCACCCTCGGCGGCACCGTCGAGCGCATCCGGGCGGGCAGCGTCTACGTGGTCGTCGCGCTGCTCAGCTCGATCGTGTTCCTCGTCGCCGTCGGCCTGGTCTACGCCGCCACCGGCACGGTGAACATGGCGCAGCTCGCCGAGCGCCTGCCCGACGTCGACCCCGGCGTCCGGCTCGGCATCCAGGCGCTGCTGCTGCTCGCGTTCGGCATCAAGGCCGCCATCTTCCCGCTGTCCGCGTGGCTGCCGGACTCCTACCCGACGGCGCCCGCACCGGTCACCGCCGTGTTCGCGGGCCTGCTCACCAAGGTCGGCGTGTACGCGATCCTGCGCACCCAGACGCTGCTCTTCCCGCGGAACGAGGCGCTGGAGACTGTGCTGCTCGTGCTGGCGCTCGCCACGATGATCGTCGGCATCCTGGGCGCGGTCGCGCAGGACGACGTGAAACGTCTGCTGTCGTTCACCCTGGTCAGCCACATCGGCTACATGATCTTCGGCGTCGCGCTCGCCACCCAGGCGAGCACCGCGGCGGCCATCTTCTACGTGGTGCACCACATCACCGTGCAGACGGCGCTGTTCCTGGTGGTGGGGCTCATCGAACGCCGCACCGGGACCACGTCGCTGGACCGGCTGGGCGGCCTCGCCACCCTGGCCCCCGGGCTGGCCATCCTGTTCTTCGTCCCGGCGATGAACCTGGCGGGTATCCCGCCGTTGTCCGGGTTCCTGGGCAAGGTGGGCCTGCTGGAGGCCGGTGTCGTGGACGGCTCCGCGCTGGCCTGGGTGCTCGTCGTCGGCTCGGTGGTCACCTCGCTGCTGACGCTCTACGCGGTGGTCCGGGCCTGGAACAAGGCGTTCTGGCAGCCGTGCCCCGAGAAGCTGCCCGAGCCGACGCCCCTGCCCTGGGGCATGGTCGGCCCGACGGCGGCGCTCGTCGCGATCAGCGTCGGGCTGACCGTGGTCGCCGGCCCGCTCTACGACTACGCCGACCGGGCGGCCGAGTCCGTGATGGACGGGCACACCTACATCGAGGCCGTGTTCCCCGACGGCGCGCCGCGGGGTACCGGCGAGTCGAACAAGGTCACCGACGACGACACCGTGGAGGTCGGGCCGTGAACACCGACACTGCCGTGAGACAGACCGACCAGGCCGGGAAGCCGCGCCGCCGCCGGCTGCGCCGGCTCGTGACGCTGTGGCCCACGATGGTGGTGGGCGCGCTGCTCTGGGTGCTCCTGTGGGGCGACCTGTCGTTCGGGAACGTGCTGTCCGGGGCGGTGCTCGGCGCGCTCGTGGCGCTGGCCTTCCCGCTGCCGCCCATCGGCACCGGCGCGACCGTGCGGCCCGGGCCGCTGCTGCACCTGCTCGGCCGGTTCGTGGGCGACCTGGTGCTCGCGTCGTTCCAGGTGGCCTGGACGGCGGTGGTCCCGAGGCGGCAGGCCCGCGGGGGCTCGACGCCGCACGGCGCGCTGGTCTCGGTACGGCTGCGCTCCGACTCCGACCTGTTCATCGCCACGACCGCCGGCCTGTCCTCCCTGGTCCCGGGCACGCTCGTGATCGACCTGGACCGGCCGTCCCGGACGCTGCGGCTGCACGTGCTCGACATCGCGGCGTCCGGCGGGCCCGAGGGCGTCCGCGACGCCACGCAAGACCTGGAGGCGCGGGTGCTGCGCGCCTTCGCGCCCGGCGCCGAGCTCACCCGGGTGGGGCTGGCCCCGTACGCGTCGAAGACCTCCGCACCGCACGAGTCCGCACCGCAGAAGGAGGAACGCCGATGATGGTCGCCGTCGGGGTGGTCGCGACCGCCCTTCTCGCCGTGGGCGCGCTGCTCGCGGTGGTCCGGATCGAACGAGGGCCCACCATGCTGGACCGGACGGTGGCGTTCGACGTGCTCACCACCGTCCTCGTGGGCGCCATCGCGGTCGAGGCCGCCATCTCGCGCCGCACCGAGTCCGTGCCCATCCTCGTGGTGCTCTCGCTGGTCGGGTTCATCGGGTCGGTGACGATCGCGCGCTTTGCCGCCGTCGAGCCGGACAAGAACGGCAGCGCGACCCAGCGGTCCGGGCCGCGGCCGACCTCGGTCGGCCCAGGGCCCAACGGCTCCGGGGTGGCCGGCTCGGAGTCCGAGCCGGCGCCGGGCACCGGTACCGCGAACGCCACCGGAGGGAAGGAGTCATGACCATGACCGCCGTGACCGACATCGCCGCCGCCGTCTGCCTGCTGCTCGGCGCCTTCTTCTCGTTCTCCGCCGGCGTGGGCGTGGTGCGCTTCGACAACCTGCTCTCCCGGATGCACGTCGTGGCCAAGCCGCAGGTCCTGGGCCTGCTGCTCCTGCTGGCCGGCGTCGCGCTGCGGCTCCAGGACCGGGGCTCGGCGACCATGCTCCTGCTGGTCGCGATCTTCCAGCTCATGACGTCCCCGGTCGCCGCGTACATGGTGGGCCGGGCCGGGCTGCGCACGCGCTGCGTGGACCCGGCGCTCATGAACACCGAGGAGGACGCCTTCCCCGCCGGGAAGGGCGGCCGCTGAGCTCAGGCTCAGGCGGCTCAGCCGCGCGTGACGGGCTCGCCGCTCGTCGGCGACCCGCTCGCGTCCGGCTCGGTCACGTCCGGCTCGCTGTCACTCGGCTCGCTGACACCCGGCTCGCCGTCGGACGACGCCGCGGACCGCCGCTCGGCCTGAGCGTCGCGCAGCCGCTCGGCGGCGTCGTACCCGAGCGCCGCCTCGGCCGCCTCGTCGGCGAGGGCCAGGCCGGCCGTGCCGTACAGGTGGAACACGGCGTCGGCGCCGTGCCGCTCGAGCTCGGCCGCGTCGTCGTCGTATCGCGCGACGGCGGCGACGGTGCCCTCGAAGCCGCTCGCGCGGAGCTGGGACAGCGCGATGAGGTTGGCGGCGTGGAACGGCATGGCGAGGATCGCGAGGCGGACGGCGCCGGCGCTGCGCACCCGGCCCCAGAACTCGATGTCCGTCGCGTCGGCCTGCACCACGGTGAAGCCCTCGGCGCGCAGGGTGATGACCCGGGTCGGGTCGTGCTCGACGCCCACGACGTCCATGCCGTAGTCGTCGCGGAGCTGGCGGACGGCACCGCGGCCGACCCGGCCCATGCCGAGCACGAGCGCCTCGGCCCCGGACACGTCGATGAGCCGTTCCTCCCGGTGCAGCCACTCGTTGGGCTTGGACGGGAAGCGCCTGGCGAGCGACATCGCGAACTCGTTGCCGCGGGTGTTGATCGCGGAGGACAGCACGAAGCTGGCGGCGACGGCGACGGCCAGCACCACGAGCCACTCGTCGTGCAGCAGGCCGGTCTGGGAGCCGACGGCGACCACGATGAGGCCGAACTCGGAGTAGTTGGCCAGCACCAGCCCGGACAGGATGGCCGTGCGTTTGCGCAGCCGCATGAGGCGCAGCAGCACGGCCGTGACAACGGCCTGCAGCGGGAGCATGAGGAGCAGGAGCAGCCCGACCGCGGCGGCCTGCCACGTGAGCTCGCCGGAGAACCCGATCGAGACGAAGAAGCCGACGAGCAGCAGCTCCTTGACGGTGAACAGGTTGCGGGACAGCTCGGTGGCGGCGGGGTGCCCGGCCAGCAGCATGCCCATGACGAGCGCGCCGAGGTCGCCCTTGAGCCCGACGGCGTCGAACAGCGCGTAGCCGGGGCCGAGCGCGACGGCCACGCCGAACAGCGCCTGCAGCTCGCCGTGGCCCACCTTCGACCAGACCTTGCGCAGCAGCCAGGCGGCCGGGAACAGCAGCACGAGGGCGAAGGCCCACGGGCTCGGCGGGTGGTCGGAGGAGACGGACAGGAAGACGACGGCGATGATGTCCTGCATGACCAGCACGCCGATGGCGATGCGGCCGTAGAGGGCCGACTGGTCGGAGCGGCCGTCGAGCACCTTGACCACGAACACCGTGGAGGAGAACGAGAGGGCGAGCCCGAGCAGGGCGAGCACGCCCAGTCCCTCGCCCTTGAGCATCGAGAACCCGACGACGCCGAGCAGGCCGAGGAACCCGACTGCGATGGCGACGCTCACCAGCAGGTGCGCGACGGTGGTGAACCAGACGTCCCGGCGCAGCAGCGTCTTGACGTCGAGCTTGAGGCCGATGCCGAACAGCAGGAGGGTCACGCCGAGGTCGGCGACGGTCTCCAGGTAGGCCGGCTCCTGGACGCCCGCCGCGTGCAGCGCGAACCCGGCCACCAGGAAGCCGACCAGCGGCGGCAGCCGGAGCAGCACCGCCCCGAGCCCGGCCGCGACCGTGGCTACCAGGAAGATCGCAGCGGTCGCCATGCCCCGAGTTTAGTTGGCGCGTGTTTCACGAAACGGCTGCGGCGGCTCGCAGTGCGGGTGAAAGGGTGCCTTTGTCCTCGACGGTCACGCCCGCCAGCCCGAGCCACCGCGCCATGGCGTGCAGCTCGTGCGCGAGGCGGGCCGGGGTCGCGTCCGTCAGCACCGGCTCGGCGTGCGCCGACTGCACCCGCAGCACGCCCGCGGCGCGGTCTGCCTTGAGGTCCACGCGCGCCGTGAGCTGCGAGTCCTCCAGGAACGGAAGCACGTAGTACCCGTCGGTGCGCTGGGCGGCCGGGGTGTAGATGCCGATGCGGTACCGCATGCCGAACAGGCGCTCCAGCCGGGTGCGCTCCCAGACCAGCGGGTCGAACGGGGCGAGCAGGGCCTGCCCCGCCGCGCGCCGCGGCCGGGCGGCCTCGCGGTGCAGGAACCACTTCTCCGGCCCGCCGGCCACGCGCGCGGGCACCAGCACGCCCTCCTCGACGAGCTCGGCCAGCGCCCGGTCCGCGACCGGCCCCTTGAGCCGGTAGTAGTCCTTGATGCTGCGCGCGTCGCCGATCCCCTGCGCCCGCGCGCCGAGCTCCAGCAGGGCCTTCTTGGCCTCGGCCTCGGGCACCTCCACCAGGGCCGACGCCGGCAGCACGCGTTCCGGCAGGTCGTAGAGCCGCTCGAACTGCGCGTTGCGCCCCGCCGAGACCACCTCACCGGTGAAGAACAGGTGCTCGACCACGCGCTTCTCGGTGCTCCAGTCCCACCAGGTGCCCCGCTTGCGCCGCACCGAGCGCCCCTCGGAGACGAACCGGTCGTGGATCTGGGAGGCCGACAGCGGCCCCTCGGAGGCCACGAGGTCGTGCACCTCGCGGACCTGGGGCGCGTCGGGCAGCCGCACGCCGTCCAGCTCCTTCCAGTCGTACTCCTCGGCGAACCAGCGCCGCCGGAACGCCAGCAGCGGCCAGGCGTGCGGGGGCACGTACGCCGCGACGTGCGCCCAGCTCTCCACGAGCCGGCGGCCGGCCACGGCCGCGGCCGACGTCCGGCGCGCGTGCCTGCCCGACGTCGTCGCCCGGTCCAGCAGGTCGGTGTCGTACGGGCCGAGCCGCGAGAACAGCGGCAGCAGGTGCGCCCGGGCGAGCACGTTCACCGAGTCGATCTGGAGCAGGCCGAGCCGGTCGATCACCCCCTGGACGTGCCGCATGGTGCGCGGCCCGTCGGTGCGCGGGCGATGCAGGCCCTGGGCGGCGACGGCGACGCGGCGGGCCTGGTCGAGGGACAGCGAGATCGGTTGCACGGGCCCATCCTGCCGCGCACCACTGACACTGCCCTCCCGGACCCCCACGTGTCAGACGTACAGGTCCCCCGGGGGACCTGTACGTCTGACACGGGTGGGTGGGGTGGGTGGGGGTGGGCGGGGCTGTGGACAACCGGCGCCTCCGCGCGGCCCGGGGCAGGGTGGGCGGGTGCATCCCGTCCGCGAGCTCACTCACCTGCTGCTGCCCGTCGCCTGTCCGTGCGGTGAGCCCGACGTGCGCTGGTGCGCCCGCTGCGCGGCCCTCCTGGCGGGCCCGTTCAGCCGGGTCGAGCGGGGCGCGCCACGGCTCGACCGGCTCGACGGCGTCCCGCCCGTGCCGGTGTGGGCCCTGACGCCCTACGCGGGGCCGGTGCGCGACGTCGTCGTGCACTGGAAGGACCGCGGGCGGGCCGACCTGGACCGCCTCCTCGCGCCGGCGCTGCGGCGGGCCGTCAGGCGCCTCGGGCCCGCGCTGGGTCCGGTGCAGTCCCCCGCGCCCGTCTCCGCGGCCCACGGCCCGCTCGCCGTCGTGCCCGTGCCCTCCACGGGCGCGGCACGCCGGGCGCGCGGCCGGGAGCCGGTGGCCGTCCTGGCCCGGGCCGTGACGGGCGGCCTGCGCGACGCCGGGGTGCCGGCACACCTGGTGCCCGCCCTCACCCGCACCGGTCCTGGACGGGACCAGGTGGGCCTCGGCGCGCGGGCCCGCGGCCGCAACCTGGCGGGTTCCGTCCGCATGACGAGACGCGGCGCCCGAGCACTCGGGAAAAGATCCGTGTGCATTCTTGTCGACGACGTCCTCACGACGGGTGCGACCCTGGCCGCCGTCGAACGGGCCCTCGAAGGGTGCGGGCACGACGTGCTCGGAGCAACCGTGCTGGCAGCGACCCCGGCCCCCGGCGCACGGGCCGCCGAGCGCCGCGCGATGGCAGAAGGGGTGAAAGCGACGTACGGATCTGAACCTGAAAGTGTGACAGATCTGTGTCGTCCTGTTCACCGTTGATTGGGACTGTCGTTACTCAGGCGACAGAGTTAGCCTGAACGTCCCACGCAGGATCAGAGGGCCGACGAAGCTGCCGGCCGCACGCGACGGGAGGTGGTTCGTGCCCGGCACCAGCAGGGGGTGCCAGACCCAGTAGAGACGGGCGCACGCCGCCGGCAAGGGACGGCGTGGCCCAGTGTTCCCGGAGCGGAGATACGCACATGGAAATTGTCGTTGTCGGCAGGCACACGGACGTGGCAGATCGATTTCGCCAGCACGTGGAGGACAAGCTCGCCAAGGTGGAGCTGCTGTCCCCCTACGTACGCCGGGTGGATGTGGAGGTCACGCACGAGAACAACCCGCGGCTCTCGGAGAGCCGCGAGCGCGTCGAGCTCACACTGCGCGCGAAGGGTCCGGTGATCCGCGCCGAGGCTGCGGCGGACGACCGCTTCGGCGCCCTGGACCTCGCCATCGACAAGCTGAACGAACGACTGCGCCGAGCCCGGGACCGTCGCAAGGACCACCGGAACAACAAGGTGCTCGCACCTGTGGACGTCCGCCCGCTCGACGAGATCCTGACCGACGGCGGCTCCACCAGCGGACCCGAGCCCCAGATCTCGACCCCGGCGGCGCTGGCCGAGCCGGGTGACTCCGTGGAGACGACGATCGGCGACTCGCCGGTCGTGATCCGGCAGAAGCTGCACCACGCCGACCCGATGACCCTCGACGACGCGGTCTACGAGATGGAGATGGTGGGCCACGACTTCTACCTCTTCATCGACAAGGAGACGTCGCGTCCGTCGGTGCTCTACAAGCGCAAGGGCTGGTCGTTCGGTGTGATCCAGCTCGACAACCCGTGCGGCGGCGCCCCGGTCACCGACCTGGCGTAGCCGAGGCCTGACCGGGCCGCCGGCCCGGTGACAACAGCGACGAGGCGGGACCCCGAAGCACCTCGGGGTCCCGCCTCGTCGTCGCGAGTCGTCGCGAGCCCGGGTCAGCCCGGGTAGGCGACGAGGTCCACGTCCTCGGCGATCGGCTGCCAGACGCCGGTCTCCTCGTGCTCCAGGTCGCCGTCCTCCGTGACCACGAGGATGCCCTGGTCGGTCACGCCCGCAGCGATCTGCTCGACGTCGGTCAGGCCCGGCAGCTGGCGCGACTGGCCGCCGGTGCCGGCGAGGCCGCCCACGCCCGCGGTCCACACGGAGGACGCCCCCTCGCTGTTCCGGGTGAGCAGCGCGAGCGCGGTGAGCCCCGTCCAGCGGGCCTCGACAACGTCGGCGACGGGCGCGGCCACCGAGATGGCCGCGGCGAGGCTGACCGGGGTGTCCTCGGCGTCCCGCACGATGCCGGCCACCTGCACCTGGCGGCCCGACGGCGTCTCGCTGACGACCGCGATGCGCGCGCCCTCGGGCGACACGGACACGCTGGTCACCTTGCGTCCCTTGAGCCACTCGGGCTCGATCGTCACCTCGTCGAGCGTGCTCGTGGAGACCCGCAGCTCGCCCGAGCCGCCGCTGGTCCACACGTTGCCGAACTTGTCCACGGACGGCGCCGCCAGGTCCGGGCCCTCCAGGAGCGGCACCGGGCCGTCGCCCTCGTCGAGGGAGACGTTCACGATCTGGTCGTCGCCGTTGCGCACCACGATGGGCGTGGTCCCGGGGCTGACGGCGAGCGCGGTCGGGTCGGTGCCCGACAGGTCGATGGTCATGTCGTGCTCGACGAGCCGCCCGTCGTCCACGCGGTACAGGCGGTCGTCCTTGAGCACGATCGCCTGCGCGATCGTCGCCGGCAGGTCGACGTCGGCGGCCTCGACCGACAGCCGGTTCTGGTCGCTGAACAGCTCGACGGGGATGACCCGGCCCGCGCCCTCGGAGAGGGTCGCGGAGAGCTGTGCCGCGATCACTGCGCGCTGGCCGGCGGGGACGGCGCTGATCTGCTCGCTGAGCCGGATGGCGACCACGTCGGCCTCGTCCCGGCCCTGGACGGCCTGCACGGCGAGCTGCGTACCCTCCGGCACGAGCGACTGCGTGGCGCCCTGGAGCCACTCGGGCGGCCCGGCGAGGGTCTGCTGCACGGCCACGGTCTGCCAGGAGCGGCGCGGGAACCAGCGCAGGTCGGGCACCAGGCTGTTGTCGTCGTCGGCGCTCGGGAAGAACAGCCGCGTGGCCCGGTACTGGTTGGCGAACAGGTTGGCGGGCACGAGCACCCCGTTGTCCAGGGCCGAGATGCGCCACTCGCTGCCCACCTTGACGACGGTGAACCGGTAGCCGACCTCCCGCGGGCTGCCCACCTCGGTGTACGCGCCGGCGCTGTCCAGGGTCGCGATGGTCGTGGCCCGCACGACGATCTCGATGGTGTCGGTGGTCCCGAGCTCCACCGCCTCCTCGAACGGCTCCGGCATCGGCGCCTCGCGCACGACGCGCACCGCCTCGTCCGGGTCCCACGTGGCCGCGACGTCGCTCGTCAGGTACTCCCGGGCCGTCTGGAACTCCTTGGGCGACGTCGCCGCGGCGACCGCCGCGCCCAGGAACCCGGACACGATCACCTGCGGGGCGGCGCCGGGCGTCGGGCCCTGCGGCAGCATCGCGATGTCGACCTGCGTCTCGACGGGCGCGTTGCCCACCCGGACGGGGCCCGACGTCGGGATCTGGGCGCAGGCCCCGAGCCCGACGGCGCCCAGGAGCGCGATGACGACGGCGGCCGCTGCGTTCGCTGCCCTGCGCATCAGTGCACCTCCAGGTCGTTCGCGGCGAGATCGGGGATCTGCGTCGGCGTCGGGCCCGCGGACGGGTGCACCACGGGGATCTGCCCGGTCCGGACGCCGGGCTCGTGGGACGCGGGCGCCATGGTCACGGGCGGCTCCCCCACCTCCACGCCGGCGCTGCGCGGCAGCGTGAGGCGGAAGCTCGCGCCCTGACCGGGCCGGCCCCACGCGTCGAGGCGCCCGGCGTGCAGGTGCGCGTCCTCCAGCGCGATCGCCAGGCCCAGGCCCGAGCCGCCCGTGGTGCGCGCACGCGCCGGGTCGGCCCGCCAGAACCGGTCGAAGACGTGCTCGACCTCCTGCTTGGTCATGCCGACGCCGTAGTCCCGCACCACGACCGCCACCGCGCGGTCGTCCTCGGCCACGGTCACCTCGACGGGACGCTCCTCCGCGTGCTCGATCGCGTTGACCACGAGGTTGCGCAGGATGCGCTCGATCCGGCGGGGGTCGAAGTCGGCCGCGGCGTCGGCGTCGGGCAGGCGGACCGAGACCCGCACGTCCTTGGTCTCCGCGAGCGGGGCGGCCTGCTCGACGACGGACATGACGAGGTCGCTCAGGTCGCGGCGCTCGGCGTCGAGCACGGCGGCACCGGCGTCGAACCGGCTGATCTCTAGCAGGTCCGCCAGGAGCGACTCGAACCGGTCGATCTGGCCCAGGAGCAGCTCGGCGGAGCGGCTGGCGTCCGCGTCCATCTGGTCGCGCGACTCGTGGATGATCTCGCTCGCCATCCGGATGGTCGTCAGCGGCGTGCGCAGCTCGTGCGACACGTCGGAGACGAACCGGCGCTGCATGGCCGAGAGCTCCTCCATGCGCCGGATCTGGTCCTGCAGGCTCTCGGCCATCTCGTTGAAGGACCGCGCCAGGCTCGCCATCTCGTCGGTGCCGCGCGCGCCCGGCATGCGCTCCGAGAGGTGCCCCTCGGCGAGCCGCTCGGCCACGGTCGCGGCCCGCGTCACGGGCGTCACCGTCTGCCGGGCCATGGTCCAGGTGACGACGCCGAGCAGCGCCAGCATGCCGAACCCGCCCGCGAGCAGCACGCGGTGCACGAACGACAGCGTCTCCTGCTCCGGCTCCAGCGAGTACAGGTAGTAGATCTCGAAGCGCGAGTCCGGCGCGGCCTGCACGGTCGAGCCCACGATGACGCCCGGCCGGACCACGCCCGGGTCGTCGGCCGCCGGGATACCCACGGCCTGCAGCACCTGGTCGTCCTCGGACGCGATGTTCGCCTGCCGCAGCTCGTCGGTGACCACGACCTCCGTCAGGTCGCCCCGCGAGGCGACGTCGGCCACCTGCGCGGTGCCGCCGGGCTCCTGCAGCAGGAAGTAGTCCTGCGCGGTGGAGCCGCTCGTGGCGCCGAGCGTCGCGATGGTGTCGTTCAGGAGGCTCTGCAGCTCGCCGTCCGACGTCGTCGCGGCGCTCGAGAAGTTCTCCGAGACCTGGGCCGTCAGCGCGGCGGCCTCGCGGTCGATCGCCGCGAGGCGCTGCTCGTAGATCCCGTCACGGACCGACGTCGACAGGTACAGCCCCAGGACCGCGATCGCCGCGAGCCCGATCGCGAGCGCGGTGGTGACGACACGGAGCTGCAGGGAGGAGCGCCACTGCGCCACGCCACGACGGGTGGCCCGGACCGTGACCACCCGGGCCCGTGAGACCACCCGGCGGAGCCGTGTGACCAGGCCGGACGGCATCAGCGTGTCGCGCCCGCCTTGTAGCCGACGCCGCGCACCGTCAGGACGATCTCCGGGTTCTCCGGGTCACGCTCGATCTTGGAGCGCAGGCGCTGCACGTGGACGTTGACCAGCCGCGTGTCCGCGCTGTGCCGGTAGCCCCAGACACGCTCCAGCAGCACCTCGCGCGTGAACACCTGCCACGGCTTGCGGGCCAGCGCCACGAGCAGGTCGAACTCGAGCGGGGTCAACGCGATGCGCTCGCCGTCGCGCGTGACGGTGTGTCCGGTGACGTCGATCTCGACGTCACCCACCACCAGGCGCTCCGGGCCCGGGTCCTCGCTGCGGCGCAGGCGGGCCTTGATGCGGGCCACGAGCTCCTTGGGCTTGAACGGCTTGGAGACGTAGTCGTCCGCGCCGGACTCGAGGCCCACCACCACGTCGAGCGTGTCCGACTTGGCCGTCAGCATGATGATCGGCACACCGGACTCGGCGCGGATCTCGCGGCAGACCTGGACGCCGTCCTTGCCGGGCAGCATGAGGTCGAGCAGCACGAGGTCGGGCTGATGGGTCCGGAACATGCCCAGCGCGGAGTCCCCGTCGGCGCAGAAGATCGCCTCGATGCCCTCGCCCTTGAGGACGATGCCGATCATCTCCGCCAGTGCTGTGTCGTCGTCGACGACAAGAACTCGTACCTTCATGCCCTCCAGTGTGCCAGCCTGGTCCAGCAAACCTGTCCTCGTGCCCCTCGACCTGGCGTGTTCCGCCCAGGTTCACCCGGTGGGGGTATCCCTCCGGCCGCGGGTGGACCGCCCCCGGACAGGGGGGACAGCCCCCGCGGAACCTGGCGGACGACACCATGTCGCCGGGGCGGCGCCGGGGGCGAACCTGGCACCATGACAACCATGACTGCCGACCGGCCCGCGGCCGCCGCCGTCCCGGGCGGTGCCGTCCCCGGTGGTGCCGCCCGCCCCGGCCAGAACTTCCTGACCGCGCCCTTCGCCGCGCGCACCTGGCGGGAGCAGGGCTACCTGACCCTGGTGCTCCTGCTGGCCCCGTTCGCCTTCACGTACGCGGTCTTCGCCGTGAGCTTCACCGCAGGCATCGCCGTCACCGTGGTCGGGCTGTTCGTGGCCGGCGCCGTCGTGGCCGGCGGGCGCGGCTGGGGCGGGGTGTACCGCGGCCTCGCCCGCGACCTGCTCGACCTTGACGTCGCCGTGCCCGCGCCCTACGTGCGGCCCCGCGGCTTCTGGCACACGATCGGCTCCCTGATCGGCGACGCCACCGGCTGGCGCGCCCTGCTGTTCATGTTCGTCACGTTCCCCCTGGCGATCGCGGCCTTCGTCACGAGCATCACGTTCCTGGGCACCGGCCTGGGCGGCCTCACGTACTGGTTCTGGTACCGGTACCTGCCGGAGCAGGTCGGCGCCGACGGCGCGATGCACCGCGGCGCGCAGTTCGGCGACGCCTACTTCCTGGACACTCCCCCGCGGATGGCCCTCGCCGCGCTCGTCGGGCTGCTGCTGCTCCTCTGCTGGCCGTGGGTCACCCGGATTTTCGTGCTGCTCTTCCGGGTGCTCACCACCGCCCTGCTCAGCCCCACCCGGGCCAGCCTGCGGGTCGCCGAGCTGGAGCGCTCCCGCACCGGCACCGTGGAGGACGCCGACGCGCGCCTGCGCCGCATCGAGCGCGACCTGCACGACGGCACGCAGGCCCGCCTGGTCGCCGTCGCCATGCAGCTCGGCGAGGCGCGCGAGCACCTGGCCGAGGGCGGCGACGTCGCGCAGGCCACCGAGCTGGTCGACACGGCGCACTCGTCGACCAAGGAGGCGCTCACCGAGCTGCGCGAGCTGGCCCGCGGCATCCACCCGCCGGCGCTCGACAACGGCCTCGGCGTGGCCCTGGAGACGCTCGCCGCGCGGTCCGCGCTGCCGGTCACCGTCGACGTCGACCCCGGGGTGGAGGCGGACGGCCGCCTGACCCCGGCGCTGGAGTCGATCGCGTACTTCACCGTGGCCGAGCTCGTCACCAACGCGGCCAAGCACGCCCGCGCCTCCGGGGTGTACGTGCTGGTCGAGGCCACGGGCGGGGACGCGTCCGGCTCGGGGTCCGGCTCCGGGCCCGGGTCAAGGTCCGGCGGCGCGCTCCGCATCCGGGTGCGCGACGACGGCCGCGGCGGCGCGCGGGTCGTGGCGCCCGACGGCTCGGGGCTGCGGTCGGGCCTGGCCGGACTGGCCGAGCGCGTCCGGTCCGTCGACGGCACGTTCGACCTGTCCAGCCCCGTCGGCGGGCCTACGGTGGTCACCGTGACCCTGCCGACCACCAGCCCGTCCGGACCTGCGTGACCGCCGTGACCGGGCCCACCGCCCCGCCGTCGGGCGACGGCCTGCGCGTGCTGATCGCCGAGGACTCGGCGATCCTGCGGGACGGCCTCGCCGCGCTCCTGACGCGGCGGGGCCACACCGTGACCGCCGTCGGCGACGGGGCCGCGCTGGAGCGTGAGGTCGCCCGCGTCGCGCGCGAGGAGTCGCTGCCCGACGTCGTCGTCGCGGACATCCGCATGCCGCCGAGCTTCACCGACGAGGGCCTGCGGGCGGTGCTGGGCCTGCGGGCACGGCACCCCGCCCTGCCGGTGCTGCTGTTCTCGCAGTACGTGGAGACGCGGTACGCGAGCCGGCTGCTGGCCGGCGACGCCCGGGGCGTGGGCTACCTGCTCAAGGACCGGGTGGCCGACGTGCGCGACTTCGTCGACGCGCTCGGGCGCGTGGCGCGCGGCGAGACCGTGCTGGACCCCGAGGTGGTCACGCAGCTCATGGGCTCGGCGCGCCAGGACGTCGCCCTGGAGCGGTTGTCCGCCCGGGAGCGGGAGGTGCTGGGCCTGATGGCGCAGGGCCGCTCCAACAAGGCCATCGCCGACCTGCTGCACCTGTCCTACGGTGCGGTCGAGAAGAACGTCGCGGGCATCTTCACCAAGCTGGACCTGCCGCAGGACGCCGCGGACCACCGCCGGGTGCTGGCCGTGCTCCGCCACCTCGGGGTCTGAGCCCGCCGGGCCCGGGGCGACGTCCCGGGCCCGGCGCCCGGCGTCAGAGCCGGCCCGCCGCCTTGAGCGCCAGGTACTCGTCCGCCAGGCGCGGCGCCAGGTCGTCGGGCAGCGCCTCGACGACGTCGGCCCCGTACCGGCGCAGCATCGTCGTGACCGCGGTGCGCTCCAGGTCGCCGCGGGCCGCGGCCGCGGCGTCGTACACCTCGGCCACGGTCTCGCGGCCGGCGCGCAGGGCCGCCACCTCCTCGTCCGCGACGGACGCGACGACCACGGTGTGGTCGCGGGCGAGCTGGTCGACCACGGGCAGCAGGCCGTTCTCCACGGCCGCCGGGTCGAGCGTGGTGAGCAGCACGACGAGGGCCCGCTGCGTCATCCGGGTGCGCACCTGCGCGACGACGCCGGGCCAGTCCGTCTCCAGCAGCACGGGGTCGACGGTCGCCAGGGACTCGGCCAGGGCGGGCATGAGCCGCGGCCCGGCGGCGCCCGCCACCCGCGCCCGCACGGTGCGGTCGAAGGCCACGAGCTCCACGCGGTCGCCCGCGTGCCCGGCCAGGGCCGAGAGCAGCAGCGCCGCCTCGATGCTGGCGTCCAGGCGCGGGGCGCCCGTCGAGTCGGCGGCGCCCACGCGGGCCGCCGCCGTGCGCCCGGTGTCCAGGACGATCAGCACGCGCCGGTCCCGCTCGGGACGCCAGGTGCGCACCACGACCTCGCGCCGCCGGGCGGTCGCGCGCCAGTCGATCGAGCGCACGTCGTCGCCCACCACGTACTCCCGCAGCGAGTCGAACTCCGTGCCCTCGCCGCGGATCTGCACCGCGGCGCGGCCGTCCATCTCGCGCAGCCGCGCGAGGCGCGACGGCAGGTGCTTGCGGCTGGCGAACTCCGGCAGCACGCGCAGCCGGCCCGGCACGGGCAGCGTCACCTGGCGGCCCGCCAGGCCGAGCGGCCCCAGGCTGCGCACGGTCACGCCGCCCGCCGCCCGGTCACCGCGCCGCGTCGGCACGAGGACGGTCGGCAGGCGCGCGGCCTCGCCGTCGGGCAGGTCCACGTGGTGGCGCCCCGGCCCGCCCGGCGCCGGACGCACGCGCTCGGACCTGCCCCGGCCCGGTCCCGCGCCGGCCGACGGGCCCCATGCGTCCCGGACCACGGCCCGCAGGCGCCGCCCGGAGGCGTTGCGGACCACGAGCTCGCTGGTGGCCTCGGACCGCAGCCGGACCGACGCCGGCACGCGCCGCTGCACCGCCACGCGGCGCGGCGACGCCGCCAGGGCGACGTCGGCCACGCACGCCAGGACCACGACCGTGGCCCAGACCAGCACCGTCCCGTCGGTCGGCCAGATCAGCACGGGCACCACGCCGAGCCCCATCAGGGCGGCGGCCCGCCACGTCACGACCATGCCGCCCTCAGCGCGGCACGGGCACGGAGGCCAGCACCGTGTCCAGCACGCCCTCGGCGGTGACACCCTCGAGCTCGGCCTCGGCGCGCAGCTGCACGCGGTGCCGCAGCGTCGGGTGCGCCAGCGCCTTGATGTCGTCGGGGGTCACGAACGAGCGGCCCGACAGCCACGCCCAGGCCCGCGCGGTGCGCAGCAGCGCGGTGGCGCCACGCGGCGAGACACCGAGCGAGAGCGACGGCGAGAACCGCGTGGCGCGGCAGACGTCGACGGCGTAGCCGAGCACCTCGCGCGACACCTGGACCCGGGCCACCTCGGCCCGGGCACGCTCCAGCACGGTCGCGTCGGCCACGGGCGTGACCCCGGCCGCGGCCAGGTCGCGCGGGTCGAAGCCGGCGGCGTGCCGGGCCAGGACCTCGACCTCCTGCTCCCGCTCGGGCAGCGGCAGGACGAGCTTGAGCAGGAACCGGTCGAGCTGGGCCTCGGGCAGCGAGTAGGTGCCCTCGTACTCGACGGGATTCTGGGTGGCGATCACCAGGAACGGGTCCGGCAGCGGACGCGGCGTGCCGTCCACCGACACCTGCCGCTCCTCCATCGCCTCCAGCAGGGAGGCCTGGGTCTTCGGGGGCGTCCGGTTGATCTCGTCCGCCAGCACCAGGTTGGTGAACACGGGGCCCTCGCGGAACGAGAACTCGGCCGTGCGCGCGTCGTAGACGAGCGAGCCCGTCACGTCGCCCGGCATCAGGTCGGGCGTGAACTGGACGCGCTTGGTGTCCAGCTTCAGGGCCGCGGCGAGGGTGCGCACCAGGAGCGTCTTGGCGACGCCCGGCACACCCTCCAGGAGCACGTGGCCCTGGCACAGCAGCGCGATGAGCAGGCTGGTCACGGCCGCGTCCTGCCCGACGACGGCCTTGCCCACCTCCGTGCGGACCGCGGCCAGGGCGGAGCGCAGCTCCTGCGACGGGGCGGGCGGCTCGGCGGCGGGTTCGGCCGCAGCGGGCGGCTGCGCCGCGTCGGCGGCGGCGTCCGACGGCGCGGTCTGCACGGTCCGGTCAGCCGGTGCGGCGGGGGCCGCGGGCTGCCCGTCCTGCGGGGCGGACGTCGGCTCGGCGGGCTGGGCCGCGCTCTGGTGGGGGAAGGCTGGTTCGGTCACGGTCGGTGGACCTCGCTCTCCAGGATGTCGAGTCGGCGCACGAGCTCGGCGAGCGCGGCGTCGTCAGCGGGCGGTGGGCCGTAGAGCAGGTCTGCCACCTGCTGCGACGGGCGGTTCGTGGCGGCCACGACGGCGTCGACCACGGTGTTGGCGTCGGACGAGCGGGCCAGGCCGAGACGCGTGGCGACCCGGTCGGCGGACGACGCCCGCAGCCCGGCCGCGGCGTGCCCGCGGGCACGGGCGGCCCGGTACAGACGGGCGCGACCGCGCGTGGCCTCCGCGGAGCGGACGAGGACCGGCAGGTCCTCGACGACCAGCGGGCCCAGGCGGCGCACGCGCCAGAAGGCGAGGAGCACCGCGGCGAGCACCACCACGAGGGCGACCGGCGCGGAGCCGGGCGGCATGACGGCGTTGACCTGGCCGCGGTCGGCGGGCGTGGGCTCGTCGCCGCCGGTGGTGACGTCCATCGGGTTCGGCACCAGCCAGACGAGGTCCTCGTTCTGCCCGAGCATCCACAGCGCGAGGGCGGAGCTGCCCTCGTCCAGGATCGTGCCGTTGCGGAGCACCGAAGGGTCGCTGACCACGGTGACCGAGCGGTCCGGGAAGTCCAGGCGGGCGTAGGCGTACGCGCCGTTGCCGTCGGGCCAGCACAGGACCGGCCGCACGGGGTCGCCCGCGCGGGACGCGTCGTACAGGCCGGGCGCCAGGGTGACGGTGCCCGCCGCCTGCGCCGCGGGGTCGTCGCACTGCGGCTCGACCGGCTCGGGCGACACCCCGTACGTGATGTCGAGCAGGTCGCGGCTCACGCCCGCGACCATGCTGTAGTCCGGGTCGATCACGACGAGGTCGGCGCCCGTGCGGTTCAGCGCGGAGATCTGGTCGTCCGCGAAGAACGACGGGTTGGGCGTGACCAGCAGCGTGCTGTCCGGCCCGGCCGCCGCCACGGCGTCGGCCACGGAGGTGACGTGCGTGATCCGCACGCCCTGGTCCTTCAGCACCTCGGCCACGGCCATGGCTCCGCCCGGCTCCGGGTTGTCCGGCGCGTTGGGGTCGGCCGACGTCGGCGGGCGGACCACCGCGAGGAACAGGACGAACAGGGCCACCGCCCCGAAGACCGTCAGTGGCCAGCGCAGGCGCCGCCACCGGCTCGCGGCCCGCGAGCGGCCCGTGGTGTCGTCGCCGATGACCACCGGCGGCTCGTCGACGGGACCCGTGGGCGCGACGGTCACCGCCGAGGGCGGCGTCGGGGCGGGCGGCGGGGCCGCGAGCGACATCGGGGCGGGGTGCGGGGAGGTCATGCGGACACCCCCGGCTTGTCGGCGTTCTCGTCCGCGCTGGCGGCGGCGGCGGCGGCCGCCGCACCAGAAGAGCTGCCGGAGCCGGTCGCGCCGGTTCCAGTACCGGAGCCGGTCGCGACGGGCCGCGCCGCGGCGACCGCGGCGTCGAGCTCGCGCAGCGCGGCGTCGTCCGCCGCCGTGGCGACGCGGTCGCCGTACTCGACGCCGTCGAACAGGTCGGCGCCGGAGCGCAGGCCGGCGGCCTGCGCGGGCAGGCGCTCGCCCGCGTCGCCCGCGGCCTCCTGCGCCGTGCGGCCGGGTCGCGGCTCGATGATCACTCGTTCCTCCAGGGACCGGACGACGGCGCGGAAGCGTTCCGCGGCCGCCGTCCGCCAGTCGCCCGACGCCGCCGCGGCGTCGGCCGCCGTGCGCATCTGCGCGGCCGTGCGCGCGTCGTCGGTGTCGAGCACCTCGGCGGAGCCCTTCCGGGCGCGGCCGAGCTGCACCGGCCCGGCGACGAGCCAGGCGATGAGCAGGACGATCGCGGCGACGCCGGCGATCAGCAGCCCGAGCTGCGCCCCCGACATGCCCGTGCCCGGCCACTGGATGCCGTTGAGCCAGTCCAGGACCCAGTTGACCAGGCGCGACAGCAGCGACTCCCGCTCGGCGTACTCGGGACGCTGCAGCTCGCTCGTGAGCCACTCGCGTGCCGTGTCCCGGTCCGGGACGACGGGTAGATCGGCCCTCATGTCACTTGTCCGCCGCGGCCGCTGCCGCGGCCTGCAGCTGCACGTCCAGTCCCTCGCGACGCATCCGGGTGTCGATGTAGAGCAGGGCGACGACGCCGCCGAGGAACAGCACGCTCATGCCGCCCGTGATGACGTAGGTGATGCCGTAGCTGATGGCCACGCCGATGTCGCTCGCGGTCATCATCGCGACGCCCATGAGCGCGCCGATCGGGAACGCGACGACCTGGCCGATGACGCTGAGGATGATCGAGGTCAGCAGGTAGATGCCGAGCACCCGCCAAAACGTGCCGCGGGTCAGCTTCCACGCACGCCGGGTCGTGGCCCAGAAGCCGCCGCCCTCGACCGCGAGCGCCGGCGCCACGAGGATGACCCGGGTGAACGCCCAGACGCCGGCCACGAGGAGCGCGGCGAGCACGAGGAAGAGGCCGATGACGCCGAGCGTGGGGTCCACGAGGAACAGCCCGGCGACGATGCCGACGGCGAGCGTGTAGGCCACGATGACGACGAGGGCGGTCAGCAGCGAGAAGCCGATCAGGAACCAGGCCCGCTTGGCGACGCGGTGCCAGGCGTCGGACACCGAGATCTTGCGCCCGATGACGGAGTCGCTGACGGAGACGGCCATGACGCCCATGGCCAGCGGCGTCGCGAGGGTGAGCAGCAGCCCGGTGCCGAGCATGGAGCCGTAGGTCACGCCCATGATCTCCTGCGTGAAGCCCATCTCGTCAAGCACCGGGTCGTTCCCGGCGGTGGCGAGCACGCTGCCGAACAGGTCGGTGAACCAGGTGGTCAGCGGGATGCTGATCAGGGTGCCGATGGCGACGGCCACCACGACGATGATCGCCGTGAGCCCGAGGGTGACGGCCGGGTTGTGCCGGACGGCGCCGAACGCGCCGTCGTACAGCTCGCCGAGCGTCAGGGGGCGCAGCGGGACGATGCCGGGCTTGTCGGCGGCGGGGCGGTAGCCCGGGACGGGGCCGCCCTGCGTGTACGGGCCGTACTGGCCGTACTGCGTCTGCCCGTACTGGTTCTGGCCGTACTGGCCCCCGCCGTACTGGCCCTGCTGCACGGGCGGGCCCGCGGGCCCGGCCGGCCCGGCCGGCGGCGTGCCGTACTGCGGCTGCGCCGGCGCCTGCTCGGCGGACGGGTCGTACCCGGGCGCGTACTGCCCGTAGCGCGGCGGCTCGCCCCAGCCGGCGGGCTGGGACCCTCCGGACTGCGGGGGCGTGGGCTGCGCCGGCTGGTCGGGTGCGCTCTCGGGCGTCGTCATGGGGGCGTGCTCCGGGTGTCGTCTGAGGTCGTGCCGTGCGCCGCAACCCTAGTACGGGGCACCGACACAGGGTGGCGTAATTCGGGCCGCCGGGCGGGTCGTCGCCCAACCGTCACCCGGCTGTCACCACCGTAGCCCCGGCCTCGTGCTCGGCGAGGTCGCCCGTCGCGCCGGCCCGGGTCGCGCGTCCGCCCAGCACGTAGACGTAGGCCCAGAACGCGGCGAGCACGATCGCGCCGATCACGATCTTGAGCCACCAGTACATCTCGGAGCCGGTCACGAAGCCCTCCACGAGGCCGGAGACCGCGAGGGCCACCGCGAGGCCGATGACCGTGGTGATCAGGGCGCGGCCCTCGGCCGCCATCGCGACGGACCGCTTGCGGTGGCCCGGGTCGATGAGCGTCCAGAACAGCCGCAGGCCCGCCGCGCCGGCGACGAAGATGCAGGTCAGCTCCAGCAGGCCGTGGGGAGCGATGAGCGTGAGGAACAGGTCGAGCTCGTCGTGGGCGGCCATCATGCCGCCGGTGGCGCCGATCTGGACCGCGTTCTGCCAGAGCACGTTCAGGGTGAAGAACCCGGTGATCCCGCCGGCCACGGCGAGCGCCGCGATCCGCGCGTTGTTGGTCCACACCACGCCGGCGAACTCGATGCCCGGGTCGTAGTAGGAGGCGAAGGCGTTGTTGACGTACTCCTCCTGGGCCGACGGCGGCATCAGGGCGTTCAGCGCCTGCTCGTCGGAGGCGACGTAGGCGCCCGCCACGATGCCGACCAGCAGGCAGGCCGCCGTCACCGCGTGCGACCACCACCGGATGCGGTAGAACGCGGCGGGGAGCGACACCACGGCGAACCGCACCACCTCGCGCCACGCGGGCTCGTGCGTGCCGGCGATGCGGGTGCGCGCCCGGTTCAGCACGTCGGACAGGCGGGTCACCAGCGCGGGATCGGGCGCCGCGGACCGGACCGTGGACAGGTGCGTGGCCACCGACTGGTACAGGCGGACCAGCTCGTCGGACTCGGCGCCGTCCAGACGGCGCCGCGAGGCGAGCTCCTTGAGGCGGTCCCACTCTGCGGCGTGCACGGCGGTGAAGGCGTCGATGTCCACGACGGTAGTCTGCCGCACAGGGGCAGCGGCACGTCCCGAGGCTCGCACCATCCGACAGCCCCGACCGGAGGAATCGTGCAGGACGGCATCGTCATCGGCGAGGGCGTGGTGCTCGACGCCCGCCCGGCATCGTTCATCACCCGCGCCATGGGCGCGATGCTCGACTTCATCGTGATCGGCGTGGTCGTCACCGCGATCCTGGTCGCGAGCGCGGTGTGGTTCCTGGAGACCGCCACCCTGAGCGAGGACGTCGCGGTGATCGTCATCGCCGTGGCGAGCGCCGCCGTCGTGGTGGGCGTCCCGGTCACGGTCGAGACGCTGTCGCGCGGCCGCTCGGTGGGCAAGCTCGCCTGCGGCATCCGCGTGGTGCGCGACGACGGCGGGCCGGTCCGGTTCCGGCACGCGCTCGTGCGTGCGCTGATCGGCGTGTTCGAGCTGTGGATGACGTTCGGCGGCATCGCCGCCATCGCCTCGCTGTCGAACGCGAAGGGCAAGCGCCTCGGCGACCTCGCTGCGGGCACGTACGCGGTGCGGGTGCGGGGCGGCAAGCCGCTGTCCGCCCCGATCGTGATGCCGCAGTCGCTCGCCGCGTGGGCGCGCACGGCGGACATGCGCCGGCTCCCGGACGGGCTGGCGCTGGCCGCGCGGCAGATGCTGGGCCGGGCCGCGCGGCTGGCGCCCGAGTCCCGGGCGCGGCTCGCCGACGACCTCGCGGGCCGCATCGAGCCGTACGTGGCTCCCGGCCCGCCGCCGGGCACGCACCCCGAGGCGTTCCTGCACGCGGTGCTCGCCGAGCGCCGCGAGCGCGAGCTCGGCGCCGGGCAGCGGGAGCGCAGGCGCGCGGAGGAGCAGGCGGAGCTGCTGCACCGGCTCCCGTTCGCGGTGGCCGACCCGCCGCGCTGAGCCGCGCCGCACGCTCCGCCGTCGGGCCCGGGCCAGGCCTGCGCCGGGCCCGCGCCGATCCCCGGGATCAGGTCCGGACGTCGTCCCAGGCGCGCATCAGCCCGCGCGAGCGCAGCGCCGCCGAGCAGCGCAGCAGGCCGGCCTGCACCGCCCGGCGCAGCCGGGCCGACGTCGGGCGCTCGACGCCGTAGTGGATCACCAGCGCCAGGACCAGGCTCAGCGCGCCGGCCGCGAAGAGGGCGACGGTGCGGGTGGTCTCGTGGGCGAGCACGTCGATGACGGCGTACCCGAACTGCGTGTGCACCAGGTACACGGGATAGGTGAGCGCGCCGACGGTGCCGAGCGCGGCCGCCACGCGGCGGGGTGGCGCGGTGCGCCCGCGGAGCGTCGTCGCCCAGACGGCCGCGACGCTGGCCAGCATGATCATCACGGCGATGACCGGGTTGACCGTGACCCCCTGCAGGTCGGACGCACGGCCGGCGGCCTCCAGCACCCGCATGGCGCACAGGACCAGGCCGCCCACGAGCAGCGTGCCGGTGACCAGGTCGAAGCCGTCGCGGTAGGCGAGGAAGAGCAGCATGCCGACGGCGAAGTACGGGGCGTAGACGGGCACGAGCCACTCGGCGAGCCAGTGGGCGCCGAACTCCTGCGCGGCCCAGCCGGCGAGGGGCCAGAGCGTGGCGAAGGTCAGCACGCGGTTGCGCGTGAGCGGGCCCAGCGCCAGCACCGCGAGCACCAGCAGGTAGAACTTGAGCTCGACCAGCAGGGTCCAGAACACGACCTGGACGCCGGTGACGTCGAAGAGGTCCTGCACCATCGTGAGGTTGACCAGGGTCTCGGTCATGCTGGTCTGCCGCCCGCCCGACCAGAACTGCTGCAGGCCCACCGTCAGCACGATGCACGCCCAGTAGGCGGGGAAGAGGCGGCCCACCCGGGAGGCGATGAAGCCCGCGATCCCCCGGCCGTCGGCGCTGAGCAGGATGACGAACCCGGAGATCATGAAGAACAGCTCGACGCCCAGCCAGCCGTACCGCGTGACCTCGTTGAGCAGCGGGAACGCCCGTTCGGGGTCGGCGCCCCAGTAGCTGGTCACCGTCGAGGTCGCCGTGAAGTGGTAGAGCAGCACGGCCGCCGCGGCGCCGAAGCGCAGGCCGTCCATGGCCACGAGCCGGCCGGTCACCTTGCGGCGTGGGGCGCCCGTGGCCTCAGGGCTCGCCTCGGGAAGGGGTGCGCTCAGGCTCTCGTCAGGACGGGTCATCGCCGCCGACCTTAGATCACGGAACGATAACGGTCAAAGATCACCCTAGCAGGAGCGCCAGCAGCGTCTTGGCCGAGGTGTCCCAGTCGTACCCGGCGGAGCGCAGCCGTGCGGCGGCCGACCGTTCCGCCCAGGTGCCTGGGTCGTCGAGCGCGCGGACCGCCGCGACGTAGCCGTCCACGTCGTCCGGGTCGACGTACGCCCCCGCCGCCCCGCCGACCTCGCGGAACACCGGGATGTCGCTGACCACCAGGGGCGTGCCGAGCGCCATCGCCTCCACGAGCGGCAGCCCGAAGCCCTCGTCGCGGGAGCCGGAGACGAGGGCCGTCGCGCGGCGCAGCACGTCGCGGTAGGTCTCGTCCGACGCGCCGTCGTGGAACACGAGCGTGCCCTCGCCGGCGAGCGCCTGGAGCCGGGCGCGGTGCTCGGCCCTGACCGGGCTCATGAGGTGCAGCTCCCAGCCCGGGAGCTGCGCCATGGCCCGGACCGGCAGCTCGACGTTCTTGTAGGGCATGAACGAGCCCATGTAGACGAGCGACCGGGTCCGCGCGCCGCGGGGCAGGTCCGGCACGGGGTCCGGCGCGTTCGGCACCACGGTCACCGGGCGCCGGGTCAGCCGGTGCCGGGCGATCAGGTCGCGCGTGGTCTCCGAGACGGTGACGACGGCGTCGGCCCGGTTCAGCAGCACGCGCTGCGGCCACCACGCGAGGTGGAAGGCCCGCCACAGCAGGCGCACGGGCGCCGGCAGGTCCCGCGGCGGCGTGGGGTGCCGGTAGTAGATGAGGTCGTGCAGGGTCAGGACCACCCGGTAGTCCCGCCCCCAGGTGCCCATGGTCTGCATCGGGCTGAACACGACGTCGGCCCCCGTACGGCGCACCTGCCGCGCCACGAACGGCTCGCGCCAGCTCGTCGGCGCGCTCACGAGGTGCCACGGCAGCCCGGCCGGCAGGTGGTCGAGCTGGCGCTCGTCGTTCACCAGCACCTCGACGGGGTGCAGCCGGGCCAGCGCGGTGACGATCCCCGCCGTGTACCGGCTGATGCCGTCGTGCCGGCCGACCCGCAGGTAGCGGCAGTCGACGACGATCTTCATCCGATCTTCCCTCACTGTTCATCCCGCTCTCCGGTGGCCTGGAGACCGGCGAGAAATGCGGCCGTCTCCCGGGCCACGACGTCCGGCGCCTCGTAGTGCGCCAGGTGCCCGATCCGCGGGACGACGGCGAGCCGCGCGTCGGCGAGCAGGCCCTCCAGCACCCGCTGCGAGGGCAGCGGCGCGACGTCGTCGTTCTCGGAGGCGACCAGCAGCGTCGGCACGCCGATGCGCCCCGCGTAGGCCGAGACGTCGGTCCCCACCGAGGCGTGGAAGGCCTCCAGCAGGGTGCGCCGGTCGGCGAACCCGGAGAAGTACCGGTCGTGCTCCGCGTGGATCCAGCGGCGCAGGGTCCGGTCGTCCGAGGTGACCATCGCGACGCTCGCCACCCGGGTGAACAGCGGGTGACGCAGCAGTCCGGTACCCACCCGCTCCGGCAGCGCTGCGGCCAGCCGGTGCACCCCCACGGTGACGGCGCTCATCGCCCGCCGCGGACCGTCCAGCGCGGCCGTCGCGATGGGGTTGACCAGCACGAGACCCCGCACGAGCGGCGCCCGACGCCCCTCCGCGGTGGGTTCGGCGGGCCCGGCCGGCGCCGCCACGGTGGCCGAGGCGACGATCGACCCGAAGGAGTGGCCCGCCAGCACGGCGTCCCCCTCCGGCGCGACGGCGGACAGCAGCTCGGCGGTCCACGCGGCGTAGCCGGCGACGTCGTGCACGCCGTCCGCGAGGGGTGCCGACGCGCCGAAGCCGGGCAGGTCGGGGACCCATACCTGCAGGTCAGGGCACTCTTTCACGAGATGGGCGACGATCGGCTCCAGCCCGTGGTGGTCACCGCGCAGCCCGTGCAGGAACACGAGCCGGCCCGGTGCCGCAGGGTCGCCGTAGACGCGCACGTGGGCGCGCGTGCCACGAATCAGGAGGTCGGCGTCGCGTGCGGGTGTGGCCGCGACGAGTCCCGCGTACGGTTCCTCGGAGGCCGCTGCCCGCGCGGCCCCGCGCGGCCCCTCGAGCGGTGACGCGGCCCGGTCGCGCGGATGGGTTTCGGTGTTCATCGCGCTGACCCTAAGCACTCCGGGGACGGTCACGGGAGAGGGCGGAGAAAGATGGGGGTAAACCCCCATGTCATTACGGGGGGAAACCTGGTGGCGGAGAAGTGCATCCTTACGTCACCGTTGTCCCATGCAAGCCACAGCGGTCGCCCTCGCCGTGCTCGGCGCCGCCCTGTTCGCCGGGGCAGCAGTCCTGCAGCACCGCGAGGTGGCCGACCTCTACGGGCAGCCCCTGGCCCGCGAGCGTGTCCTGTCCCTGCGCCGGCTCAGCCGGATCGTGCGCCGGCCCGGCTGGCTGGCCGGGTTCGGGCTCGCGGCGGCCGGCACGATCGTGCACGCCGTCGCGCTCGCCCTCGCACCGCTGCGCCTGGTCCAGCCGATCGGCGTGCTCGCCGTCCCCGTGGCGGTGCTGCTCTCCTCGCTCCTCCTCCGGCGGGCGCCCGGCCGGAGCGTGCTCCTGGGCGTCGCCCTGACCATGGCGGGGGTGGCCGTCTTCGTCGCCGCGTCGGTGAGCGCCGGCTCGGGCACCGCGCCGCCGCCCGGATCCACCCTGCCGACGATCCTCGTCGTGGGCGGCGTCGTCGTCGCCCTCGGGGCCGGCGGCCTGCCGATCGGCGGCTGGCTGCGCTGCGTCGCCTGCGCGACGGCGGGAGCCGCCGCGTTCGGCCTGCTCTCCGCGCTGATGCGCGTGATCTTCCAGGAGCTCGCCCACGGCACCCGCTGGACCGACCCCCAGGTGCTGGGCACGGGGGCGGCCGCCCTCCTCGCCCTGGTGCTGGGCGGCTGGCTCGTGCAGCAGGCCTACCCGGCCGGCCCGCCCGAGGTCGTGGTCGCGTGCCTCACCGTCGTCGACCCGATCGTGGCCGTGCTGCTCGGCGCCGTGCTCCTCGGTGAAGGCGCCGGCACGCCCGTCGGCACCTGGTTCCTCCTCGGGGGCGCGGCGCTCGCCGCGTCCGCCGGGGTGCTCGTCCTTGCTCGGCTCCACCCCGACGCCGTCGCGGCCCGCGCGGCGCGTACCGACCCTTCGAGACTTCCCGGACCATCGAGAGGTACAGCACAGTGACCCTGCCTGGCACTCCCCGCACGATCCTGATCGGCGCCGACACCTACCCGCCCGCCGTGAACGGCGCCGCCCGGTTCGCCGGCAGCCTGGCCACCGGCCTGGCCCGCCGCGGGTACGACGTGCACGTCGTCGCCCCGTCCCCGACGGGCCGCCCGGTCCGTGAGGTCCGCGACGGCGTCGTGCTGCACGGGCTCCGTTCCAGCCGGTACCCGACGCACCACAACCTGCAGATCTCCCTGCCCTGGGAGACCCGCCGGGGGATCACCGAGATCCTGCAGGAGGTCCGGCCCGACGTCGTGCACACCAACGGCAGCTTCATCGTCGGCCGCGCCCTGGTCGACGCCGCGCACCGCACGAACCTCCCCATCGTGGCCACGAACCACCTCATGCCCGAGAACCTCGTCGGCTACCTGCTGGTGCCCGGCTCGATGCACCGCACCGTGGGGCGCTGGCTCTGGCAGGACATCGGCCGCGTCTACGCCAAGGCCGACGTCGTCACCGCCCCCACCCCGCGCGCCGTGGACCTGCTCGCGCAGCACGCCGGGCTCAGCCACGCCGTCCCCGTGTCCAACGGCATCGACACCGACCGCTGGACCACCACGGTCCGCGACGGCCGCACCGAGCCGACGGTCCTGTTCGTCGGGCGCCTGGACCAGGAGAAGCGGGTCGACGAGATCATCCGCGCCTTCGCCCTGCTCCCCGAGGGCCTCCCCGGCAAGCTGGAGATCGTCGGCACGGGCACGAAGGCCGACGACTGGGCGGCGCTCGCCGCCGAGTCCGGCGTCGCGGGGCGCGTCCGCTTCCGCGGGTACGTGCCCGACGACGAGCTGCTCACCGCCTACGCCGACGCCGACGTGTTCTGCATGCCCGGGGTGGCCGAGCTGCAGAGCCTGGTCACGCTGGAGGCCATGGCCTCGGGCCTGCCGGTGGTCGCCGCCGACGCCATGGCGCTGCCCCACCTGGTGCGCCCCGGCGTCAACGGCTGGCTCTACACCCCGGGCGACGTGCGCGAGCTGGCGAACCGGCTCGGCGACCTCCTGGCGGACGCCGGCCTGCGGCACCGCATGGGGGCGGCGGGCCGCGAGCTCGTCGCGGCGCACGCCGTGGACGGCACCCTCGACGCGTTCGCGGAGATCTACGAGAAGGTCCACGCGATGCGCGGCGCCACGGCGGCCGCCTGACCCCGCCACCACCTTCCGCACGTGTCAGACCCTCAGGTCCCCCGAGGGACCTGAGGGTCTGACACGTTGCGGTGGGAAGGGCTAGCCGCCGAAGACCGGCGCCACCGCCTTGACCAGCTCGCTGCCGCCCAGCACCAGGAACATCGCGGCCACCAGCACCAGGATCACGTTGACCCACCACGTGTTGCGCCACTGCCGCGGCACCGCCTTGCTGTTCATCAGGAACAGCAGCGTCAGCGCCAGGAACGGCATGAACAGCGAGCCCAGCGCGCCGTAGACCACGACCAGCAGGATCGGCTTGTCGAGGAACAGCAGCGCCATCGGCGGGAACGTCAGCCAGAGGATGTACCAACGGTAGTAGGTGCCGCCGGCGCCGCGGCGGCGGTCGTCGGCCGGCAGGTTGCGCATGGTCGCCACGAAGTCGGCGAACATGAGCGACACCCCGTGCCAGACGCCGATCACCGACGAGAACGTCGCGGCGAAGAACCCGACCAGGAACAGCGGGGCCATGAACGTCCCGTACCGCTGGGCGAGCACGTCGGCCACGTCGACCAGCCCCTGCTCGCCGTCGGCCACCGCCAGGCCCGCGGAGTACAGCAGCTCCGAGCCCACGATGAGCATCGCGATCACGAAGACGCCGGACATGAAGTACGCCCAGGCGTTGTCGATCCGCATGACGCGCATCCAGCGGGGCGTGTCCCAGCCCTTCTCGGTGAGCCAGTACCCGTAGGCGGCCAGCGTGATGGTGCCGCCGACGCCGCCCGCGAGGCCGAGCGTGTTCAGCACCGCGCCCTCGGGGATGATCGGCACGAGGCCCGCCAGGATCTCGCCGAGGTTGGGCGTCGTCAGCGCCGCCGAGCCCACGACGGTCACGAACATGACGCCGATCAGCACGGCCATGACGTTCTCGAACGGCTTGTACTTGCCGAACCAGACCAGCAGCAGGCCGGCCACGCCGGAGATCATCGCCCAGTACCGGATGTCCAGCACCGGGAACAGGCCGTTCAGCGCGAGGCCGACGCCGGACATCGCCGCGGCCCCGTAGCTGAAGCCCCAGATCATCACGTAGACGCCGAAGTAGACGACGGCCCACAGGCCGAGCGACTTCCAGCCGTCGAAGATGGTGCGGCCGGTCGCGAGCGTCCAGCGGCCCGCGCCCTCGACCAGCGCGATCTTCACGACGACGCCGAGGATCACCGCCCACAGCAGCGCGTAGCCGTAGTTGCTGCCCGCGACCATCGTGGCGACCAGGTCGCCGGCGCCGATGCCGGTGGCCGCGACCACGAGGCCCGGGCCGATGATCCGCCAGCGCGGCTTCTCCAGGGAGGCCTGCGGCTCCTCGGTCAGCCGGTCTCCTGGAACCCCCTGCGAAGTGACCTCATTGTCCTTTTCCATGGCGTGACTGTACCCACGGGTTTCACCCGCCCAAAAGGGACGCGCCCTTGCCCGGCCGGCGACACAGAGGTTTAACAGGACTGCAATCCATTGCATACACACTCGTCTCGATTCGAGTGATTGTATGCAATCGTCCTTCTCAGATCCGGATTGGATTCTCCAGTGCGCACATCACTGCCGCGGCCGCGCGGCCCGCTCGCCCCCGCCGCCGGCCTTCTCGCCGCGGCGCTCGTCCTGTCCGGCTGTCAGGAGGTGCAGACCTCCGCCCCGGCCGAGGAGACCGCCGACGTCACCACCGTCACCCTGGACGGCCGGACGATCGCCGAGGGCGGCGACCTCGTCATGGCCCTGTCCGCGGAGCCCGACGTGCTCGACCCCACCACCTCGTCGTCCCTCTACACGCGCTACGTCATGGAGACGATGTGCGAGAAGCTCTACGACGTCGACGAGGCGGGCGAGATCGTCCCGATGCTGGCCACGGAGCTGCCCGAGGTGTCCGACGACGGGCTCACGGTCACCTTCCCGGTGATGGAGGGCGTGCAGTTCGCGGACGGCACCCCGTTCGACGCCGAGGCCGTCAAGACGTCGATCGAGCGCCACCTCACCAAGGAGGACTCGTCGCGCCGCAGCGAGCTGGGCCCCATCGAGGAGGTCACCGCGCTGGACGACAGCACGGTCGAGATCACCTATGAGACGCCGTTCGCACCGCTCACCGCGGTGCTCGCCGACCGCGCGGGCATGATCATGTCGCCGACCGAGCTCGAGAAGGCGGGCGACGGCTTCGGCGAGCACCCCGTGTGCGTGGGCGCCTTCAAGTTCGTCGAGCGCGTGCCGCAGACGTCGATCACGGTCGAGCGCGACCCGCTGTACTACGACGCCGAGAACGTGCACCTGGACTCGATCACCTACCGCATCATCACCGACGCCAGCATCCGCGCCGCCAACCTGCGCTCCGGCGACGTCCAGGTCGCCGACACGATCTCGACGCAGGACCTCGCCGAGCTGGAGGACGACGAGAACGTCGGGCTCCTGGAGGTCGGCTCCCTGGGCTACCAGGCCATGACGGTCAACGTGGGCAACACCGACGGCGTCGGCAACCCGCCCGGCGAGATCGACACCCCCATCGCGCAGGACCCGCGCATCCGCCAGGCCCTGTCCATGGCCGTGGACCGCGAGCAGCTCGTGAAGTCCGTCTTCAACGACCGGTTCGACCCGGCCTGCTCCCCGGTCTCCCCCGCGTCCCCGTTCACCAGCGAGGCGAGCGAGGCCTGCCCCGAGTACGACCCCGAGGGCGCCAAGGCGCTCCTGGAGGAGGCCGGCGCGGACGTGCCGTACGAGATCGAGATCAAGGTGACCAACACGCCCGACACCCTGCGCCTGGCGCAGGCGGTCCAGGCCTCGGTGGCCGACGGCGGCTTCGACCTCACCATCGTGCCCGTCGAGTACTCCTCGCTGCTGGAGGTCCAGGAGCAGGGCGACTTCGACCTGCTGCAGCTCGGCTGGTCGGGCCGCGTGGACCCGCACGGCAACATGTTCAACTTCCTGTCCACGGGCGCCGGCAACAACTACTCCGGGTACAGCAACCCCGAGGTCGACGACCTGCTCACACAGGCCGCGACCGTCATCGACCCGGCGGAGCGCGCCGAGCTGTACGGCCAGGTCGTCACGCAGGTGCAGCAGGACAACCCGATCATCTACCTCTACCGGACGCGCAGCCTGACCGGCTACGCCGACGAGGTCGCGGGCATCTCCACCTACGCCGACGGCGTGGTGCGCCTGAGCAACGCCGCGTTCGTCGACCCGGCCGAGGGCTGAGAGCACCTCCGATGAGTCGCTACCTCCTCGTCCGCCTCGGGCAGTCCGCGATCACGCTCGTGCTCGCGTCGATGGTGATCTTCCTGGGCGTGCGCATGCTGCCCGGTGACCCCGCGCTCGCCATGGCGGGCGAGGAGGCCACGCCGGAGCGGCTCGCCATGATCCGCGCCGACCTCGGCCTGGACCAGCCGGTCTGGGTGCAGTACGGGCGGTTCGTCGCCGAGGTCGCCTCGGGCGACCTCGGCGAGTCCACCCGCACCGGGGCGTCCGTCGCGAGCATGATCGGCGCCACGCTGCCCGTGACGCTCTGGCTGTCGCTCTACGCGATCGTCGTCGCCGTCGTGACCGGGGTGGCGCTCGGCCTGCTCGCCGAGCGCTACCGCGGGCGCTGGCCGGAGTGGGTCGCCAACGCGGCCGCGCTGACCAGCCTGTCCGTGCCGAACTTCTGGCTCGGCATGCTCGCGATCCTGTACCTGTGCATCGGCCTGGGCCTGTTCCCGGCGTCGGGCTACGTACCGCTCACCGACGACCCCGTGGGCTGGGTGGTGCACCTGACCCTGCCCGCGCTGATCCTCGGCACCGGCCTGGCCGCCGTCATCATGCGGCAGACCCGGGCCTCGATGATCGAGGCCATGCGCACCGACTACGTGCGCACGGCCCGCGCCAAGGGCCTCGGCCGCACCCGCGTGCTGCTGCGCTACGGGCTGCGCAACTCCCTGATCGTCGTGGTCACGATCGCCGGGCTGCAGCTCGGCGGCCTCATCTCGGGCGCCGTCGTGACCGAGCAGATCTTCGCCCTGCCGGGCTTCGGCAAGCTCACGCTCGACGCCGTCTTCCAGCGCGACTACCCGGTGATCCAGGCCGTCGTGGTGCTGACCACCGTGGGGTACGTGCTGGTCAACCTCGCCGTGGACGTCCTGTACTCCGTCATCGACCCCCGTATCCGGGTGGGAGGCCGCTCATGACCGTCATCGAGCACAGCGATCTCGTTCCCGGCCCGGCGCCCGCCGCCGTCGGCCCCCGCCGGCTGCTGTCCCGGCTGCGCACCGGCCAGGCGATCACCGGCGGCGTGATGCTCGCCGTCGTCGTCCTGGCCGGGCTGCTCGCGCCGCTGCTGGCGCCCCACGGGCCCGCCGAGGTGCACTTCGACGCCCCGTTCCAGCTTCCCGGCACCGTCGGCTTCGCGCTCGGCACCGACGACCTGGGCCGCGACGTCCTGTCCCGGATGATGTACGGCATCCGGGCCTCGCTCATGGTGGGGATCGTGGCGGTGGGCCTCGCCGTCGTCGTCGGGACGCCGCTCGGGCTGGCCGCCGGCTACTGGCGGTGGCTGGACGCGCCCGTCTCGCGCCTGACCGACGTGACGCTCGCGTTCCCGTTCCTCATCCTCGCGGTCGGCCTGGCCGCCATCAACGGGCCCAGCCTGGCGGGCGCCGCGATCTCGCTCGGCATCGCGCAGGTGCCGACCATGGTGCGCGTGGTGCGCGCCGAGACGATGCGGCTCAAGGAGAGTCCCTTCGTTCTCGCGGCCACCGCGATGGACGCGTCCGGGCCCCGCATCCTCGGGCAGCACATCCTGCCCAACTGCCTCTCCGCGATCATCGTGCAGGCCACGGTGATCATGCCGGCGGCCGTGCTGGGCGAGGCGGTGCTCTCGTTCCTGGGGCTCGGCATCCAGCCGCCGACGCCGTCCCTGGGCATCATGCTCTCGGACGCGCAGCAGTACCTGGGCCGCGCGCCCACCGCCGCGCTGTTCCCCGGCCTGGCCATCGTGGCGATCTGCCTCGGGTTCAATCTTCTCGGGGACGCCCTGCGCGACGCCCTCGACCCGTCCACCGACCGTAAGTGAGCACCATGACGTCCTTCACCCCGCCCGCAGCCCACGCCACCCGCCCCGACCTGAGGGGCACGTTCGGGATGGTCGGCTCCACCCACTGGATCGCCACCGCGAGCGCCCAGGCCGTGCTCGAGCGGGGCGGCAACGCCTTCGACGCGGCGGTCGCGGGCGCGTTCGTGCTGCACGTCGTGGAGCCCCACCTGAACGGGCCCGGCGGCGACATGACCGGCGTCTTCGTGACCGCCGAGGAGCCCGGTGCGCCGCGCGTCCTGGTGGGCCAGGGCCCGGCGCCCGCGGGCGCGACGATCGAGCACTACCGCTCCGAGGACCTGGACCTGGTCCCGGGCTCGGGGGCGCTGGCGGCGGCGGTGCCGGGCAGCGTCGACGCCTGGCTGCTGCTCCTGCGCGACCACGGCACGTGGGACCTGGCCGACGTGCTCGCCTTCGCGGTCGGGTACGCCCGCGACGGGCACCCGCTGCTGGAGCGCGTCGCGGGCACCCTGTCCACGGTCGCGGGCCTGTTCCGCGAGCACTGGCCTACCTCGGCGGCGCACTGGCTGCCCGACGGCGAGGCGCCCGCCCCCGGCACGGTCGTCACCAACCCGGAGTACGCCGACCTGCTGGACGCCGTCGTCGCCGCCGGTTCCGGGGCGGCGAACCGGGCGGAGGCGATCGACCTGGCCCGCGCCGCGTGGCGCGAGCGCGTGGGCGCCGCGGTCGAGGCGTTCGTCGCCACACCCCACCGGCACGCCGACGGCGGCGACCACGCCGGCGTCATCACGGCGGCCGACATCGCGGCCTTCTCGGCGTCGTACGAGGACGCCACGACCGTCACCTTCCGCGGGTACACGGTCGCCAAGACCGGCGCGTGGGGCCAGGGCCCGGCGCTGCTGGCCACCCTCAAGATCCTGGAGGGGCTCGACGACGCCGCGCTGGACCCGTCCACCGAGCTCGGCGCGCACACGGTCATCGAGGCGCAGAAGCTCGCGCTGGCCGACCGGGACGTCTGGTACGGCGACCCGGCGTCCGACGACGTGCCGCTGACGTACCTGCTGAGCGAGGAGTACGCGGCCGCGCGGCGGGCGCTGATCGGGGACTCCGCGAGCCACGAGCTGCGGCCGGGCGACGTGCCCGGGCGGACGACGCCGGCCCTGCCGGTGCTGCGCACCGAGTACGCGACCAGCGCGCCCGCGGGGTCGCTGCCGGGCGCTCCCGGGGGCGGGGCGGCGGCGGGCGTGGGCGAGCCGACGGTGGAGGTCCCCTCCCCCGACTCCCCCGAGCACACCGGTGCCACCCGCGGCGACACCTGCCACATCGACGTCGTGGACCGCTGGGGCAACATGGTCTCGGCCACGCCGTCGGGCGGCTGGCTCCAGTCCTCCCCCACGGTGCCCGGCCTGGGCTTCTGCCTGGGCACGCGGCTGCAGATGACGTGGCTGGACGAGGCGTCGCCGTCGGCCCTGACGCCGGGACGGCGCCCCCGGACCACGCTCACGCCCACGCTCGTGCTGCGCGACGGCGAGCCCGTGATCGCGCTCGGCTCGCCGGGCGGCGACCAGCAGGACCAGTGGCAGCTCCTGTTCCTGCTGCGCGTGCTCGTGGGCGGGTACACGCCGCAGCAGGCGATCGACGCGCCGGCCCTGCACACGACGTCGTTCCCCGGGTCGTTCTGGCCGCGCACCTGGACGCCGGGCGGGGCCGTGGTCGAGGACCGGCTGGGCGACGACGTCATCGCGGGGCTGGTCGGCCGCGGCCACGTCGTGACCCGGGCCGGCGACTGGGCGCTGGGGCGCCTGTCCGCCGTGACCCGCGACCCGGCCACGGGCCTGCTGGGCGCGGCCGCCAACCCGAGAGGAGCGCAGGGTTATGCCGCAGGACGCTGACACCACCGCCGCACCGCTGCTGCGCGTGCGCGGGCTCGACGTCGCGTACGGCGACACCCCCGTCGTGCGCGGCGTCGACCTCGACGTCGCGCGCGGGGAGCGGGTGGCGATCGTGGGCCAGTCCGGCTCCGGCAAGTCGACGGTGGTGGCCGCGCTCCTGCGGCTGCTGCCGGGCGCGGGCCGGATCACGGGCGGCACCGTCGAGCTCGACGGCGAGGACCTCGCCGCCGCGGGCGAGGCGCGGATGCGCGCCGTCCGGGGCGGCCGCATCGCGCTGGTGCCGCAGGACCCGGGCACCAACCTCAACCCGGCCATGCGGCTGGGCGACCAGGTCGCCGACGCCCTGCGCGCCGACGGCCTGCGCGGCCCCGCGGTGCGGCAGCGTGTGCTGGAGCTGCTGGCCGAGGCCGGCGTGCCCGAGCCGGAGCGGCGCGCCAAGCAGTTCCCGCACGAGTTCTCCGGCGGCATGCGTCAGCGGGTGCTCATCGCCATGGCCCTGGCGCGCGAGCCGGAGCTGCTGCTCGCCGACGAGCCGACGTCGGCCCTGGACGTGACCGTGCAGCGGCGCATCCTGGACCACCTCGTCGCGCTCGCCGAGGCGCACGGGACCGCGATGATCCTGGTGACGCACGACCTGGGCCTGGCCGCCGACCGCGCCGACCGCGTGATCGTGATGCTCGACGGCCGGATCGTGGAACAGGGCACGCCCGAGCAGGTGCTGCGGTCCCCGCAGCACGAGTACACGCGGCGGCTGGTCGCGGCGGCGCCGGCGGCCGTCGTCGCGCAGGGCGAGGCGGGGGTGTCGGCGGGCCGGGGCGCCGTCGTCGGCGCGCCCGGCGGGCCGGCGGACGACGGCGCAGCCGGCGGCGACGTCGTCACGGTCCGGAACCTCGTCAAGGAGTACCGCGTGCGCGGGCGCGGCGGGCTGCTGCGCGCGGTGGACGACGTGTCCTTCTCCGTGCCGCGCGGCGGCACGACCGCGCTGGTGGGCGAGTCCGGCTCGGGCAAGACGACGGTCTCCCGCATCCTGCTGGGCCTGGAGACGCCGACGTCGGGCGAGGCGCTGGTGGACGGGAAGGCCATCGCCGGGGCGGGCCGGGCCGAGCGGCGCGCCCTGCGCCGCCGCGTGCAGCCGGTGTTCCAGGACCCGTACGCGTCCCTCGACCCGACCCACACGGTGGAGCGGGTGATCGACGAGCCGCTGCGGATCTTCGGCATCGGCGACCGGGAGTCGCGCCGGGCGCGGGTCGCGGAGCTGCTGGACCAGGTGGCGCTCCCCCGCGACGTCGCCCAGCGGCATCCGGGCGCGCTGTCCGGCGGGCAGCGGCAGCGGGTCGCTATCGCGCGGGCGCTGGCCCCCGGGCCGGAGCTGCTGGTGCTCGACGAGGCGGTCTCGGCGCTCGACGTGCTGGTCCAGGAGCAGATCCTGGCCCTGCTCGCTGACCTGCAGGAACGACTCGGGGTGTCGTACCTGTTCATCAGCCACGACCTCGCGGTGGTCCGCGGCATAGCGGATAATGTGGTGGTGCTGCGGCAAGGCCGCGTCGAGGAGCAGGGGGCCGTCGACGACGTGTTCCACTCCCCGCGGGCCGACTACACCCGAGACCTGCTAGGAGCCATCCCCGGTGCCGCTTTCGCCCGATGAGCCCGTGCTCCCCGCCCTGGTCCGGCCCACCGTGCAGGACGCGATCCGGCGCGACATCATCGCCGGCGTCCTGACGCCCGGCGCCCGCGTGACCGAGGCCTCGCTGGCCCAGCGGTACGACGTCTCGCGGGTGCCGGTCCGGGAGGCGCTGCGCGGCCTGGAGAGCGAGGGGTTCATCGACTCCCGGCCGCACGTGGGCTCGCGGGTCGCAGCGATCCCGGTGCACGACGCCGACGACCTGTTCGCGGTGCGGGAGGCCCTGGAGGTGTCCACGGCGCGCAGCGCCGCCCGGCGGGCGGCGGCGCTCTACTCGGGCGACGAGAGCCCCGAGGACTGGTGGCGCCTGCGGCGGCACATCGCCGCCCTGCTCGACGCCGGGGACGCGCACGTCGCCGCGGGCGACCTGGACCCCCTGGTCGGCATCAACGACGAGATCCACATCGCGGTCGCCGAGCTCAGCGGCAGCGCGACCCTGACCCGGCTGCTGCGCCAGCTCTCCTGGAAGATCGAGTGGCTCTACGCCGCCGACATGCAGTCGCGCGGCAAGCGGCTCTGGCCCGACCACCGCGTGATCGTCGGGGCGATCGACGCCGGCGACGGCGAGCGGGCCGCCGCCCTGATGGCGGCGCACGTCCGGGAGTCGCGGATCGGCTACCTGGCGCGCTACGGCGTCACGCGACCCAGCTCCGACCCCGAGGTCGCCGCGGCCGTCGCCGCGCGGTCGGCGGCCCGCTGAGCGGCGGCGGGTCGAGCGGCAGCCCGTCGCGCGACGGTCGCACAGGGCGACGGTCCGCGCGACGAACGGGCCGTCAGCGGCCGGTCGGCCGGGGTTGCTCGGGCTGCCGGACGGCCGCGCCGAGCGACGCCAGGAGCGCGTCGAGCGCCGGGCCGTCCCGGCCGACGTCGAACACGTAGTCCGCGTGGAACCGGCCCGTCCCCGCGTCGTCGGGCGAACCGCCGGGCCCGCCGGGGAAGACCGGGTCGCACCAGAAGTAGTGCAGGTCCCCGCCGTACATCGCGGCGATGTGGTACTCGTTCGTGGCCCAGTAGCTCTTGGACGCCAGCACGATCCGGGTGGCCGGGCCCGCCGAGAACACGGTGTTGATCAGCCCCGACCCCGCGTAGCCCGCGACCACCGGCACGGCGGAGAAGAGCCGCACCTGGTCCGGCAGCGAGAGGTCCTCGGGATAGACGACGACGAACCCGGCGTCCTCGAACCGGCGCTCCACCTCGTCGCCGTTGAGGCAGCGCCTTCGGGTCGCGACCCGGCGCGAGACGAACACCCGCTCGGGCAGCGGGTCCTGCCCGGCCCGCGGGAGCAGCCCCGCCGTCACCCGTGCCCACACGTCCCGCGCGGCGGGGCTGAGGAAGTTCGGCTGCTGGAAGGCCTGCGTCGCGGTGATCAAGCGCTCCACCCGGACGGGACCGGTGATCAGGCGCACCCGCTCGCGGCCGATCCCGTAGGCGCCGAGCAGCTCATACGTATAGGCGGGGAGGTCGTCGGCGCCCTCGGGCGGGCTGATCAGCAGCCGCAGGCCGGGGTGCTCGGCGAGCGCCGCGTCCCACGCCCACAGCTTCGACAGGTCGTGCGTGATGACGTGCCCGTAGTGGCCGGGGATCTGGTTGTCCAGGTGGTAGAACGTGCCGGGCAGCGCCTCGGGCTCGACGCCCTCCTGCAGCAGCCCGGAGTAGTCGCTGCCGTAGTAGTGCATGCCGCGCGTCCTGCGACTGGACCGGCCCGGCAGGAAGTACGACGTCGGCAGCAGGAGCCGTTCGAGCACGGCCACCTGACGGGGCGCGACCAGCACGTCCGCGTAGACCGTGCAGGTCAGCTCGCCCACGTCGACGGCGTCGGGCAGGCGCTCGGCCGCCAGCGCCGCGTCGCTGGACCAGATCGACGACGCCGAGACGTGCCGCTCCGCGGGCACGCGGGCGATCACCCGGGGCTCGACGCCGCGGGCCGCGAGCGCGGTACGGGTGTCCTCCACGCCGAGCTTGAGGACGTGCTCGCCCTTCTTGCGCAGCACGAGGAGGTCGCCCTCGGTGGTCACGCCGGCCAGGGCGCGAGCCAGGCCCAGCTCCAGCGCGCTGCTGAGCTTGCGCCGCTCGGACGTCGGCAGGCCCTGGCGCCGGACGAGCTCCCGGACGTCGTCGGCGATGTCGCCGGCACTGTCGCCGTTGGGCGCGCTGTCACCGGGGGCCGGCGCCGCGCCGTCGGGGGCGGGTTCCAGGCGGGCGACGTACCGGCCGCCGTCGGCCAGCGCGAGGAAGGCCCGGCGGAAGGTGCTGCGCACGGCGGCGGGTCGCGCCCGCCGCGTGTCCACGATCAGGTCGGCCGGGGGCACGGACGCCAGCGCCCGCAGGATGCCCCGCTCGTGGGCGAACCGGGTCAGGCCGAACCCGTGCTCCGCCGCCGGGACCTGGGGACCGTCGTACAGGACGGTGAGCCGGGCGTCGGGGTACCACTCCTGGAACCGGCGGCCTAGGAGGACCGGCCGGTCCCTGCAGATCACCACCAGGTCGCGGACGCCGGCGGGGTCGACGGCCTGACGGACGGTCTCCAGGGGCTGCCGGGTTCCCGCCGGGGGGCGCCGAGGGCCCTCCGGCGGCGCGGGCGTGGCGGCGGCGGTGGCCCCGCGTGCTCGTGCCCGCGCCCGTGAGACGAGGGACCTGAGCTGTCCGGACCAAGAGCGCGTCATAGCGCCATTTCACTCCAGTTCTTTCGGCATCGCCTCGTAAGTAGCCGGGCCGGCCGGGTGAACCGGGCACGCGCGGGGTGTCGTCGGGGCGTGTCGTCCCACGTCACAGCGCCGGGGACGACGCCGCTACCGTGGGAGCGTGACGAGCGACGAGCAGACCGGGGACGAGCGGGCCGGAACGGGGCACGAGGGATGCGGGTGCGGCTGCGGCACCCCGGGGCGGGACGCGTTCGTCCCGCTCGGTTCCCGCCCGCCCGACGCCGCCGCGGCGCCGGCCGGGGGCCGGCACGACGTCGAGCAGGCGCACGTCCCCGCGGGGCGGTTCACGATGGGCGACTCGTCGGGCGACCGGAACCCCGGCGACGGCGAGACGCCCCGGCACGAGGTGTCGCTCGACGCCTTCGAGATCGACGCGACCACGGTGACGAACGCCGACTTCGCGCGGTTCGTCGACGAGACCGGCTACCGCACCGAGGCGGAGACGTTCGGCTTCTCCGCCGTCTTCCACCTCGCCGTCGAGGCCGACCCCGCCGACATCATGGGCCAGGCCGAGGCCACCCCGTGGTGGTTCGGCGTCCGCGGCGCGGACTGGGCGCACCCGGGCGGGCCGCGCTCCGACGTCGAGGGTCGCGACGACCACCCCGCGACCCACGTGAGCTGGAACGACGCCGTCGCCTACTGCGCGTGGGCCGGCCGCCGCCTGCCCACGGAGGCCGAGTGGGAGTACGCGGCCCGGGGCGGCGTCGACGGCGCGAAGTACCCCTGGGGCGACGCCGAGGTCGACGACGGCGGCTGGCGCGCGAACATCTGGCAGGGCGCCTTCCCGCGGGACAACACCCTGGACGACGGCTGGCTCACCACCGCGCCGGTGCGGACGTTCGAGCCCAACGGGTACGGCCTGTGGCAGCCGGTCGGCAACGTCTGGGAGTGGTGCCAGGACTGGTTCGACCCGGGCTTCTACGACCGCTCCCCGGCGGCGAACCCGACGGGCCCGGACCAGGGCGGCATGCGCATCCTGCGGGGCGGCAGCTACCTGTGCCACATCTCGTACTGCAACCGCTACCGCAACTCGGCGCGCTCGTCGAACACGCCGGACTCGTCGATGGGCAACGCGGGCTTCCGCACGGTGGCGCTCGCCCCTGAGACCTGAGTCCCGGAGTCGAACGTAGGGGTGGTCGCCGCATGACCGGTTATGCGGCGACCACCCCTACGTTCGATTCTGGCGTGCAGCCTCACGCGACGTGCGCCCAGGCGCGCACCGCGGCCCGGATGGCTTCGGACCGGTTCGCCAGCCCCTCCGCCTTGGCCTGCCGGTCCAGCGCGGCGAGCGTCGCGGCGTCCAGCCGGGTCGGAACCACCTCGCCCGGCCCGTCGCCCGCAGGCGGACGACCGCGGCGACGCAGCTTGGTCACGTCGTAGCCGGCCTCCGCCTCATCGGCCCAGGCCTGGATCTGTTCTTCGCTCACCGCCTGCCCGCGGATCTTCCTGTCGCTCATGTGAATATCGTATACGTAAATGCGTACCGGTCAACGGTGGGCCCCGCCGATCAGGTGAGTGCGGAGGTAGTGGCGGAACGAGGGGGGCTTTCCGCTACTGCATCCGCACTCACCTGATCCGGGGTCGGGTCAGAACTTGTGGTGGGTCCAGCGGCCCGCCAGGAGGGTCGCCGCCACCGGCATGTCGCGGAGCGACTTCGCCGCGGCGGCCAGGTCAGCGGCCGCGGCATCCGCGTCGCCGGCGTCTGCGCCCGGCGCCAGCGGGTCGGCGTCCAGGACCACCAGGTCGGCCGGCGCGCCCGCCGTCGGGACCAGGCCGCGGCCGTCCGTCGAGGCCTCCAGGGCCGTGCGCAGGCCGATCCGCTGCTCCGGGTGCCACGGCGCGCGGCCGTCGCGGGACCGGCTGACCGCCGCGGCCACCGCGAACCAGGGGTCGAGCGGCGCGACCGGGGCGTCCGAGCCCAGGGCGAGCACCGCACCGGCGTCGTCCAGCGCGCCGAAGGCGAAGGCGCGGCCCGTGCGGCCGGCCCAGTGCCGGTCGGCGATGTCGCGGTCGTCCATGGCGTGCTCGGGCTGGACGGACGCGACGACGCCGAGCTCCGCGAAGCGGGCCAGGTCGGCCGGGTCGAGGAGCTGCGCGTGCTCGACCGAGCCGCGGGCGCCGGTCGCGGCGAACGCGTCCAGCGCGAGCGTGTTGGCGTGGTCGCCGATCGCGTGGATCGCGCACCGCAGGCCCCCGGCGACGGCGCGCGCCATGAGCGGGACCAGCTCGGCCGGCGGCACCGACAGGATGCCGTGGGCCTCGGACCCGGTCAGGCCCGGGTACGGGTCGTGGCAGTACGCGGTGCGCGTGTTGAGCGAGCCGTCCGTGACCACCTTGAACGGACCCTGCTCCATCAGCCCGCCCGTGCCGGGCAGCACGTCGCCGCTGCTCAGGCCTTCGGCGAGCACATCGTCCAGCCAGGGGGTCCACACGCCCGAGCGCACCCGCAGCGCGTCGAACCCGGTGGCGAACCGGCGCCGCCAGGCCGTGAGGTTGTCCGTGATCTCCAGGTCGACGACGCCGACGACGCCCCGCGCCGCGGCGGCCGCGGCGGCGTCGGCCACCCAGGCGTCGGCGAGGTGGTCCGGCGCCCGGTCGACGACGGCGGCCAGCGGCAGCCACTCGCCCTCCCGCAGCAGCCCCGTGGGATGCGCGCCGACGCCGGCGAACCGCAGGCCGGCGGTGCTGAGCCAGGCGCAGTGCAGGTCGCCGGACACGAGGACCACGGGGACCTCGCCCGCGACGGCGTCGAGCAGGTCCGCCGTGGGCGCGTCGGGCCACAGGCCGTCCCGGAACCCGTAGCCGACCAGCGCGGTGCCGGGCTCGGGCGGCCCGTCGGCGAGCCGGTCGCGCACGAGCGCGACGGCCTCGGCGGCCGACCGCGCGCCCGACAGGTCGAGCCGGCGCCGCACCAGCGCCCACTGCGTGAGGTGCACGTGCGCGTCCCAGAGCCCGGGCATGACGAACCGCCCGTCCAGGTCGACCCGCTCGACGCCGCCGTCGCCGACCCGCCCGGCCGCCCCGACGGCGACGACCACCCCGTCCCGCACCAGCACGTCGACGAGCCCGCCCACCAGCCCGTCCGACGGCGCGCCGTCGGATCCGCCGAACGTAGCGCCCGTCGGCCCCACACCCCCCGATCCGCCGACGGACCCTACGTTCGACGACCCCACCAGGCGGGCGTTCGACAGCAGCACGGGCTCAGCAGCGGCCGTCATGCCGCGTCGTCCGGGCGACGGTCCAGCTCGGCGCGCACCTCGGCCGCGAGCGCCGGCTGCGCGTAGTGCGGGTCCGACTCCAGCGCCGTCACCACGCGTTCCACCACCTCGCGCGGCTTGTCCTGGCTGAGCTTGGCCTTGCCCTGCCAGCGGTTGACGCGCAGGCGGAACCCGGCAGCCCCGCGGGCGATGCGGTGCGCGTACTCCTCGACGCTCGGCAGCCGTGCGGGCGAGGGCATGACCGACTCGTACCGGTCGACGGTGTCGGACAGGATCGCGTAGGACTCCTCGGGCCCGAGCAGCTCGACGGTGCACCACAGGTGGACGGCGAGGTAGTTCCAGGTGGGCACGGCGGGCGTGATGTCGTACCAGCCGGGCGAGACGTAGCCGTGCGGGCCCTGCACGATCAGCAGCGACACGCGGCCGCTGTCGAGCGCGTGCAGCACCTCGTCGGGCCGGCCGACGTGGCTGAGCAGGCTCATCGGCTCCCCCGCCGGCGTCTCCTCCAGAAGGACGGGCAGGTGGGAGGCGACCGGGGCGCCGTCGTCGGCCACCGAGACGAGGGTGGCCCAGCCGTGGGTGCGGACCAGGTCGCGCACGCGGGCCTCGTCCTGGATCTCGTAGTCGCTCGTGTGGATCACAGGGTCATCGAACCACCAGCGAGGGCCCGCACGGCACCCGTCGCGTGTGACCGCCGCGTAAAACTTTCATTTCCTTCTGAAACTTCATTGACCCTGCTCACCGGTGTGCGCTCAACTGTTCGCCACCCGAGCAGGACCCGGTGCGCGAGAGCGCGCTACTCGTGGAGGAACCATGATTTCGAGACAACGGCCGCTCCCCTACCGCGCCGGTACCGCGGTGACAGCCGTCGTGCTGACCCTCTCCCTGTCCGCCTGCGGCTCGGCGGGCGCCGACGGCGGGGACGACGCCGGGGCTACCGGCGGCGGCTCCATCAGCGTGGCCGTGACCGACCCGATCCAGACGATCCCCGCCCGGCAGACCGTGGCCTACGACCTGAACATGGCCGTGTGGTCGCCGCTGACCTGGGTCGACGCCGAGGGCGAGCTCACCTACGTGGCCGCCGAGTCGATCGAGTCGGACGACGCCACCACCTGGACCGTCACGCTGCGGGACGGCTGGACCTTCCACGACGGCACCCCCGTGACCGCGCAGTCGTACGTCGACTCGTGGAACGCCGTCGCCTACGGTCCGGACGCGTTCGAGAACTCCGGCCAGCTCGCGGGCATCGCCGGGTACGACGACCTGAACCCCGCCGAGGGCGACCCGGAGACCACCGAGATGTCGGGCCTGGCGGTCACGGACGACCTGACGTTCACCGTGACGCTGGACGGCCCCGACGGCCAGTTCCCGATGCAGGTCAGCCAGGCGCAGACCGCGATGTACCCGATGCCCGCCTCCGCCCTGGAGGACATGGACGCGTACAACACCCACCCCGTGGGCAACGGCCCGTTCCAGGTGGTCGGCGACTACGTCGAGAACGAGCCCATCGAGACCGAGGCGTACCCCGACTACCAGGGCACCGCCCCCACGGTCGACGCCATCACGTTCGTGCCGTACGCCGACGCCACCACCGCCTACACCGACGTGCAGGCCGGGAACATCGACGTCGCGAGCGTGCCGGCGGCCCGGCTGCCGCAGGCCTCCGGCGACTTCGGCGAGCGCCTCTACACGTTCGAGGCCCCCGGCATCTCGTTCCTCGGGCTGCCGCTGTGGGACGAGCGCTACGAGGACGTGCGGGTGCGTCAGGCCATCTCGATGGCGATCGACCGCGAGACCATCTCCGACGTCGTCTACGGCGGCCTCTACACGCCGGCCACCGCGTTCACCCCGGCCGTCGAGGCGGGCACGCCCGAGGGCATCTGCGGCGACTTCTGCGCGTACGACCCGACCGCCGCCAAGGCCCTGCTGGACGAGGCCGGCGGGTTCGACGGCACCATCGACATCTACTTCCCGGGCGGCATCGGGCTGGACGAGCTGTACAAGGCGATCGCCAACCAGCTCCGGCAGAACCTGGGCGTCGAGGCCGTCGCCACGCCGAGCGCCGACTGGGCCGAGTTCTCCGAGAAGCGCTCGGCCGGGGACATCGACGGGCCGTTCTTCTCCCGGTGGGGCGCCCTCTACCCCAGCCAGCAGAACACGCTGCGCTCGTTCTTCGTCGAGAACGGCGGCTGCCCCAACTGCATCCCCTACTACGAGGACGACGTCGCCGACCTGATCGCGGCGGCCGACGCCGAGGCCGACCCCGACGCGGCCGGCGCGGCGTACGCCGCGGTGCAGGAGCTCCTCCTGGAGGACTTCCCGGCCCCGCCGCTGTTCTTCGAGACCTACTCCTACGTGACCTCGGAGCGCGTGGCCGAGCTGCCCACCTCCGCGGTCGGCAACCCGACGTTCAGCGCCGTCGTGCTCGCCGAGGGCGCATGAGCGGCACCGCCACCGGGGCGCTCGACGCGGGCCTGCTCGACGACGTCCTCGAACGGGCCCGCGCCGTCCCCCCTACCAGCGACTTCCCCACGGTCGACGCACTGCTGGACTGGTTCGCGGCCCTGGCCGAGGACCACCCGGGGCTCGTGCGGCGCCGGCGCGTGGGGACGTCGCGGCTCGGGGAGCCCATCGAGATGTTCTCGGTGGGCGACGGGCCGCGGCCGCACCTGCTCTTCGCGGGCGTGCACCCCAACGAGCCCATCGGGTTCCGCACGCTCCAGCACCTGGCCGCCGAGCTGGTGGCCGACGCCGGGCTGCGCGCCTCGACGAATGCCACCTGGCACCTCGTGCCGTGCATCGACCCCGACGGGACCCGGCTCAACGAGAGCTGGTTCGGCGACCCGTCCGACCGGGCCGCGTACGCCCGGGGCTTCTACCGGCCGGCGCCGTCCGAGCAGGTGGAGTGGACGTTCCCGTTCGCGTACAAGGACGCCTACTTCGACGACGTGATCCCGGAGACGCAGGCGCTCATGCGCCTGATCGACGAGCTGCGGCCCGAGCTGATGGTCAGCCTGCACAACGCCGAGCTGGGCGGCGTGTACTACTACCTCAGCGAGGACCTGCCGGACGCCGTCGGGCCGCTGCACGCCGTGCCCGCCGCGCTGGGCCTGCCGCTCGACACGGGCGAGCCCGAGTCCCCCGCCCTGGAGCGGCTGGCGCCCGCGGTCTACCGGGCCGGGTCCACCCGGGACGAGTACGACTACCTGGCGTCCCTCGGGCTCGATGCCGCGTCCCTGGTCGGCGGCGAGGGGTCGGCGGCGTACGCCCGGCGGCACGGCACGGTGACCCTGATCGCCGAGCTGCCGTACTGGTCGCACCCGGCGGCCGACGACGCGGGCGAGACCGACGCCGACTACGTGGACGTCGTCCGCGCCAAGGCGGAGTCGCTCGTCGAGCTCGGCAGCACCCTGACCGCCCTGCTCGACGAAGCCCGGCCCGACCTCACGCTGCGCAGCCCGTTCCTGCGGGCCAGCGAGTCCTTCGTGCCGATGATGACGGAGGCCGGCACCAGCGAGCTCGTGCGGGCCGGGCGGCTGGCGTCCCGGCCCGCCACGGGCGCCGAGGTGTTCAGCAACCAGGAGGTCGTGCGGATGTTCCGGCTGCGCTTCGGCGGCATGCTGGTCCGCGCGCTGGCCGCCGAGGCCACGGCCGGGCTCGCCACGGCCCGGCTGCACCGCGTGCACGCGCAGGCCCGGACCCTGTACGACGGCTGGCTGGCCGACGCCCAGGCCGTGACCGGCCTGGAGGTGCTGCCGATCGAGCGGCTGGTGGGCGTGCAATACGGCGCCACGCTCGCCATGTCGCACGTGCTGGCGGCGCGCCGATGACCCGGCGCGTCACCCGGCGCCTGGTCGACCTGGTCGTGGTCTTCCTCGGCGTCACGCTGATCATCTACCTCATGGTGTTCGCACTGCCCGGGGACCCGATCGCCTCCCTCGGCGGCGACCGGCCCCTGGCCCCGAACGTGGTGGCCGAGCTGCGCGAGCGCTACCACCTGGACGAGCCCGTGCTCCAGCAGTACCTGCGCTACCTCGGCGGGCTGCTGCAGGGCGACCTCGGCACCACGTTCCAGGGCCAGTCCGTGGCCGACCGGATGGCCCTGCGCTGGCCGGTGACCATCACCCTGGCCCTGACCGCCTGGGGCATCGAGGTGCTGCTCGGGGTGCTGCTCGGCCTGGTGGCCGGCCTGCGCGCCGGCGCCGTCAGCGACCGCCTGGTCCTGGCCGGCACCGTGGTCGCCACGTCGATCCCGGTGTTCGTGCTCGCCGTCTCCGCCCAGCTCTGGCTGGGCGTGGAGCTGGCCTGGTTCCCCGTGGCCGGCACGGGCGCGGGGTGGCCGACGGCGTACCTGCTGCCCGCCGCGGTCATCGCCGTCTTCGGGCTCGCCTCCGTGGCGCGCCTGATGCGCGGCTCCGTGGTGGACACGCTGCGCACCGACTTCGTGCGGACCCTGCGGGCCAAGGGCCTGCGCGAGCGCCAGGTGGTGGGCGTGCACGTCATGCGCAGCTCCGCGATCCCGGTGCTGACCTACCTGGCCATCGACCTCGGGTACCTGCTCGGCGGGACCGTCGTGGTCGAGGGCGTGTTCAACCTGCCCGGCGTCGGGCAGCTCCTGTTCCAGGCGATCCGCGCGCACGAGGGACCCACGATCGTGGGCGTGTCCACCGCGCTCATCCTCGTGTTCCTGCTGACCAACCTGCTCGTCGACCTGCTCGCCTCCGTCCTCGACCCGAGGATCCGCCATGAGTGAACCCCTGCCCGCCGCCCCCGTCACGACGGGGCCCGCCGCGGGAAGCCCGGCCCCCGGCACCGCACCGGCCGTCGCCCGCCGTGGCGTCTGGCGCACCCTGCGCCGTCGTGCGCTGTTCTGGGTGTCCGCGGCCGTGCTCGCCGTGCTCGGCCTGGTCGCGCTCGTACCGTCGGCGTTCGCCGGCTGGTTCGGCCACCCCGACCCGCGGGCCTGCGACCTGGCCTCCAGCGCCCTGCCGCCCGGCGGCGGGCACGTGCTGGGCACCGACGTGCAGGGCTGCGACGTGTGGGCCAACGTCGTGTTCGGCACGCGCGCGTCCCTGACCGTGGGGCTGCTGTGCACCGCCGTCGCGCTGGCCGTCGCCCTGGTGGTCGGCACGCTCGCCGGCTACTACGGCGGCTGGCTCGACCGCGTCGTGGCCCGGCTGACCGACGTGTTCCTCGGCTTCCCGTTCCTGCTCGGCGCCGTCGTCGTGCTGACGTCGGTAGGGTCGCGGTCCGCCGTGTCCGTGGCCCTGGTGCTGGCGCTGTTCTCGTGGCCCACCATGGCGCGGCTCGTGCGGGGGTCGGTGCGCACGGTGCGCGACGCGCCCTACGTGGAGGCGGCGCGCGCCATGGGCCTGCCCGACCGGCGCATCATCGCGCGCTACGTGCTGCCCAACGCGCTGGGCCCCGTGCTGGCCGTCGCCACGATCATGGTGGGCAGCGTCATCGTGGCGGAGTCCACCCTGACGTTCCTCGGGCTCGGCCTGAACGCGCCGTCGATCTCCTGGGGGCTGCAGCTCTCCAGCGCGCAGTCGTACTTCCAGACGTCGCCGCACATGCTCGTGGCGCCCGCCGTCGTGCTGACGATCACCGTGCTGGCCATGATCACGCTCGGCGACGTGCTGCGAGACGTGCTCGACCCGAGGGGGCGCTCGTGAGCCCGGCTCCTAGGGTGGGCGCATGAGCAGCCACACCCCCGCTGACCAGCCCGGCGACCAGAACACCGGCCCGAACGCCGGCACCACCGCCGACGGCACCGACGACCCCGTGCTCGACGCCGCGGCCGAGCACTTCGTGGAGCAGTTCGCCCTGACGTGGGGCGCGTCGCACAGCCCGCGCATGGAGGGCCGGATCGTCGGCCTGCTCATGATCGTGGACCGCCCCTACCTGTCCTCGCAGCAGATCGCGCGCCTGCTCAAGGCCAGCGCCGGGGCCGTGTCCACGGGCACCCGGCGGCTGGTCGAGACCGGCTTCGTCAAGCGGCACGCCGTGCTCGGCGACCGCCAGCACTACTTCCGCGTCGAGGACGACATCTGGGGCAGCTTCCTCGCGGGCGAACGCAACTACCTGGGCCACCTGCGGAACGTGATCGACGACGGGCTCGCGCTCGCCGGCGACGCCGACGGCCCGCACCGGCGCCTCGTCAACGCACGCAACTACATGGAATGGCTTGCCGGGTACCACCGCAAGATGCTCGCCGACTGGGAGGCGTACCGCGACGCCCAGCCGGCGGACGGAACAGGAGAACCGTGACCGACGTCGCCACCGCTTCCGGCACCACGCCCGAGACACCCGCGCCCGAGACCGGGCCCGGCACCACGCCCGGCCCGGCGTCCGGCTCTGCCGCCGACCGCGCCCCCGTGCTGGAGGTGCGCGACCTGACCGTCACGTTCCGCGTCGACGACGGGCACGCCCCCGACGTGCACGCCGTGCGGGGCGTGTCGTTCGACGTGCTGCCGGGCGAGGTGCTCGCCGTCGTCGGGGAGTCCGGGTCCGGCAAGAGCGTCACGTCGCTCGCCCTGCTCGGGCTGCTCGGCAGGCACGCGACCGTGGGCGGCAGCGCCCGCCTCGGCGGGTCCGGGCAGGACCGGGTCGAGCTGATCGGGCTGGAGCGCCGCGCGCTGCAGGACGTGCGCGGGCGCCGCGTCGCGATGGTCTTCCAGGACTCGTCGGGCGCGCTGGACCCCGTGTTCACCGTGGGCTACCAGCTCGACGAGATGCTCAGGCGGCACGCGCCGGACCTCACGCGCGCCCAGCGCCGGGAGCGGTCCGTGGAGCTGCTGCGCATGGTCGAGCTGCCCGACCCGGCCGAGCGCCTGAAGTTCTACCCGCACCAGTTCTCCGGCGGCCAGGCCCAGCGCGTGATGATCGCGATGGCGCTCGCCTGCGACCCGGAGGTGCTGCTCGCGGACGAGCCGACGACGGCCCTCGACGTCACCGTGCAGCGCGAGGTGCTGGACGTGCTGCGCCGCCTGCGGGAGCGGGTCGCCACGGCGATCGTGCTGATCACGCACGACATGGGCGTGGTGGCGGACCTCGCGGACCGCGTGGTCGTGATGCGGGGCGGCGAGGTGGTCGAGACCGCCGTCGTGCGGGAGCTCTTCGAGGCGCCCCGCGCCGCGTACACGCGGGAGCTGCTGGCGGCCGTGCCCCGCGTCGGCACCCCGGACCGGCCGAGCGGGGCCGACGGCGCCGAGCGGCCGGCCCTCGCGTTCGACGACCTGGTGGTGGAGTACCGCGACCGGCGGGGCCGCGCGGTGCGCGCCGTCGACGGCGTGACCCTGAGCGTGCAGCCCGGCGAGATCGTCGCCCTGGTCGGCGAGTCCGGGTCGGGCAAGTCGTCGATGGGCCGCTGCGCGCTCGGCCTGGCGCCCGTCACGTCCGGCACGGTCGAGGTGGTCGGCACCCGCCCCGGCCAGGACACCCCGCGCGCGGTCCGCGCCGCCCGGGCCCGGATCGGGGTCGTGTTCCAGAACCCCGCGGCGTCGCTGAACCCGCGCTACTCGATCGGCGAGTCCGTCGCCGAGCCGCTGCGGGTGCACGCCGGCCTGCGCGGGCCCGAGCTGGAGCGGCGCACCGCCGAGCTGCTGGAGAGCGTGGAGCTGCCCGCGGCGTGGGTGTCCCGGTACCCGCACGAGCTGTCCGGCGGCCAGCTCCAGCGCGTCTCCATCGCCCGGGCCATCTCGCTGGGCCCGGACCTGCTGATCGCCGACGAGCCGACGTCGGCCCTGGACGTGTCCGTGCAGGCCACCGTGCTCGACGTGTTCCGCCAGGTGCAGCGGGACCTCGGCTTCGCCTGCCTGTTCATCAGCCACGACCTGGCCGTCGTGGACGAGCTCGCCGACCGCGTCGCCGTCCTGCACCAGGGCAAGCTGGTGGAGTCGGGGCCGCGGGCCGCCGTGCTGGGTCGGCCGGAGCAGGACTACACGCGGCGCCTGCTGGCGGCGGCCCCGGTCCCGGACCCTGTCGAGCAAGCGGCGCGCAGGGCGGGGGCCGCTCGGTAGGGCCGCCGCTCAGTAGCTCGCGAGCAGGTGGTTCAGGAGCGAGCCCGGCGTCGCCAGCGCCTCGTCGCTGTGGCGGTGGCTCAGCTTCTGCACGAACGACTCGGCGAACAGCGCGTCCAGGTCGAGCGCGTCGGCCTGCTCGGCGCGGTGCTTCTTGAACGCCGTCGGACGCCCGTAGCCGCGCGGCGAGCGCGCCCACAGCCGGTTGGCCTCGTCGTCGCACAGCACGAGCGACTCGAAGACGTAGTGGAACAGGAAGTAGTAGCGCCACTCCCCGTACTCGCGCAGGTACGCGTGCAGCGCGGAGCGCGCCATCCGCACCAGGTAGTTGTCCGCCTCGCTGACGATCAGCCAGCTCGCGAGCGTGCTTTGGGCCTTCTCGAACGCGAAGAAGCCGCCGGCCGAGAGCCGGGTGAGGTGCGGGCGCGGGTCCTCGGTGACGAAACAGGTGGCGTCGATCCACGTGCCGCCGTACCGCCCCAGCAGCTCGAGCCGCAACAGGTCCGAGCGCGCCGCGTGCCCCAGGCCCATCGCGTCGAGGTCGGGCGGGACGCGCACCAGCCGCGCCGCGCCGTCGTGGTCGAGGGCGGCGACGTCGGGGCCCGCGAGGGCGCGGAGCCTGCGGTGGCACATGGCGACGACGGCGGGTGCGGCGTCCCAGCCCTGGGCCCAGTACGTCCAGATCGTCGACCGGCGGTCGGTGTCGCCCCGCAGGCTCTCCTCGGCCGCGCCGCGGATCTGCGTCAGGTGGTCCTGCACGAAGTGCAGCACGTCCCGGCGCCTGCCGAAGAGCTCCGGGTTGTTCGCGGCCATCACGCGGTCGAGCGGGCGCGTGCCCGGGTCCCGGTCCAGCATGGCGTGCAGCCGCCGGGTCGCCTCCTTCCGCCGGCCCGCCCGGACGAGGTACCGGACGAGCTCGGCGACCGCCCGCTCGGAGGGGCGCGCCTGGCGGTCCACGACCTCCGCCCAGACCGCGGCGGCGTCTGCGGGCCGCCCGTCCGCGGCGTAGGCCCGGGCCAGGTCCCGCTGCCAGCCGGCCGGGCTGTTCTCCCGGACCCGGACGGCGCGCTCGTACGCCTCGGCCGCGCGCGCCGGCCGGTCGGCCGCCAGGGCCGCTGAGCCGAGCCTGGCCCACCAGAGGCCCGGTGCGTCGGGGCGGTGCGCCAGCGCGGCCTCGTACGCGGCCACGGCGCGGTCCGTCGCCCCCAGGGCGCTGGCCGTCTCCGCCGACACGAACCATGACTCCGCGGTCGCCGCCGGGGTCGCGACGACCTCCTGCAGGAGCTCGTCGGCCTCGGTGAGCGCGCCGTCCCGGAGCAGGTGCACGGCCGTCGCCTCCGGCCGCGTGCCCGGGCGCCGGCCCGACTGCCCGCCGGCCCCGCGGACCATCGCGTCGGGGATGCGGACGACCGTGCCGCCGACCTCGACCTCGTCCATCTCGTCATGATCGCCCCGGTCCCCGGGAGTCGCCCGGCAGCCGGCGGGTGAGCGGCGGGTGACTTTACAGCGCCTTCGGCAGCGCCTCGCGCAGGTCGTCCACCAGGGTGCGCATGTAGGTGGCGGTGACGTGGTGGCCGTCGCGGTAGACCAGCGTGTTGCCGATCACCGCGGGGCAGGTCGTGTCGTCGCAGAAGCTGTCCCCGAACTCGACCGACCGCACGCCGGGCGCCTGGTCGAGAGCCGCGGGCACCACGTCCCGGCCGTCGAACGCCTTGTCGGCGGGCTTCGCGCAGCCCTCGGGGTCGTCGTAGTTCTCGGTCACGCACGTCACGAGGCGGTCGGACGGCTTGGGGGTGTCCCGGATGACGACCACCTGGGACCCGGCCGCGGTGAGCTCGTTCCACACCTCGGCGAAGCCGGCGGCGCCGGCCTCCTCCTCGCCACCCCGGCGCTCGAAGCGCAGGTGCTCGTACGACGTGGTCACCACGAGGTCGGGCCGGAGCTCCGCCAGGTCGGCCCGCGTCCTCTCGTTCGCGTCGAAGCACCCCTCGACCAGGCCGTTGCTGATCCGGCGCTCGGCGTTGTACGGGCAGCCCGAGTGCAGGTACGTCACGACCTTCCAGCTCCGCTCGGCCGCGACCGCGATGATCGGCTCGGTGAACATCTCGGCGTGCGAGTCGCCGACGACGGCGACCGTCGCGACGGGGTTCTCCGTCTCGCCGAACTCGCAGACCGGGGTGGTCTCGTCCTCCTGCGGGGCCAGGCAGCGGTCGGCCTCGGGCCACTCGTCGGCGGCGGCACGCAGCGGGTTGGGCGTCATCGCCGGCTCGTCGCCGAGGAACGGCACCAGGCCGTTCGCGAGGCTCTCGGCCACGCGTGCGTCGGTGTCCGCGGAGACGGACTCCGCGCGCTGGTCCCACTCCCCCATGACGCTCTGCGCCCGGAGCGGCAGCGCGAACGTGAGGCCCGCGACGACCACCATCGCGACCAGGGCCGAGACGAGCATGCGGCCGTCCGAGCGGAACCACTCCAGGGTGCGGACGGGCCGCTCCACCAGCACGTAGCTGCCGATGGCGAGCGCGAAGGAGACCACGAGCAGCGCGACGACGTCGGGCAGGGTGGGCGTCCGCTCGGTGCGGACGGCGAAGAAGACGACGACGGGGAAGTGCCACAGGTACAGGGAGTACGAGACGTCGCCGATCCGCTGCACCACCCAGGACTCGGCGATCCGGCGCAGCGAGCCCGGCCCGGAGGTCCGGCCCGCCACGATGACCGCGCTCGTGCCCAGGACGGGGACGAGCGCGGCGACGCCGGGGAACGGCGTCGCGTCGGAGTAGAAGCAGGCGGCCGCGACGATCAGGGCGACGCCGCCCACCGCGAGCGTGCTGCGCAGCGCCCGGAACCGCTCGGTGTCCCGCATCAGCAGCGCCAGCACGCCGCCGGCACCGAGCTCCCAGACGCGGGTGAGCGTCGAGTAGTAGGCCTCGGGGTTGTCTGCGCGGACCTCGAGCACGCTCCACACGAGGGAGGCCGCCACGACCACGCCGAAGATCACCAGCAGCGTGCGGCGCAGCCCGGCGGTGTCGCGGGCCTCCCCGGCGGCGCGTCCGGAGCGCAACGACCACAGCCGCAGCGCGAGGACCACCAGGATCGGCCAGAAGAGGTAGAACTGCTCCTCGACGCCGAGCGACCAGAAGTGCTGGAACGCCGTCGGCTCGTTGCCGGCCGCCTGGTAGTCCACCGCGTCGGCGGCGAGCGCCCAGTTCTCCACGTAGAACACCGAGGCGAGCGCGTGCCGCCACCAGAGCTGCAGCAGGTCGAGCGGGAGCAGGACCAGCGCGACGGCGAGGGTGCCGACCGTCGCGACGAGCGAGGCGGGCAGGATGCGGCGGGCCCGCGCGGCCCAGAACTTCTTGAGGCTGACCGTGCCGGTGGTCGACGCCTCGCGCCACAGGTGGCCCGTGATGAGGAAGCCGGAGATCACGAAGAAGACGTCCACACCGATGTAGCCGCCGGGCAGGAGCGCCGGGTCCACGTGGTAGACGATGACGAGCAGGACCGCGAGGGCGCGCAGGGCCTGGACCTCGGGCCGGAACTTGCGCGGCGGAGCCGTCGGCCCGGCGGCGGTCGAGCCGGGCGGAGCGGACGGTGCGGTCGGTGCGGTCGTCGTTGCCGTCATGCTGATGCGCGCTCTTCGCTGTCTCGGGGACGGTGGAGCGTCCGGGCGCGACGCCTTGCCACCCCCTGCGGACGCGACCGTTACCCTATCGGGTATATCGGATACTCGGCGCCGGACACGGCGGGGTCCCGGCCCCTGGCGCGAGGCCGGGACCCGGGCGTCCGCCGTCGCCCGGGGACGACGACGGCGCCCGGGGCGCGGGCGGCTACCTCGCCTGTTTGGGCAGGATCTCGCGCATGTCGTCCGCGAGCTGGGCCATGTAGGTGCGCGTCACGTGGTGGTCGTCGCGGTAGACGAGCACGTTGCCGATGACCGCCGGACACACCGTGTCGTCACAGAACCTCTCCGACAGGTCGACGACCTCGGCCTGCGGGGCGAGCTCCGCGGCGGCGGGCACCACGTCGCGGCCGGCGAGCGCCTCCGCGCGCGGCCTGCCGCACTTCTCCGGGTTCTCGTAGTTGTCGCTGACGCACTCCATCACGTCGGACCGGGCGAGCGGGTTGTCCCGGACCACCACGACGCGGGTGCCGCGGTCGGTGAGCTCGTTCCACACCTCGGCCAGGCCCGCCGCTCCCGGCTCCTGCTCCTCGGGACGCCCCTCGAACGTGGTGCGCTCGAGGTACGTGGTGACGACGAGGTCCGGGTCGAGCTCGCGCAGGTCCTCGCGGGTCCGCTGGTTGGACTCGTAGCAGCCGTCGATGAGCCCCTGGTCGCCGCTGTCCCGGCGGTCGGCGGTGTACGGGCAGGACCCGTGCAGGTAGGTGACGACGCGCCACCCGCGCTCCTTGGCCACGGTCACGACCGGCCCGGCCAGCACGCCGGCGTGCGAGTCCCCGACGACGGCGACGGTGGCCTTCGGGTTCTCCGTCTCGCCGTACTCGCAGGGTTCGGCGTAGGCGCCCGCCGCGGAACCGAGGCAGCTGCCCAGCGTGTCGCCCTTGTCGAACCCCGCCTTGAGGGGGTTGGGCTTCATCGCGGTGTCGCCGTCGACGAACGGGACGTACCCGGTCCGGAGCGCCTCCTGCACCCGCTCCGCCTCCTGGCCGGAGATCATCGACGCGTTCTGGTCCCACTGCTCGTTGGTCGCCCGGTCCCGGAGCGGGAGGGTGAGCGCGATGCCCGCGGTGAGGACCATCGCCAGCAGCGCCGCCAGCAGCATCCGGCCGTCGGCGCGGAACCACTGCGACGTGCGGACCGGCTGCTCGACCAGGGTGTAGCTGGCGACGGCGAGCGCGAACGACACGGCCACGATCGCGAGCACGTCCGTCACCCCCGGGTCCCGGCCGGTGTGGATGCCGAAGAACACGATGACCGGGAAGTGCCAGAGGTAGAGCGAGTACGAGATGTCGCCGACGCGCTGGACCGCCCAGGTCTCGAAGATCGCCCGCATGGAGCCGGGGCCCACGGTCCGGCCGGCGGCGATGACCGCGCAGGCGCCCAGCGTCGGGAGCAGCGCGGCGGTGCCGGGGAACGGCGTCCCGCCGTCGAGCACGCAGGCCGCCACCACGATGGTCGCGACGCCGAAGATCGCCAGGGTGTTGCGCAGCGGGGCGAACCGGGTCGTGTCGCGGACCACCAGCGCCAGGATGCCGCCGGCCGCGAGCTCCCACATGCGCGTGAGCGTGGAGTAGTAGGCCACCGGGTCGCCGGCCATGGACTGCCGGACGCCCCAGACGAAGGACGCGACGGCCACCAGGGAGAACAGCACGAGCAGCAGCCCGCGCAGCACCTGCGGGTCCGGCTGCGCCGCCACGCGCCGCGCCCGGCCCCACAGCACGACGGCGAGCACCACGAGCAGCGGCCACACCAGGTAGAACTGCTCCTCGACGCCGAGGGACCAGAAGTGCTGGAACGCGGTGGGCGCGCTGGAGGCCGCCTGGTAGTCGACGGCGTCCCGGGCGAGCGCCCAGTTCTCGACGTACAGCACCGAGGCGAGCGCCTGCTGCCACCAGGTCTCGACCAGCGACCGCGGGAGCAGCACCAGCGCGACGGCGATCGTGCCGACTGTCGTGACGATCGACGCGGGCAGGATGCGCCGCGCCCGGGCGGCCCAGAACTTCTTGAGGCTGACCCCGCCGGTCCTCGACGCCTCGCGCCACAGGTGACCGGTGATGAGGAAGCCGGAGATCACGAAGAACACGTCCACACCGATGTAGCCGCCCGGGAGCACCTCCGGGTCGATGTGGTAGACGAGCACGAGCAGCACCGCGAGGGCGCGGAGCGCCTGGACCTCGGAGCGGAACTTCCGTGCTGGCGTGGAGCTGGACGCGGTCTGCGGTCCCTGGTCTGCGACAGGGGTGGAGGTCGAGGTCGTTACCGTCATGGAGATGTCGGGCTCTTCGCTCTGTAGGGAGAGATGTCGGCCCAGAATGTCACAACCGCCACAGATCACCCCCCTCGGGAAGGCCGCTCCGCGGGCGCCTGCACCGAGGTTTCACATCCGCCGACATGAGGCGAAATTCTCCGCACACGGTAGGTTGCGGGAAATCCCCATCAGGGGCCTGAGCACCTCAAGGAGAGTGAAATCCATGCGCATCTCCGCATCCCGGCGCGTAGCCGCCCTCGCCACGGCGACGACGCTCGCGCTCACGACGCTCGGCAGCGTCGCCGGCAACGCTGCGGACGAGCCGGAGTCGACGCCCGTCCCGATCGTCACGCCCGACGGAGCCCTGTTCTCCTACGTCGTGAACACCGAGCGGGCCGGCGTGGCCCAGACGGTGCTGGCCACCAAGGCGGTCAAGCGCGCCGAGGGCGTCGTCGTGCAGAGCTGGCCGCAGATCGGCGTCGTCGTGGTGCACTCGGCCAACGGCACGTTCCGCGAGGACGTGCTCTCCGCGGACCGGCTCGGCGTCATCGACTCGGTGGGCGCGACCCGGACCGTCTCCCCCACCGAGGGCACGCCCGGCGCGGACGCCCCGGCGGGCGCGAAGGAGAGCCGGTCGGTCGTGGGCAAGGGGCAGAAGGACTCGGTGGGCGGCACGGTCGACGGGCCGTCGCGCAGCACCGCGGCCGACCCCGACCCGGGCGAGGTGACGCAGTGGGACATGGAGATGATCAAGGCCGACCAGGCCATCGAGATCAACCCCGGGTCGTCGCGCGTGACCGTGGGCGTGCTGGACTCCGGCATCGACGCGGCACACCCCGACCTGGCCTCGCAGGTCGACGCCGACCAGTCGGTGAACTGCACCGACGGCGGCCGCCCCGACCTGTCGGCGACCGGCTGGCTGCCGACGACGTCCGACCACGGCACGCACGTGGCGGGCACCATCGCCGCGGCGCAGAACGGCACCGGCATCGTGGGCGTGGCCCCGGGCGTCAAGCTCGCCTCGGTCAAGGTCGTGAACGACGACGGCTTCATCTACCCCGAGTACGCGGTCTGCGGCTTCGTCTGGGCCGGCCTGGAGCGCATGGACGTCACGAACAACTCGTACTACGTGGACCCGTTCATGTACTGGTGCTCGGACCAGCCCGACCAGGCCGCCGCCAAGGAGGCCGTGCGCCGCGCGGTGGAGTTCTCGACCAAGCGGGGCGTGGTGCACGCCGCCGCCGCGGGCAACGCGTCCACCGACCTGGCGAACAACACCACCGACAACTCCAGCCCGAACGACTCCGCCGCCGTCCAGCGGACCATCAACTCCGGCTGCGAGGACATCCCGACCGAGCTCGACGGCGTCGTGTCCGTCTCGTCGCTGACCCAGGCGGGCAACCTCAGCTCGTTCTCGAACCGCGGCCTCGGCAAGATCGACGTCTCGGCCCCGGGCAGCTCGATCCTGTCGACCGAGCTCGACGGCACGTGGGGCCTCAAGAGCGGCACCTCGATGGCGTCGCCGCACGTCGCGGGCGTGCTGGCGCTCCTGAAGTCCGCGCACCCGCGCTGGAGCCCGGCCAAGCTGGAGGCGGCGGTCCGCGCCCAGGCCGACGACCACGAGTGCACCACCACGACGGCCGGCCCGGCCTGCGTGGGCACGCCGGCGGAGAACAGCTTCTACGGTGACGGCATCGCCGACGCCCTGGACGCCGTCAACCGCTGACGACACCCGCACCGCACGTGTCAGACCCTCAGGTCCCGGGAGGGACCTGAGGGTCTGACACGTCCGCGAGCGGGGCCCCCGCCGGTTCCGCGAACAGCCACCCGGCCTTCGCCCGCAGCGCCTGGTGCAGCGGGTGGGCCAGGGTCGCGGCGTAGGTGGCGGTCATGTGGTTGTCGTCGCGGTAGATCAGCACGTTCCCGACCACGCCCTCGCAGAGCAGCTCGGCGCAGATGAACCGCGTCAGGTCCAGGTGCACGGCCGACGGCGGGACCCCCTCGGCGCCCCGGACCGGGTTCACGGGCGAGTACACCTCGTCCCGGGGCCGGGAGCACCCGGCGTCGGGCGCCTCCTCCACGCACGCCGGCACGTCGAACCCGAAGCGCGGGTTGTCCCGCAGCGTCACGACCCGGATGCCGGACTCCGCCAGGCGCTGCCAGGCGAGCACCTCGGGCGGGTCGACGACGTCCCCGGGTTCCGTGGGCGACGTACGGCTGCCGACCACCATCACGGCGTCGGGCCGCATCTGCTCCAGCGCCGCCATCGCGTTGGCCCGCCAGGCCCAGCACATGTTGGTGGGGTCCGGCGGCTCGACCGGCTCGGCGAGGCGGCAGCCGCGCCGGGCGAGCAGCAGCGCCTGCCAGCCCTCCTCCTTCGCGACCTCGGTCATCGCGGGCGTCCACTGGATGGTGTGCGAGTCGCCCACCATGACGACCACCCGCTCGGGGTCCCGCTCGTCGTGCAGCACGCACATCAGGGGCCGGTCCGACCCCGCCGTGTGGGAGCTGCCCTCGATGCAGCCGTCGCCGTCGACGGCGGGGCGGTCCCGGGCCGCGACCGCGGGCGCGGGCAGCACCGGCACGCCGTCCGGCACGGGTTCCGTGTAGGCGTCGCCCAGGGCGAGCGCCCCCGGGTACTCGGCCGGCCCGGAGTCCTCCGCGGCCGACGACGCGAGGTCCTCCGCCGCGGCCAGCAGCGCGGCGTCCCGGCGCTCCAGCCCGGCCAGCCCGGCGACCGTGCCGCCGGCCACCAGCCCCACGCAGACGGTGACGGCGACCAGCGCGCGCACCCCGCCGAACCGCTCGCGGAACCGTTGCGCGGGGTTGCCCACGAGCTGCGTCGTGAGCCACGACAGCACGACGGACACCGCCATGATCAGCGCGGCGCCGGTCAGGTCCACGTGGTCCCGGCCCGTGTGGTGCAGGTACGCGATGAGCAGCGGCCAGTGCCACAGGTAGAGCGCGTAGGAGATGTCGGCGACGAAGCGCAGCGGGGCCACCCGCAGCAGGCCGCGCGGCCCCCAGCCGGCGCTCCCGCCGGAGCCCAGCAGCACGAGCAGCGCGCCGGCCACCGGCCACAGGGCCCACGGGCCCGGGAACAGCGCGCCGCCGTCGAGCACGAAGCCGCTGGAGACGACCAGCCCCAGCCCGGCCCAGCCGAGCAGGGGGCGCAGGGCGTCCGGCAGCCGGAGCCACGGCAGCAGGAGCGCGAGGAAGCCGCCCAGGCCGAGCTCCCAGAACCGGGCCCAGGTGTGGAAGTACGCGACCGGCTGGTCCGCACCGTGCAGCGCCTGGGCGAAGACGAACGAGGCGACCGTCGTGCCGCCAGCCACGACCAGCAGCAGGCCGCGGGAGCTGATCCGGGCGGTGCGGGCGAGCGCGACGACGACCAGCACGACCACGGGCCAGGCCAGGAAGAACTGCCCCTGCACCGACATCGACCAGAAGTGCTGCAGCGGGCTGGTCTGCGGCCCGGCGGCGCCGTACGCGAGCTGGCCGGAGATCATCTCCCAGTTCACGTAGTACAGGGCCGAGGCCAGGATCTCCCGGCCCGTCTGCATCCAGGTGCCGCGCGGCATGACCCACCAGGCCAGGGCCGCCGTGGCGGCGAGCACCAGCAGTGCGGGCGGGACCAGCCGCGCGAACGTGCGCCCGTAGTGCTCGCCCAGGCGCAGCTCGCGGCGCTCGGCGCGGCGCAGCAGCGACCCGGTCGCGAGGAACCCGGACAGCACGAGGAAGACGTCGACGCCGCCCGACACCCGGCCGTCGCCGAACAGGTGGAACGCCACGACGAGCGCGAGCGCCAGCCCGCGCAGGCCGTGCAGCTCGGGCACGTGCGCGGCCGGCCGGCCCGCGGGGGTCCCGCCGTCCGGCGGGCGGGCGTCGGTGGCCGGCGTGGGCGGCTCGCCCGGCACGGTGCCCACCGCCGGCCCGGACGGGGGCGGCGGGCTCGAGACGACGGTCACCTGCGGAACCTCCGGTTCGGTGTGCGGGTCGTGGCCGCGCACCGCCCGGACGCGCCGCGGTGCTCGTCCTGGCCAGGGACCACTTCTGGGGGGGAGCACGAGGGCCGCCGACCTGGGTCGGCGGCCCTCCAGCGGTGCGGAGCGTATCAGCGCCCTGCCGCGTGATTCATTACGTTCCGGACACGTTCGTCCCGGCGTCGGACGACGTCAGAACTGGTGCGCGGGCCCGCCGATCATGCCCGCGGCGACGGTCTTGTTGGTCGCTTCGTCGACCAGGATGAACGCGCCCGTCTGGCGGTTCGCCTGGTAGGAGTCCACGAACAGCGGCTGGGTCACGCGCAGGCGGATGCGCGCGATCTCGTTCAGCTTGATCTCGGTGGCGTCCTCGTCGCGGTGCAGCGTGTTCACGTCGACGCGGTAGTTGATGTTCTTCACCATCGCGCGTGCCCACCGGGTGGTGTGCTTGATCGCGTACTTCTTGCCCTGCACCAGCGAGGCCGACTCGTCCATCCAGCAGATCTGCGCGTCGACGTCCTGCGTCACCGTGGGGGCGTTGTTCGGGCGGCAGATCATGTCGCCGCGCGAGATGTCGATCTCGTCGGCCAGCCGCACCGTCACCGACATGGGCGGGTACGCCTCCTCGACGGGGCCGTCGGCCGTGTCGATGGACGCGATCGTGGTCTCCAGGCCGGCCGGAAGGGCCAGCACCCGGTCGCCCGGCTTCATGACGCCGGACGCGACCGTGCCCGCGTAGCCGCGGTAGTCGCGCGTGTCGTTCTGCTGCGGCCGGATCACGTACTGCACGGGGAACCGGACGTCGACCAGGTTGCGGTCGGAGGCGACGTGCAGCCGCTCGAGGTGGCTGAGCAGCGGCGAGCCGTCGAACCAGGGCATGTTCTCCGACCGCGTCACCACGTTGTCGCCCGCGAGGGCGGACACCGGGATGAAGGTCAGGTCGGGCACGCGGAGGCGGGAGGCGAACTCGGTGAACTCCGCGCGGATCTTCTCGAAGACCTGCTCGTCGTAGTCCACCAGGTCCATCTTGTTCACGCAGACCACCACGTGCGGCACGCCGAGCAGCGTGGCCAGGAACGTGTGGCGCCGCGACTGCTCCACGACACCCTTGCGGGCGTCCACGAGGATCAGGGCCACGTCCGCCGTCGAGGCGCCCGTGACCATGTTCCGCGTGTACTGGATGTGGCCGGGGGTGTCCGCGATGATGAACTTGCGCTTGGGCGTCGCGAAGTAGCGGTAGGCCACGTCGATGGTGATGCCCTGCTCGCGCTCGGCGCGCAGCCCGTCCGTCAGGAGCGACAGGTCCGCGTAGTCGTTGCCGCGGTCCTTGCTGACCTGCTCCACCGACTCAAGCTGGTCGGCGAAGATCGACTTGCTGTCGAACAGCAGCCGGCCGATCAGGGTGGACTTGCCGTCGTCGACCGAGCCGGCCGTGGCGAACCGCAGCAGGTCGCCGCTGGCGACCTCGGGGTGCGCCTCGGCGGCGTCGGGAAGAGTCGTCGTCATCAGAAGTAGCCTTCCTTCTTGCGATCCTCCATGGCGGCCTCGCTCACCTTGTCGTCGCCGCGGGTGGCGCCGCGCTCCGTCAGCCGGACCGCCGCCACCTCCTCGACGACGTCGCGGAGCGTGACCGCCGCGGACTCGACGCACGCGGTGAGGTTCGCGTCGCCCACGGTGCGGTAGCGCGTGGACCGGACCTCGGCGGTCTCGCCGTCCTTGAGCGGGGTGAAGCCGTTGACCTCGTAGAGCATGCCGCTGCGCTCCACGACCTCGCGCTCCTTGGCGAGGTAGAGGTCGGGCAGGTCGATGTCCTCGGCCTCGATGTAGGACCAGATGTCCAGCTCGGTCCAGTTGGACAGCGGGAACACGCGGATCGACTCACCCTGGTGGACGCGGCCGTTGTAGAGGTTCCAGATCTCCGGGCGCTGGTTCTTCGGGTCCCACTGGCCGAAGTCGTCGCGGAAGGAGAACACGCGCTCCTTGGCGCGGGCCTTCTCCTCGTCGCGACGTCCGCCGCCGAACAGGGCGTCGAAGCCGTGCTTCTCGGCGGCCTCCAGCAGCACCGGCGTCTGGATGCGGTTGCGGGAGCCGTTGGGCTCCTCCTGCACGAGCCCGCGGTCGATCCCCTCCTGGACGGAGGCGACGACGAGCTGGACGCCCGTGCGCTCCACCCAGCGGTCCCGGCAGTCGAGCACGGTCTGGAAGTTCAGGCCGGTGTCGACGTGCATGATCGGGAACGGGACGCGCGCCGGGGCGAACGCCTTGACGGCCAGGTGCAGCATGACGATGGAGTCCTTGCCGCCGGAGAACAGCAGACAGGGGCGCTGCATCTCGGCGACCACCTCGCGCATGATGTGGATGCTCTCGGCCTCCAGGCTGCGCAGCTGGCTCAGGACGTGACTCTTCACTCCTCAAGCACCTTCTTTGCTATCTGCCCCGACCACGGACTCGACACCTACGGTGTCGAGCAGCTCACGCAGGCGCGGAGCGAGTGCCGGGGGGCATACGAACAGGTCAGGGAGCCAAGGGTTCTCCCGGTTGTACTCGAGCTCGGATCCGTCGAGACGGGTGCAGACGAGTCCGCGGGACCTGGCCACGGCGACGGGGGCCGCGGAGTCCCACTCGTACTGCCCACCCCCGTGGACGTAGGCGTCAACTGTAGCGTCGGCTACTGCCATCATCTTGACCCCGGCGGAGCCCATCGGCACGAGTTCGACGTCGTCCCGCTCGGCCAGGGCCGCCACGAAGGCGGGCGGACGGCTGCGGCTCGCGGCGATCCGCAGCGGCCGGTCCCCGGCCAGCACGGCGGCGGTGTCGTCGTCGGGCACGACGCCGTCCGCGGTGGTCAGGACCTGCGCACGCGCGGGCAGGGCGACCGCGCCGGACGTGAGCCCGGCGCCCCGCTCCCAGAGCGCGACGTGGACGGCGAAGTCGTCCCGCCACTGCCCGGCGAGCGGCCCGTCGGCGTGCCGCTCCGCGAACTCGCGGGTGCCGTCGAGCGGGTCGATGATCCACACCCGGTCCGCGCCGGTGCGGGACGCGTCGTCCTTGGCCTCCTCGGAGAGGACCGCGTCGTCGGGCCGGGCGGAGGCCAGGGCCGCCGCGAGCCACTCCTGGGCCGCGGCGTCACCCGCGTCCTTCAGCTCCTTGGCGTCGAAGGAGCCGCCGGCGGCGTCGACCTCGGCGCGGAGCGCGAGCAGCACCTCCGCCGCTCCCGAGGCGAGTGCGTGGGCGAGGGCGTCGTCGTCGAGCGACGCCGACAGGAACGTGGGGGGCGGCGCGTTCATCGATCTCCAGGGTGGACGGCGTTCCGGCTGGTCCGGCCGTCGCTGCGCGGCGCTCGACAAGGGGCCAAGGCGCCACAGGTGCAGTCCGGCGAACGCGCCGAGGCTACCATTCCGGCATGCGATCCAGCGCCAGTGGACCCATAAGCATCACTACCGGCTCCAGGAGGCGCTAATGGACACTATCCCGATGGGTTTGATCGGAATTACGATCGCCCGTATCCGCCGCGCGAGCCGCGCGCGATGAGCATCGACCTTCCCCTGGTCCTCGGCGGCCTCGTCGTCGGGTTCATCGTGGGCCTGACCGGGATGGGCGGCGGCGCCCTCATGACGCCGATGCTGATCTTCGTGTTCCGCGTCGACCCGCTCGTCGCGGTCTCCAGCGACGTCGTCGCCAGCCTCTTCATGAAGCCCGCGGGCGCGATCGTCCACCTCCGTCGTGGCACGGTGCACCTCAAGCTCGTGCTGTGGCTGTGCATCGGCTCGGTGCCCGCCGCGTTCTCCGGAGCGCTGCTCATCCAGGCGCTGCCGTTCGGCGACTCGCTCGACGCCGCGCTCAAGACGGTGCTCGGCGTCGCCCTGCTCATCGCCTCCGGCGGGCTCGTGGTCCGCGCGGTGCTGCAGATGGTGCGCAGCCGCTCGGCGCTCGGCGAGGGGCCTGCCCGGCCCTCCGCGCCCGAGGAGCTCGTGGTGCGCCCCGTCCCCACCGTGATCCTCGGCGCCGTGGCCGGGCTCCTGGTCGGCATGACGTCGGTCGGCGCGGGCTCGGTGGTCATCGTCGTGCTCCTGCTGCTCTACCCGGCGCTCAAGGCGTCCCAGCTCGTCGGCACCGACCTGGTCCAGGCCGTGCCGCTCGTGGCAGCGGCGTCGCTGGGCCACCTGCTGTACGGCGACTTCTCGCTCGGGCTGACCACGTCCCTGCTCATCGGCGCCATCCCCGGCGCCTGGTTCGGCGCGCACGTGTCGGCGCGCGCGCCGGGCGGCATCATCCGCCGCGCCCTGGCCATCCTGCTGCTGGCCTCCGCGCTCAAGCTGCTCGGCGCGAGCCTGCCCGTCGTGCTGGGCGCGGCCGGCGCGGCGCTCGTCGTCGGCAACCTGGTGTGGTTCTGGGTCAAGCGCCGCTTCTCCGCCGCCCCACAGCAGCCCGTAGCAGACTCGAGTCCAGACCCCGCAGAATCGAGCACCCGCACATGACCGACTCCCCCGCCCACGTCCTGTCCGACGCCGAGCTGGACCTCCTGGAGCTGGTCCTCGGCGGCGCGGTGCCGCCGTCGGCCCTTCTCGCGGCGCTGCCGGGCCTCCCGTCCGACGTCCTGCTGACCGACGCCGAGAACACCCCGCTGGCCCGCCTCACGCGGACGGGCGCCGACGGCGTCGTGCTCGAACCGCTCAAGCCGCTCGCGGCGGCGATCGGCCCCCAGTGGGACGCCGCCGTCCGCCGTCCGGCCCGCGAGGTGCGCACGGACCTCGCGTCCGGGCCCGACGGGAACGCCCTCGGCCTGCTCGTCACCGAGGTGCCGACCGCCGAGGAGTCCGGCACGGCCGCGGCACTCGCCGCGGGGTCCGCCGCCGTGCTGCTGCTCGTTCCGGCCGCGCGCCGGGCCCCGGAGCCCGGCGCCGTGGGCGCCCCCGGGCTGGTGCGGGCGACCCTCGCCCTGGCCGGCACCCTGGCCGAGCGGACCGGGGCCCGGGTGACCACCGTCGTCGTGCCGTGGTCCGGGCCGGCCGGCACGGACCTGCACGACGTCGCGGCGTCGTACGGCGCCGTGCGCGTCGAGACGCTCGCCGCGCACCGCACGCCGGCCACGGCGGAACGGGTGGCCGCGCTGCCCCACGTGCGGGACGAGGCCGTGCGGGCGCTGTACCCGCCCGCGTCGGCCGCCGAGGTGGTGCGCGCCGCGAGCGGCGGCCACCGGCAGGGCACCGTCGTGTTCTTCACGGGCCTGTCGGGCTCCGGCAAGTCGACGGTGGCGCGCGCGCTGGCCGCCGAGCTGGAGGACGACGGCCTGGGCACGACCCTGCTCGACGGCGACGAGGTGCGCCACCACCTCTCGAAGGGCCTCGGCTTCGACCGCGAGTCCCGCGAGACCAACGTGGAGCGCATCGGGTACGTGGCCGCGCTCGTCGCCAAGCACGGCGGGACCGCCGTCGCCGCCCCGATCGCGCCGTTCGCGGCCGGCCGGGCGAAGGTACGGGCCCTGGCCGAGGAGGCCGGCGCCCGGTTCGTCCTGGTGCACGTCAGCACGCCGCTGGAGGTGTGCGAGGCGCGCGACCGCAAGGGCTTCTACGCCCGGGCCCGGGCCGGCGAGATCGCCGACTTCACGGGCATCTCCTCGCCCTACGAGGAGCCCGACGACGCCGAGCTCGTCATCGATACGTCAGTCGTGTCCGTCGACGCGGCAGTGGACGCGGTTCGCGCCCACCTCAGAGCGGCCGGGTGACGGAGCGCACCCGACCGCAGCCCCGCCGTCGCGGCACCGTCCGGGCACGGCACGAGATCAGATGGAACTGGAGCACTGCATGACCAAGACGAGAACGCTGGACTGGCGACAGGGATACTCCAGGGGGCGCCTGACCGGCGCGAAGTTCCGGGGCGCGTTCGGCCCCGAGGTCGTCGGCCGGAACCGCAGGGACGAGGTGCTCGAGGAGTTCTCGCACCTGATGGTCCGGCACGCCCGCGGCGAGAAGATCCCCAAGCTGGAGGTCGCGGCCATGCGCCGCCGCGCCCTGACCAAGCGGTTCAGCGACTGGGACGGGATGGTCCTCGGGATCGTCGCGACGCTCGCCACCGCCTTCGGCAACGAGGGCGCCAAGAACTGGATGCCCGCGCTGCTCGCCGCCGCCGGCCGGTTCGACGAGGTGGTCGACATCGAGCCGGAGTTCGTGGTCGGCGGTCCCAAGCACAAGGACTGGCTGATCGTCGTCACGGCCCTCGCGGGAGCCGGGCGCGGCGACCTCGCCCGGGCGTTCGCCGAGCGGCTCGACAAGGAGTTCCCGCCCGACGCCGACGACAACGCCCACCTGACGGTCTGGGGCGAGGACGACCTCTCGCAGGAGTACGCGCGCCTGCAGCGGCAGGCACCGGGCGGCGCGGCGCTGCCCGTGTTCTTCCACCTCCCGTTCTCGGGCGGCACCAGCATGATCGTGGCGCTCAAGCGCCTCGTCCCGTGGGGCCGCATGGTGCAGATCAACCGCCGGCACGGCCTGCTGCAGGTCGAGCACGCCCTGCAGATGCCGGCCGAGGACGCCGAGCGGCTCATGCTCGTGCACCAGCACCACCCGTTCCCCCTCCAGATCCCGGGCCGCGAGCTCAGCCACTTCACGGTCCTGCGCGACCCGGTGTCGCAGATCCGGTCCGGCTACTTCAAGCGGATCTCCACCCCCGGGATCGTGCCGACGCTCGACGAGTCCCCGACGTTCGACGACCACATCGCGTACACGGTCAAGCACGGGATGACGAACATGCTGGCGCGGCAGATCGTCACGACCCACCCCGACCTGCGCGTGGCCTACGGCAAGCGGTTCGCGGGCGCCGGCCAGTTCGAGTCCATCCGGCACGAGGAGGAGATGTTCTGGCTCGAGGCCACCGCCGGGCTGCGCGAGGACGACCTGCTCCGGATGTGCCGGGAGACGCTCGACGAGCGGTTCCACCTGGTCGGCACGATGCGGCACCTGGAGGCCAGCCACCTCGCGGCGGCCGCCTCCACGGGCGCGCTCATCGCGGACCGCGTGGGGCACCGGGGCGCCTCGGGCCAGCCCGAGCGGACCACCGAGGAGTCCGCCGCGGTGCGCCGGCTCCGGGAGGCGAACGGCGTGGACCAGCTCCTGTACGACGAGTACACCGCTCGTTTCGAGCAGGACCACTCCGCCCTGATCGAGCTGGTCGGCTCGCACTGACCCCCGGCGTGCCCGCACGCGAGAGGCCCGCCGCCCCGAGGGGCGGCGGGCCTTCGTGCTCCGGCCGTCAGGCGCGGACCGTACGGGTCGTCAGGCGTCCACCTTGCGGGGCGCGCCCTTCCCGTTGCCGTTGCCGTTCTTGGCCCCCGGCCGACCGCCCTTGCGGCCCGGCGGCCGCTGGCCGCGGACGTACTCCTTGTACCGCTCGGCCACCTCCATGGTGGGGCCGTCCATCACGAGCTTGCCCTCGTGCACCCACAGCACCCGGGTGCACATGGCCTCGATCGTCGAGATCGAGTGGCTCACGAGGAACACGGTGCCGGCGTTCTCCCGCACCTCCTCGATCCGGGCCTTGGAGCGCGCCTTGAAGGCGGCGTCACCCGTGGCGAGCGCCTCGTCGATCATCAGGATGTCCGGCGAGGCGGCCGACGAGATGGCGAAGCGCAGCCGGGCGCCCATGCCCGAGGAGTACGTCTTCATCGGGAGGTACACGAAGTCGCCGATCCCGGCGAACTCCACGACGTCGTCGAAGCGCTCCTCGACCTGCTTGGGCGTCAGGCCCAGGGCCAGACCGCCGATCATGATGTTCCGCTCGCCGGTCAGCTGCGGCATGAGGGCCGCGTTGACGCCGAGCAGGGACGGCTCGCCCGAGACGTGCACGCTGCCGGACTTGGGCGGCATCAGGCCGGCGACCGCGCGCAGCAGCGTGCTCTTGCCGGAGCCGTTGACGCCCACGATCCCGACCGACTCGCCGTGCCGGACCGTGAACGAGATGCCGCGCACGGCGTGCACCTCGCTCACCGCACCCACGTGCTGGCGGCTGGAGCTGATGAGGCGGCGGAAGAACGACTCCTTGACCTCCACCTCGCGGACGTTCGCGCCCTTGGCCGCCTCCTTCTTGCCGCGGCCGCCGATGACGCGGTAGACGACGTGCAGGTCGTCCACCACGAGGCAGGGGTCGCCGATCGGCGTCTCGGGCGGCGTCTCGCCGACGTCCTCGGGCTCGAGCTCGAGGTCGAAGTCCATGTGTGCGTCGGCCTCAGTCACGTCCGTACCTCTCCTCGCCCCGCCAGAAGACGACGAAGCCGATCACGAATACCAGCACGGCCCAGCCGGCGCCGAGCGCCCACATCAGGCCGCTCTGCGGGATGGTCTCCTCCTGCGTCAGGCAGGAGCGCACCAGGTACAGGAAGACGGCGACGGGCTGGTACTCCAGGACCCCGCCGACCACCGCCTTGGCACCCTCGGAGATCTCCATCCGGTCGATGTAGAGGGCCAGCGGGAAGATCACGCCCGACCCGTACATCACCACGCGCATGACGAAGCCGATGATGTTGTCGAGGTCCGGCGTGGTCGCCACGACCCGGGCCATGATGAACGCGAGCCCCGTGTTGAAGATCCAGAGCAGCGTCACGGCGGCGGGCAGCAGCAGCCACCACCACGTGATCGTCATCATCTGGTAGCCCGGGATGAACCCGCTCAGCAGCACGATGACGCACATGACCGCGAGGGCCGGCACGAGCGTCGCCAGGAGCGACAGCACGGTGGACATGGGCAGCACGGCCCGTGGGAAGTGCAGGGAGCGCAGCAGCTGGGTCTTGCCGCTGATCGACTTGGCGCCGCCGGTCACCGACGACTCGATGAACCGGAAGATGAAGACGCCGACCACGATGAACGCGATCGAGTTGTCGACGTGCCGGTTGACGCCGAGCAGGACCCCGAAGATCAGCACGTAGACGGCCGCGTTCAGGATCGGGTTCAGCACGGCCCAGAGCTGGCCCAGGTAGTTGCTCTGGTTCTTGGCGTAAGCCGTCGACGTCGCCAGGACGCGGATGAAGTTCCAGCGCCCGGCCAGGTCCCGGATGTACTCCCCGAGCGGCGGACGGACGTTCAGACGGCGCAGGCCGTACTGCTCCGCCAGGGCGATCCGCTCGGCCGAGGTGGTCTCGGGGACCAGCGGCTGCGGCGGCTGCGGTGCCTTCCGCGCACCGCTACGCGCGGGGCGGACACCGGCTGCGGCCGCATCGGTGGTGGGTGTGCTCACGGTGTGTGAAATACCTGTCTGTGGAGGGCAGGCCGGTTTCGACCGACCATCAAAAGCCTAGCGGGTCGCCGCGAAAACCTACCAGATCCGTCGGACTCCCCAGGTCAGAGGCCTGCCGTCCCCTCTCAGTTCCCCACCGTGAGAGACTGCCCATCGTGCCGACCGCCCATCACAACCCGCCGCATCCGATGCGGCCCGCGGGTGCGCTGGTCGAGTCCCCGCTGCAGCTCCTGTGCACCATCGAGGCCCACGCCGCGGGACTCGGCGGGACGCCCACCCGGGTGCACGTCCGTGACGACGTGCCCGCGCTGGGCGACGCCCTGCACGAGGTGCGCCGGTTCGGCCTCCCCGACGGTTTCTCGGCCGACCTGGCCGGACGGCGGACGGCGCTCACCGCCCACGAGCCGGTCTGGCTGGTCGGCGACGCCTTCTCCGGGCTGTTCCAGGCGACGGCGCCCCTGCGACGCGGCCTGGCCCGCGTGGTGCTGGTCGACGACGGCCTCGCGACCCTGGACCTGGCCCGCCGGCTGGCGGAGCGCGAGCCGCTGGTCCGCCCGCGCGCGGACGCCGGTGCCGCCCGCCGCAGGCTCGGCACCGTCGCCGCGCGCCGGCTGCGCGACCTGGCCGCCGACGGGCGCGCCACCCTGTTCACCGCGCTGCCGCTCGAACCCGCGGTCGCCGACCACCTGACCGCCCAGGGCTTCGAGCTGGTGCGCAACGAGTTCGCCTGGCTCGCCCAGGCGCCGTCGGCGGGTGCCCCGGACGAGCCGACGGTGGTCATCGGCTCGGCCCTCGCCGCCGACGGGCTGATCGACACCGACAGCTATGTGGAGTGGGTCCGGTCGCTCGCCGCGGACGGCCCGCTGCGCTATCTGCCGCACCGCCGCGAGACGGACGCCGTGCTCTCCCGGCTCGCCGCGACCGACGGGCTCTTCCTGGACGCCGCGGGGGCCCCGGTAGAGCTACGCTTGCGCGGCATGGCGGCATCGCAGCGCGTCGTCAGCCTCCCGTCCACGGCAGCAGTGCTGCTGACGACGATCCTCGCCCCCCGGGGCGTGGCCGTCATGCCGCAGGCCGTGCCGGAGAGCTGGTGGACCGACCGCGCGGCACCGAGCCTGCGCGCGCACCTCTCGAGCGTGCTCCGGCTCGCGGCAGAAGCACGTGCCGCCAGGACCGGACCCGACCCGACCTACCCGGAGGACCACGGATGACCATCCGCGTGCTCGCCGTCGCGGACAGCGACTCCTACCTCAAGTGGGCATGCTCCACGCTCGACAGCCTGGGTGACCCCGAGGCTCCGCTGGAGCGCGCGGCCGTGCTGGTGCGCACCCCCATCGTGCCCACCACGAGCCAGATCGCCGCGGCCGTCGCCGGCTCCACGGTGGTGCGCCCGCAGGTGCTGAGCCTGGGCGCCCTGCGCGACCACGTCCGCAGCACGCGGCCCGACGTCGTCCTGGTGGCCGCCACCGGCCCGATCGCCGAGATGGTCGCGCGCACCGTGGTCCGGGCGGACCCGAAGCGCCGCCCGGCGCTGGTGACCGGGCTACCGGGGATGGCCCTGCCCGCCACCCCGCGGGGCGCGGCCTGGCGTCGCTGGTGCGACGCGTTCGTGGTGCACAGCCGCCGCGAGCGGACCGCCTATGCGGAGGCGTTCGCCACGCAGGACGTCACGCCCCAGGTCGTGCTGACCCACCTGCCGTTCCTGGAGCGGCACACCACGATGGCGACGGCGCCCGTCGGCCGCGTCGTGTTCGCCGCCCAGGCCAAGGTGCCCGCCGGCCGCGCCGAGCGGGTGCAGCTGCTGGACAGCCTGGCCAAGGTCGCGGGCGAGGGCCTCGAGGTGATCGTCAAGCTCCGCGCGCGCAAGGGCGAGCGGCAGACCCACAACGAGGAGCACCCCTACGACGACCTGTGGGAGACCGAGCACGCGGGGCTCGGCCACGCCGTGAACGCCCTGCGCTTCGTGGACGGGCCCATGGCCGAGTGGCTGCAGCCCGGTACCGCGCTGGCCACGGTGAGCTCCACGGCCGCGCTGGAGTCGCTGGCCCTGAACCTGCCGACCGCCCTGGTCGAGGACTTCGGTGTCTCGGAGGAGCTGCTCAACGAGCCCTTCGTCGGCAGCGGCTGCCTGGTCTCCCTCGCGGACGCCGGCAAGGTGTTCCACGAGAACGGGCCAGTGCCCGACGCCGCCTGGCTCGACGACAACTACCTGCACGAGACCGAGTCCGAGCTGCCCGCCCTCGTCGCGTCGCTCGCCGCGCAGCGCGCGGACGGCACCCTGCGCTCCCTGCCCGACGTGCGCCCCTGGCTGTGGCCGCGGCACGTGCGGGTGGTGCTCCAGTCGGTGCTGCCGGGCTGGCTCTACCGCACCGTTCTCGTCGTCGGGCGCCCGGTCAAGCGCGTGCTCGGCAAGGCCGCGCCGTCGCTCGCGAACCGCTAGCGCGGCGCCCGGCGGGCGCGACAGGTCGACTCAGGCGGTCTCGGACGACGAGGCCGCCTGAGCTGTTTCCCGGCGGTTCGGCTGCCGCAGCACACCGGGTGATTTGACCGGACAAGTCGGGTAGTTCGTTGTCTCGGTACCTCGTACCGGATAGCGTCGTGAGCGAGGCCAGAACCCGGCCTCACCCCCTATCGGCCGGAAGACTTTCATGAGACGTGCTCTGATCAGCACCACTTCCCTGGCTCTGTCGCTCGTGCTCGCCGGCGCAGGCGCCGGCACCGCGATGGCCGCGGAGTCGCCCTCCCCGAGCCCCTCGCCGAGCGTGAGCGTGTCGCCGACGCCGTCGCCCTCGCCGTCGGTGAGCGAGCCGGACCCCGAGACCGGCGGCGAGCCCGACGACGAGGTCGCCGCGCTGGAGTACACGGGCCTGGACGTGCCCACCTACACCTGCGACACGGACCCCACGGACGACTTCGCCCTTCCCGCGGACACCGACGGCGTGACGTACACGCTGGAGGACGGCGTCTTCGTCGCCACGCCGAACGAGGGCTACCAGTGGGTCGACTGGTACTTCAGCGACCCGTGGGTCGACCCGGCGTTCAGCAACTTCGGCCCGGGGTTCCGCATCCCGGAGGTGGGCCCCACCGAGCCGATCGCGATCCCCGTGGCCGACATGGCCTACCCGAACTGCAACCACGACGACGAGACGACCGTGGACCTGTCCACCGAGTGCGTCGACGGCCTCGGCTACCTCGTCTACGACATCGACGCGTGGTGGGCCACCGAGGACACCACGGTCCGGATCTACCCGTACACCAAGGACGAGGCGATCCGCGGGCACATCGTCTACGAGGGCACCGAGCTTTCCGGCCGCCTCGCGTGGGACGGTAGCTCACCGGGCATGACGAGCGAGATCGGTCCGATCGGGAGCGGTGTGAACCTGCCCGACGTCGACGCCCCGATCTTCTCGCTGAGCACGGGCGGCCCGGAGAAGCACGCCGCCATCGTCAAGGCCGACTTCTCGGCCGACGACCCCTGCCTCGACGCCGCCCCCGGCGACGGCGAGAGCGGCGGCGGCTCGGCCGGCGCCGACGACGAGGAGCTCGCCGCGACGGGCCCCGAGGCCGCCTGGCTCACCGCCGGCGTGGCGGCGCTGCTCGTGGCCGCCGGTGCGGCGCTCGTCGTCGCACGGCGTCGCATGCGCGCCTGAGACGACCCCGCTGAAGCGCCGAGGCGCCCACCCCGCACAGGGTGGGCGCCTCGGTGGTCTCCGGCGTCAGGAGCCGGGCGGCAGGTTCGGCGTCAGACGCCGTCGTCCGTACGGACGCGCTCGGTGAGGCCGCGCAGGAACCCGGCGCCCCACGCCATGTGCATGGTCATGAGCGTGATCGGCAGCACGAGGGCCGAGCGCACGTCGAGCCGCGGCGGGCGGGTCGCGGCGTGCGCGGCGGCGACGAGCACGCCCAGCGTGTAGGTGACGGGGGCCACGAGGCCGACGACGAGCAGCGGCGTCAGGCCCGCGACCGCGCCGGCCACGGCCAGCAGCACGGACACCCCGAGCACGACGACGGCGGTCGGCGGGGCCAGGTAGCGCAGGTTCGCGGTGCCGGGGTTGCGGCGCACCACCTCGCGGCGCCACATGCCGGTGCGCCAGAACTGCGTGGCGACGGCGCCCAGCGTGCGGCGCGGCTTGTACTCGACCACGAGGGAGGGGTCGAACCAGAGCAGGCTGCCGCTGTTGCGCAGGCGCAGGCACAGCTCCCAGTCCTGGGCCCGCACGTACACGGGCGAGTACCCGCCCACGCGCTCCAGCGCCTCGCGGCGGAACGTGCCCAGGTAGACGGTCTCGGCCGGGCCGGCGCTGCCGCCCGTGTGGAACGAGGCGGCGCCCAGCCCCGCGGGGTGGCTCATCGCGCGCGCCACGGCCTTCTGCACGGGGATGTCGCCCACGGGGAGCATCTGCCCGCCGACGCCGTCCGCGCCCGCGGCCTGGAGGGCCTCCACGGCGCGGCGCACGTACGTGGGCTCGACCACGGTGTGGCCGTCCACGCGGACGAAGATCGTGTGCCCCTCGGGCATGCGCTCCAGGCCCGCGTTGAGGCCGAGCGGCTTGGAGCCCGTCGGGTTGTCCACCACGGTGACGCGGCCGGTCTCGACCGCGAGCTTGTCGGCGATCTCGCGGGTCCGGTCCTTGGACGGCCCCACCGACAGCACCACGTGCAGCGGGTGCGGGTAGTCCTGGCCCAGGACCGAGCGCACCATGGGCTCGAGGTAGGGCTCCTCGTCACGTACGACGGCGACCACCGTCACCAACGGCATGCTCGCCGCCTCTACCCGCTCGGGCACGAGGCCTCCTCTCGTGGGCGCCACGACCGGGCCGCACGGCCCGTGATCGTCAGTTCTGCACAGTCCGGGAACATCAGAGGCGGGCACCGCACGCGCGGCGCCCGCCTCCGACGATGAACAGCTTCACGGACTCAGGGCCTGACGGCCGCCGGGTCCGCTTCGTGCCTTCGCTCGGACGTTGTGCGCCCGAGCATAGGGCCTTCGGCTCAGGCGTCGACGCGACGCAGGCGCGACATCGGCGAGAACTCGCCGGGCATGACGCGCTTCTGGCCGTCGCCGAGAGCCTTCTCGAGGATGCGGATGTCGCGCACCAGGTTCTCGAGGCCCTTGGGCTCGAGCGAGGACGCGTGGTCCGAGCCCCACATGGCGCGGTCGAGCGTGATGTGACGCTCCACGGCGACGGCGCCCAGGGCGACGGCCGCGAGCGAGATCTGCAGGCCGGTCTCGTGGCCCGAGTAGCCGACGGGCACGCCGTAGCGCTCCTGCAGCGTCGTGATGGTGCGCAGGTTCGCCTCCTCGGGGGGAAGCGGGTACGTCGACGTGGAGTGCAGGATGACGAGCTTGCTCTTGTCCAGGATCTCCACCGCGGCGTCGATCTGCTCGAGCGTCGACATACCGGTCGAGAGGATGATCGGCTTGCCGGTGGCGGCGAGCGCGCGCAGCATCTCGTGGTCCGTCACGGAGGCCGAGGCGACCTTGTGCGTCGGCACGTCCATCTTCTCGAGGAAGTCCACCGACGGGGCGTCCCACGGGGACGCGAACCACTGCACGCCCTTGTCCTTGGCGTACGCGGCGATCTCCGTGTACTCCGGCTCCTCGAACTCAACCTTGTACTTGTACTCGAGGTACGTCATCTCGCCCCAGGGCGTCTGACGGATCTTGTCACGCTGGTCCTTCGGCGTGCTGATCTCCGGAGTGCGCTTCTGGAACTTCACGGCCTGGCACCCGGCCTCGACCGCCACGTCGATGAGCTTCTTGGCGATCTCGACGTCACCGTTGTGGTTGATGCCGATCTCACCGATCACGTACACGGGCTGGTCGGCGCCGACCTGCAGGTCGCCGATAGTGACCGGCGCGGGCTGCGCGTTCGTCGCGCTCATAAGAAGGTCCTTCCGAAAGGGTCTAGCACAGGGTAGTGCTGTTACGTGTCGCCGGGACTAACCGGCGACGACGGGGGCCTGGGCAGCTGCCGTACTGGAGGTGACTTCACCCGGACGCGCAGCGAGTATACGGTCACAGATCTCACGAACCGCACCGTTCCCGCCCTCGCGGGACAGGACGAGGCGCGCCTGAGCCTTGACCTCGGGGCGTGCGTCGGCGACCGCGACGGGCCATCCGACGACCGCCATGGCGGCCAGGTCGTTCACGTCGTTCCCGACGTAGGCGACCCGGGCGGGGTCGAGGTCCTGCTCGGCGATCCAGGCCCGCAGGGCGCGGGCCTTGTCCTCGACACCGTGCATGACCTGCACCTTCAGCTTGTCGGCGCGAGACGCGACCACCTTGTTGGTCTCGGTCGACAGGATGAGGAACGGCAGTCCGGTCCGGCGCAGGCGGGAGACGCCCATGCCGTCGCCGCGGCTCACGCGCACCTGCTCGGTGCCGTCCTGGTCGACGTAGGCGTGGTCGTCGGTGTGGACCCCGTCGAAGTCGGTGACGAGCGCGTCGACGTCGAGCGGCAGCGGGGCCGCGTCGCTCTCCTGGTCGACGAGCTGGCGGGCGAGCCACAGGTCGCGCGGCTCGTCGATCTCGATGGACCACTCCGGGGCGACCGGCTGGATGCCGACGTCGCCGAAGAACCGGGTGCTGCCTGCACGGAACCCGTCGGTCCTCATCACATAGAAGGCACCGGTCTCACGGAAGTGCGGCGCCCGCTCCTGGCGGCGCGGCCGGTATTCCGTGGTGTGTCCCACAGGGGTCGCGACGCCGTCGTCGATGCGCCACTGGAAGTCGTGGGTCTCGGAGACGGCGACGACGACGTCCTTGTCCCCCGTGGTGACGCGACGGATCGCGGTGTCCAGGTCCTCCGGGTCGATGAACGGCGAGGTGCACTGCACCAGGACGGTCACGGGCGGGATCTCCTGGGGCGGCAGGCCGCCGTCCCCCGCCTCGACGCGGTCCAGGACGTGCAGCAGGGCCGACTCCGACGACGCGGTGCTGCCCGCGATCTCGGCGGGACGCGCGACGACGCGGGCACCGTGCAGGCGGGCCTCCGCGGCGATCTCGTCGTGGTCGGTCGAGACGATGACCTCGGCCACCGACGGGGCGGCGAGCGACGCCTGCACCGCACGCCCGACGAGCGTGATGCCGTCGACCCGGGCGAGGTTCTTCAGCGGTACGCCCTGGGACCCGCCGCGCGCGGGGATGATGACGATCGCTGATGGGGATGTCTGGTCGGGCATGGCCTAATCTCTGGTGGTAGGGACGGGACTAGTAACGACCCTATCGAACGAGGCCGGCCGTCCTTCCGGAGCGGCTCCTCGTGCTGGAGATCACCTCGACTACTGTAGCGTCCAGCCCAGCAGCCCACCGCGCCGTGGAGTAGCGAATGTCGCCAGACTCGATCCGGAGAGCGCTCGTCCGACGCGGGTCCGGCCTCGCCGCCACCGTGGTGAACGAGACCAGCCGGCTGGTCGGGGCCAGGGCCGACGGCGTGCGCCGCGCGGACGCCAACAGAGCCTTCCTCGGGGCCGTCGAGAGCACCGGCGCGCACCTGGGAGCCAGGACGGTCCGCGCCCGCCGGAACCTGCTCGAGCACCTGCTGCGCGCGGACGGCGGCACCACGCGGTTCGCGCTCGCCACCGGACGGGCGGGCTGGGCCGGGACCTCCGGCGCCTTCGGCAAGGCCCTGACCCTGGTCGAGACGGCCGTGGACGAGAACGAGCTGCCGTACGCCGCGGGCGTCGTCGAGCAGCTCGTCACGGAGCGGCCGCAGAGCCCCCGCGCGCACGACCTGCGCGGCACCCTGAACGCCGCGGCCGGGGACTGGGCGGCGGCCAGGAAGGACTGGCGCCTGGCCGCGCGGCGTGACGCGACCGACCCCGAGGTGCTGCGCAAGGCGGTCGCCGCGCGCGTCGACCGGGAGAAGGCTCTCGCCACCTTCCGCGGGGCCGTGCTGCGGTGGTCCGCGACGGCGGACGGCATCGACGGCATCGACGCGGACGGCGTCGACGACCCCGCACGAGACCTGGTGGACCAGGTGCGCGCCGCCGCGCGCGGTCCGCGCCGCGGCGACGAGCTCGAGGCCGGCGTCGAGGCCCTGCTCGTGCACTCCGCCGTCGTCGACCGGACGGACGCCCTCGGCGCCCTCTTCGACGCCTACGCCGGACTGGGACGGCGCTCGGCGCCCCGCCCGGAGCCGGAGTGGCTCGGCCGGGCCCTGAAGGAGGTGGCGGTCCTCAGCGACGACGCGGACTACCCGTCGGCCGCCGTCCTGCTCGAGCGGTCCTCCACGGCACGCGGGGCGCTGCGGGCCAACCCGTTCCTCTTCACCTGGGCCCGGCTCCTGTCGGCGACCAGCAGGTACGGCGCGGCGGACGCGGTGCTCCGCCTGGTGACCGGCCCGTCGGAGGACCTGGGCCAGGCCCGGTTCCAGCGGGCCCGGACCGCCTGGGTCACGCACCGCTACGCGGACGGCGAGGCCGCGGCGCGGGCCGCGCTCGAGGCCGACCCCGGGCGACGCGCGGCGACCCGGATGCTCGACCAGATCCGGACGGCCGCCGAGCGACGGGACGTCGCCGACCTCGGTGACCTCGCCGACAGCGTGGCGCACGTCGCCTTCTACCCGGGGCCGTCCGGGAACTTCGGCGACGTCGTCCTGCCCATGGCGCTCCGGGACGCCGTCGAGACCGCGACGACGCCGGTCGGCTGGCGCCCGTACCACGCCCACCAGGTCGTCGACGACGTGACGGTCGCGCAGTTCAACGCGCACCGCGCGGTCGTCGTGGGCGGTGGCGGCCTCTTCCTGCCCGACACGTCGCCCAACGGCAGCTCCGGCTGGCAGTGGAACGTCGACGACGCGCACCTGGACCGCATCACGGCCCCGCTCGCCCTGTTCGGCGTGGGCTACAACCTCTTCCCGGGGCAGACCTTCAAGGGCACGCTCTTCCAGGAGAGCATCACGAGGCTCGCGGAGAAGGCCCGGTACCTCGGGCTGCGCAACCACGGTTCGATCGACCAGGTGCGCTCGCTCCTTCCCTCCTCCCTCGAGGACAAGGTGCGCTACGTGCCGTGCCCGACGACGGTCATGTCACGGGTCCGCCCGGTCGACGCGCCCCGCTCCACGGGCGCCGGCCGGGTGCTGCTCAACGCGGCGTTCGACCGCAGCTCGCGCCGGTTCGGCGGGAGCTACCAGGACTTCCTCCAGGAGATGGTGCGCCTCGTCGACGGCGTGCGGGCGGGCGGTGCGGAGATCGCCTTCGCCGCGCACCTCGCGAGCGACGAACGGCTGGTCGACGACCTCGCGGGCCTCGACCGGGAGCTGCCCGTGGAGCGCCTCTACGCCGGCCCGCCGGACGAGAGCCTCGCGGTGTACCGCGACGCGAGCCTGGTGATCGGCATGCGCGGCCACGCGACGATGATCCCGTTCGGCCTGGGGACGCCGGTCCTCAGCATCGTCACGCACCCCAAGATGAGATACTTCCTCGACGACGTCGGCCGCCCCGCCTGGGCCTTCGACGCGCACCTGCCGGACCTCGGCGAGCGGCTGACCGAGGCCGCGCTGGACACCGTCGCCCGGGAGGACGAGGTACGTCGCGAGGTGCACAAGCTCCAGGACCAGCTCGTCGAACCCGTCTTCTCCGCCGCGCGCGACCTCCTCGCCTGACCCGGAGCAGGTAGCCCAGCAGGCCCCTCCGGAGCGGCCGGGAAGCGCCGGGCTCCGTACGATGCAGGTGGGACCGAAGCACATCCTGGTTGGGTATGCTCGCAGCCGCCGAGACCCGAACGGCGGTCTCACAGACGGCCGAAGTCGAAGGCTCACGCACCGCGTGCGCCGAAAGGTATTACGTGACCGATCGTATGAAGGCCGCCCGAGGCGTGCGAGGAGACATCCAGGCGCTCCGCGCGTTCGCAGTGATGGCGGTGGTGCTCTACCACCTCTGGCCCATGCACGTACCCGGCGGCTACATCGGCGTCGACGCGTTCTTCGTGATCTCCGGTTTCCTCATCACGTCGCACCTGCTGCGCGAGGTGGACCGGACCGGGAAGGTCGACCTCCCCCAGTTCTGGGCACGCCGCGTCCGGCGGCTGCTGCCCGCGTCGATGCTGGTGGCCGTGGTCTCGGCGGTCGCCGTGCTGCTGGTCGTGCCGCGCGAGCTGTGGCAGACGTTCCTCCAGGACACGATCGCCGCCATCGTCTACGTGCTGAACTGGGCGCTCGCCGCGCAGGCGGTCGACTACCTGGCAGCGGAGAGCGCGGCGTCGCCGGTCCAGCACTACTGGTCGCTGAGCGTCGAGGAGCAGTTCTACCTGATCTGGCCGCTCCTGATCGTCGGCGCCACCTGGCTCGCCGTCCGCACCGGGCGGTCCCGCCGTTCGGCGATCTTCGGCGTGCTCGTCGTGGTGACCGTCGCGTCCCTGATCTACGGCATCGTGCTCACCTGGACGGACCCGGCCGCCGCCTACTTCATCACCCCCACCCGGGCCTGGCAGTTCGGGGCCGGTGCCCTGCTCGCCTTCGTCGGCACCACGCTCGCGAACCGGGGCGGGCTCTCGGCGGTCGTGTCGTGGGCCGGTATGGCTGCCCTGGTCGTGTCCACCTTCGCCTACGGCAGCGGCACCCCCTTCCCCGGCGTGGCGGCGCTGCTGCCCGTGGCCGGCGTGCTCCTGGTCGTCGTGGCAGGCGAGTCGAACCACCCGCTGGCGCCGACCCGGCTCTACAACCTGACGTCGGTGCGCTGGCTGGGCGACAACTCCTACTCGATCTACCTCTGGCACTGGCCGCCGATCGTGCTCGTGCCGTACATCATCGGCGGCGAGCTCGACTGGCGCCACAAGCTCGTGATCCTCGCGGCGACCCTGGTCCTGGCCTGGCTGACCAAGCTGTACGTCGAGGACCCGGTCCGCCGGGCGCCGGCCCTGGCCGGGCGGCGTCCGCGCGTGACCTACGCCGTGCTGGTCGGCGCCACGGTCGTGGCCCTGGTGGCCCCGATCGCGGGCGTCCAGGTCATCAACGCGCAGGAGCGCGAGAGCGAGCAGATCGCCGAGCAGGCGATCGGCACGGACTGCTTCGGCGCCGCCGCCATCCAGGCGGACGGCACCCTCTGCACGCCCGACGTCACCGAGATCGTGCCCGAGCCCGCCGTGGCCGAGGACGACCTACCGCCCGTCTACACGGACGAGTGCCGGGTCCAGCCCGAGGGCGAGGGCGTGCGCGAGTGCGTGCTCGGCGACCCCGACGGGGACCGGTCCATCGCCATGGTGGGCGACTCGCACCTGGCCCAGTGGACGACGCCGATGTCCGAGATCGCCCAGGCCAACGGCTGGCGCATCACCCTCTTCTTCAAGGGTGCGTGCCCGTTCACGGCGGCGGTCGAGAACCTCGACTCCACGTTCGACGAGACCACCTGCATCGCCTGGAACGCCGAGGTCACCGACCGCATCCTGACCGGCGGCTTCGACGCGGTCGTCACGTCCGCCCGGGCCGGCTACACGTTCGACGACGCCGCCGGGAAGAAGGACCGGGGCACCGCGGTCGCCGGTTTCCGCGACCGCTGGGCCGAGCTCACCGCAGCCGGCCTGCCCGTCGCGGTCCTCGCCGACACCCCGCGGATGCCGGACGAGGCACGTGAGTGCGTCACGACGTCGTCGGACCCCGCCTCGTGCGGCGTGGACCGCTCCGTGGCGTTCGAGCTGCCGGAGTACTTCCACGCGGCCGCGCGCGACCAGGAGGGCGTGACGCTCGTCGACCTCGGCGACCATTTCTGCACCGAGGAGCGCTGCCCCGCCGTGGTGGGGTCCGTGTTCGTCTACCGGGACGGGAGCAGCCACGTGACGGACACGTTCGCGAGGACGCTCCAGCCGTGGCTGGAGGAGCAGCTGCGCCCCTTCACCGCAGCGGTCGCCGGCTGATCGGTACCGACCGCGGTGCACCGCACTTTGATCCGGTGCACCGCAGGCCTAGCATCGCGGCAGGGAAAACCTCCCGGAGCAACCGGAGTGCCCTGTCGCAGAACTCGAAGGGATTCGTTGTGAAGATCGCTGTTGTCGGTACGGGGTATGTCGGGTTGTCGAACGCGGTCCTGCTCGCGCAGCACCATCAGGTCGTCGCCCTGGACGTGGACCCGGACAAGGTCGCCCTGGTCAACGACCGAAAGTCGCCGATCGTGGACACCGAGCTGGAGCAGTACCTCGCCGAGGTCGACCTGAACCTGACCGCCACCCTGGACAAGGATGCCGCGTACGCGGGTGCGGGGGTGGTGGTGATCGCGACGCCGACGAACTACGACGAGGAGTCCAACTTCTTCGACACCTCGTCGGTCGAGACGGTGATCACGGACGTCCTGGCGACCACGCCCGAGGCGACGATCGTGATCAAGTCGACGATCCCGGTCGGGTTCACGCAGCGGATGCGCCAGGAGCACCCCGGGGCCGCGATCGTGTTCTCCCCGGAGTTCCTGCGTGAGGGTCGTGCCCTGTACGACAACCTGCACCCCTCCCGGATCGTGGTGGGTGACCGGTCCGCCCGCGGCAAGCAGTTCGCCGACCTGCTGCTGGAGGGCGCCCTGTCCAAGGACGTCCCGATCCTGCTGACGGACCCGACCGAGGCGGAGGCGATCAAGCTGTTCGCCAACACCTACCTCGCGCTACGGGTCGCGTACTTCAACGAGCTGGACACCTACGCCGCCACCCACGGGCTGGACACCGCGCAGATCATCGAGGGCGTCGGCCTGGACCCCCGCATCGGGTCGCACTACAACAACCCGTCCTTCGGGTACGGGGGGTACTGCCTGCCCAAGGACACCAAGCAGCTCCTGGCGAACTACGCCGACGTGCCGCAGAACCTGATCAACGCGGTCGTGGACGCCAACACCACCCGCAAGGACTTCGTCGCCGCGGACATCCTGCGCCGCGAGCCGAAGACCGTGGGCGTGTACCGGCTGGTCATGAAGTCCGGGTCCGACAACTTCCGGGCCTCGTCCATTCAGGGCATCATGAAGCGGATCAAGGCCAAGGGCATCGAGGTCATCGTCCACGAACCCACCCTCGAAGAGGACGAGTTCTACAGCTCCGAGGTCGTGCGCGACCTCGACGTCTTCAAGGCCCGCGCGGACGTGATCATCGCCAACCGGCGTACCGAGGCCCTGGACGACGTCGCCGACAAGGTCTACACCCGCGACATCTACGGACGGGACTGACCGCCCGGCGTCGTCGGGCCGGGCGACGCCGGAGCACGAGGAAGGGCCCCACCCGAGGGTGGGGCCCTTCCTCGTGCCGGTCCGGCTGCTGCCGGACGGCCGCCGGCTAGTGCGGCTGGAACCTGATCGCCTTGCCGACCGCCGCGATCTTGCGCAGCCGCCGGTTCTTGCGGATCATCCGGCTGGCGACCCGCCGGGCCTTCCGTTCGACCCGCGCACGGTAGGAGGCCGCGGCCGACGGCGCGACGACGACCGCTCCGGCGTCGGCCGAGTCGCCCTCCGGGTCCACGAAGTACTTCACGGCCCAGGGCGCCTGGGCGAGCAGCTCCTCACGACGTCCCACGGGCTGGCTCTGCCCCTCGAAGTGCGCCGGCTGCATCGCGCGCGCGACCTCGTCGACGAGGAGCTGCACGTCGACCTCGGGCGCCTGACGGACCGAGAACCCGCCGGTCTCGTCCCACTCGACGCGGTTGAGCCGCACGTCGGTGATGGCGAGCGGGATGCGGTTGCTGTCCTTGAAGCGGGGCAGGCGCGAGAGCACCTTGTCCACGTCGACCGCGTAGCCCGTCATGCCGTAGGTCTCCACGGCCGTGGACAGGCCCGTCGAGAAGCAGCCGATCGCCGCGGTGGGCTTGAGCCGGTCGTAGAGGATCTCGACGGGCACGGGCTCGTCGAGGACCTTGAGCTCCACACCCAGCGAGCGGCCGAGGTCGACGAGGCTGTGGGTGAAGGCGGGCGGGGCGCTCGGGTGCGGCTTGAACGCGATCGAGGTGAAACCGAGCGCGACGGCGGCGCGGAGCAGCTCGTGGTGCAGGTCCTCCTCCTCGTCCTCCGAGAGCAGGCCCAGCGCGGCGAGGTACTGGCCGAGCATGATCGCCTCGACCGGCTGGTCGGCCATGGCGCCGACGTCGTCGCTCTCGAACGCCGACTTGCCGTACTCGTGGACGACCGCCCGGAACGCCTCGGCGGGGACCACCACGTTCTCGATGCTGTGCTCGCTGAGCAGCACCGGGCGCAGCCCGCCGGCGAGGTCCAGGTACAGCAGCCGGCGCAGGCTCTCCGCGACGCTCGGCCGGATGGCCTTGCGCGTGGGGCCGTAGCTCATCAGCCCGTCCGAGACGACGTCGACGGGCGCGCCCTTGAACAGCCGGGTCAGCGTGGTCGACGGCCGCACCGGCAGGGACTGCAGCGTGATGCCGAACTCGCCCTCGATGCCCGCGGCCTCGAGGATCTTCTCCCGCCAGGCGTCGAGCTTGCTGGCCGGAGGGTTCCAGGCGCGCGGGTGGTACGGGAAGATCAGCTCGTTGAGCGACAGCACGCGGTCGAACCGGCTGGCGAGGGAGTCGAACCCCTGCTGCTCCGTGAGGCTCCGGCCGATCTCGGGGATCTTCGCGTTGTTGACGACGAGCAGCACGCGCTGCCCCGTCTCCCGGTAGAGCCCGGAGTCGATGGCCGCCGCCATGGTGGCCGCCGCCATGAAGGTCGGGGCGATAAACAGCTGGTCCATTCAGCGAACCTCGATCCGGAGAATCTTCTTCAACACGATCCGCGTCGGAAGGTCGAAGTGCTTGAGCGCGGCCTTGACCGCTTCCTGCGGGAACGAGTTCAGGAAGGCGGAGGACCGGTGGTAGAGCTCGCTCTGCAGCTCGGGCGAGAGCCGGGCCCGCATCGAGACGTGGAACGCGACGATCCGGCACGCGCCGTAGGCGGCCTTCTCGATGTAGTCCTCGTTCTCGGTCGCCAGCGCGAGGTCGCGGATGCCCGCGTACGCGTCCAGGAAGTGCAGGGTGCTCCGGTTGCCCGCCTGCGTGAGCGCCGTCGGGTTGGCGTCCTTGCGGTAGAAGTAGCCCTGAAGACCCACGACCGCGGTCGACTCGGTGTTCAGGTGCAGCCGCCAGAACCAGGGCCGGTCGGCCGCGGTGCGCAGCGACTCGTCGAAGGCGAACAGCTCGGGCGCGATGCGCTCCCGGTCGTACATGCCGGCCCAGAGGTACGGGTAGTCGACCATGGTGCGGCTGCCCTTGAGCCCGATCTGCGACTTCGGGTCGAGGGCGACGTCACGCACCTCTTCCGGAGCGCGCTTCACGCTGCGGTTCATCGCGTCGACCCGCACGTGGTCGGTCCGGATGAAGTCGACGTCCAGGCGCTGGAGCCCGTCGAGCGTCTCCACGAGGTGCCCGGCCTGATACCAGTCGTCCGCGTCCAGGTAGGTCAGGTAGCGACCGTCGGCCCGCTCGAGCGCGAGGTTGCGCGACTTCGCCACACCGTAGTTCTCGGGGTTGCGGATCAGCGTCAACCACGGCATCTTCTCCGCGGCCTGCTCCAGGATCTGTGGCGTCTCATCGGTCGAGTGGTCGTCGATGAGGATGAACTGAAAATCGTCCCGATAGTTCGATCGAATAGTCGCCAGACAATTCGGCAGAAATGTTGCCGCGTTGTAGACCGGCACGATCACGCTGAGAGTCGTCACGGCTCCATCCTGAGGTAAGTTGCCGCCGGCTCGGGAGCACGGGAGCACGTTCGGGGGCCGTGCCCGGGACTCACCGTCAGCCGACCAGCAAGTCTGCTGGGCCCAAGTAAAGTATCACCGATCTTGTGCCGCTTCGGTGTGACCGGCCACAGTTCCACCCTTTGGCCAGAGACCCTCCGCGAGATACGGCTGAAGGCTGCGCGCAAAGGTGTCGGTGACGTGGTTGTTGTCCCGGTAGACCATCACGTTGCCCACCACCGGCATGCACCGCCGCGGGCCGCAGTAGCGGTCGGTCAGGTCGATCACCTGCACGTCCGCGATGCCGGCGGCCTTCTCCAGCGTGGCGTGGCCCGGGTAGTCGAAGGCGTCCTCACGCGACACCGCGCAGACCCCGGGTTCCTCCTCGTGGTCCGCGACGCACTCCAGCACGTCGGCGCGCGGCCGGGGCGCGTCCTTGATCACGACCACCCGGGAGCCCGCCTCCTGCAGCGCGTCCCAGGCCTCGACGAGCCCGCCGACCCCCGGCTCGTAGCCGGGCACCGTGCCCTTGAACAGCGAGTCGGCGTAGATGCCGGTCACCACGAGGTCCGGTGCCTCCTCGACGAGCGCGTCCAGCGTCTCCTGGTTGGACATGAGACAGGCCTTGGAGAACGACATCTTCCGCGCGTCGAGCGAGAACGGGCACGAGTTGTGCAGGTAGGTGACGACCTTCCAGCCCCGCTCGCGAGCGGCGTCGACCACCGGGGAGGCGAACATCCGCACGTGCGAGTCGCCGACCAGCGCGAGGGTGCGCTGCCCCGCCGGGTCCCCGAACTCGCACCGCGGGGTGGTGCCGGCGGTGGCCTTGGCGGCGCAGGCCGCGTAGGTCCGGCTCAGCTCCTTGTGCACGTCCTGGAGGTTGGGCACGATCACCGGCCCCGCCTTGTCGACGAAGGCCGGCACGTTCGTGCCGTCGACGGCCTCGGCCCCGTAGCCGGACCCCATGCCGACCACGACGCCCTCCGCCTCCTGCTGCCACTCCTGCTCCTGGACCTGGGCCCGGACCATGGGGGTCACGGCCACGCCGGCGGTCACGGCCATCGCCGTCGCGGCGGCCAGCAGCACCCGGGTGTTCCCCCGGCCGGCCCAGCGCGCCCGGCGGACGGGCCGTTCCACCCAGACGTAGCTGAGCTGCGCCAGGATCAGGGAGACCGCCAGGAGCCCGAGCGACTCCAGGACGTGCGGCTGGCGGTTGGCCCAGGCCTCGAAGCCGATGATCACCGGGAAGTGCCACAGGTAGACCGAGTACGAGACGTTGCCGAGCCACTGCACCCACGGCCGGTCGACCAGCCAGGTCAGCGAGCCGGGTCCCGACGTCCGGCCCGCGGCGACGACCGCCGCGGCGCCGAGCACGGGCACCAGGGCGGCGAAGCCCGGGAACGGTGTGGCCGCCGTCAGGACGAACGCCCCGGCCATGATGGTCGCCACGCCGGCCAGGGCCAGCAGGGACCGGCCGACGGCGAGCCGCGGGGTGTGCCGCAGCACGACGGCGAGCAGTCCGCCCGCGCCGAGCTCCCAGAGCCGGGTGGTCGTCGCGAAGTACGCCGACGCGTCCCCCGCGCGGACCTCCAGCACGCTCCAGACGAACGACGCGGCCACGATCAGGCCGAACAGGACGAGCAGGACGCCGCGCAGCGCCGGGCCGTGGTTGCGCGTGACGCGGCGCACCAGGAACGCGGCCACCACCACGACGAGCGGCCAGAACAGGTAGAACTGCTCCTCGACGGCGAGGGACCAGAAGTGCTGGAACGCCGTCGGGGCGTTGTCCGCCGCGAGGTAGTCGACCGAGTCCGCGGCGAGCACCCAGTTCTGCACGTAGAAGACGGAGGCGAGCGCCTGCCGCTGCAGGTCGGCCCACTCCGTGACCGGCACCACCAGCGGCGCCAGCGCCGCGGTCACGCCGATCACGACGAGCCCCGCGGGCAGGATGCGGCGCGCGCGGGCGGCCCAGAACTTCGCGAGGGACAGCCGGCCGGTCTGCTCCACCTCGCGGATCATGTGCCCGGTGATGAGGAACCCGGAGATCACGAAGAAGACGTCGACCCCGATGTACCCGCCGGGCAGCAGGTTCGGCTCCAGGTGGTAGATCACCACGAGGGCGACCGCGAGGGCCCGGAGGGCCTGGACCTCCGGCAGGAAGCGGCGGCGCTGGTCCTCGTGCCCCTTCATGTGCGCCGGTGGTGCCGGCGCGTCAGCCGTACCGACCGTGGTCGAAGCGTGCATGGAAAAGCCTTTCACCACGGACATCGCATAGGGCTGCGCAGACGGAGCCAGCGGAGTTTACAGGGACCCGGCGACCGCGGATGCTGTCGCGCTCGAGTCAGAAGTCACGCACCAGGGCGATCCCGCTCACGCGGACTTCTCCCGATCCGATGGTCTCCAGTGCAACACCCCCACTGCGACGACTCGCCAGGTGAACTGTGAAAACCGTGTGGTCGCTCGACGCTCCGGAGAGGTCGATGACGCCGACGCTGGAACCCGCATGGATCACCCGTACTCGACCGTAGCCCGGGCCGGTGGGTGCCACCACTCGCACCTGTGACGCCTGCCGGACGCCGCCGACCTTGATCCGGGCCCCGTCCCGCGCCGTCCGGTAGGCGTATCCCGCGTGATAGCCCGCGTCGGTGACCTTGCGCCAGCCGGAGCCGATCTCCCACTGCGCGGGGGTCGTCTCCCGCGACGTGCGCACCAGGGTGCGCATCTCGCCCCGGTGGTGGTTGCCGTCGAGCGCCCGCACGGCGTACCAGGCGGACCGGCCCGGCTCCGTCTCCAGCACGGCCGACGTGCCGGTGACGGTGCGCACTGCGTACCAGTAGGGCTTGGTCGGCATGTCCGACGAGTAGCGCGCCGTCCGGGCGAGGATCTGGTACCTGTTCGCGCCGGGTACCCGGTCCCAGCTGTAGCGCTGCTTCGCGCTCCACTGGACGGGGGCCTGGAGCCGCGTGGGCGCGTGCACCACCGGCGCGCGCCGCATCGTGGGCTTTCCGTACCGGGCCACCGCGGAGTCGACCCGTGTGTCGACGGCACGCCGGATGTCGTCCAGCCGCTGGTTCAGATACGTACCAGGGCAGGCGGTGTTGTTGGTGAGCCGGTGCCCGAGGATGCGCGGCACCCGGACCTGCTGCCCGGGCGACGTCCGCGACGTGTCGCCCGCGACACCGCGGTCGGTCAGCGTCGCGGTGCCCCACGGGTTGACGCGGTACTGGTACGCCTTCCACGCGAGGACCCGGGTGATCCCCGTGATCAGGGCCGACGACGGCCGAGCGGTGTCGTAGCTCCCCATCGCCGAGACGCCGATGGTGCCGGTGTTGAAGCCGCCGGCCTGCGCCCCGACGGGGTTGTCGTACACGGCCCCCGTGCGGCCCTGGAAGACGGTGCCGAACCGGTCGACCAGGAACTGGTAGCCGATGTCCGGCCAGTCGCGGGAGCGAGTGTGGTACGCGTAGATGCCCCGCACGATCGCGGCCGACTGGCCCCTGCCGTACGAGTTGGTCCCGGCGGTGTGGTGCACGTACATCGCCTCCAGGTCGCCGGAGACCTCGGGCCACGGGCTCGACAGCGACTCGTCGGCGCCCCAGGCCGACCGGCTCACCGTCGCCGGCCGGATCTCGTACCCCGTGGCCGCGTCCGCCGTCGCGGCCGGCCCGGGCGCGACGCCCGCGGTCGCGTCGGCGGCGGCCCGGCCGGGGTCGACGACGTCGACGCGCAGGCCCGACGGCGGCCTCCCGCTGGCGGTGCGCACCCGCGCCTGGACGGCGTCGGCGCCCGTGGAGACGAAGGGCTCCGTACCGGCCCGGCCGCCCGCCTCGTCGGCGTCGTCGAAGCCCACGTCCTGCCAGGCGCCCCAGGCGCCGTCCTCACGGACCCGGAGCGCCACCTCGCGGACCTGCTCGGCGGTGCCGGCGTCCCACGTCGCGCCGGCGACGAGGAACGTGAGCGTCTCGGTCCGGGGGCTCAGGGCCGCGAGCCGGCCGGGCGCGGTGTGGTCGTCCCCCGTGTCGGCGTCGCCGGCCTCTTCCGCACCGTCGGTGCTGGTCGTGCCTCCGGGCCGGGCCTGGTCGGCTTCGTCGGCCTGGTCGGCCTCGGCGTGGCCCGCCGTCTCGGCGTGGCCCGCCGTCTCGGCCAGCGCCGAGGGGTCGCGCCGCGCCGCCGGATCGATCCCCGTCAGCTTCACCTGGTCGAGCTCCGGTGGCACAGCGACCGCCTGAGGGGTGGGCAGCGAGGTGACCGTGGCGATCACCCCCGCCGTCGTCAGAACGAGCACCAGGGCGGGCGTTGTGACGTAGCGCACAGTCGATCGCATCAGTCGACAGTAACCACGGGTCTCCGGGCCCGCGCGGAGGGGGTCTCACGGTGCGAGTCACCTTCCGGTGGGCGAAAATCCGCGGCGACGCCGTCGGCCCCGGATGCCGCCTCCCGCCCCGTGCTGCACAGTGAAAGTGGTGACGGCGCCGGTGGAGGTGATGACCATGCGTACCGAACGAGCGGTCGCACGACGTGTCTCGACCCGACGAGACCCGGCCCGACGGGGCGTCCTGACGCCGCTCGGCACCGCGGTCGGCGCGGCGGTCGGGGCGCTGGTCCTGATCGGCTCGATGCTGGTGCACGCCGCCCCGGCGGCGGCCGCGGTGCCCGACTCCTTCGTCGTCAAGGGCTCCGGCTTCGGCCACGGCGTGGGGATGTCGCAGTACGGCGCCTACCAGATGGCGCGCCAGGGCAAGTCGGCCGCGCAGATCCTGGGGCACTACTACACCGGCACACGCGCCGGGAACATCTCGACCCCGGCCCGGGTCCAGGTCCAGGTGCACGGCCCGGACCCGTACGGGTACTCCGGCTACGGCGACAGCCGGGGCAGCACCAGGATCACGGTCAAGGGCGGCTGGTGGAGCCTGCTGTCCGGCGGCCGGCAGATCGAGTCCGGCCCGCCCGGGACCCTGCGGGTTTCCACCTCGGGTTCGCGGGTCGTGGTCAGGGCCGACGGCCGGACGATGCGCGGCCGGTCCCTGGCGCTGGAGTGGTCGGGCACCGAGTACTACAAGCCCCGGGCCGCGTCCGCGACCGTCTCGGTCCGCGGCGCCCAGGGCACCTACCGGCACGGCCGGATGCTGCTCGCGGCGGTCTCGGGGGTGCCGAACGTCGTCAACCAGCTCCGCCTGAACACCGACTACCTGTACGGCGTCGCCGAGATGCCGGCCTCCTGGGGTGCGGGCGGCGGCGCCCAGGCCCTGCGCGCACAGGCCGTCGTGGCCCGCTCGTACGCCGTGCTCAAGGCCCGCGACTGGAAGTCACGCTGCCGCTGCCACCTCGTGGACGACATCCGTGACCAGCAGTTCACCGGGTGGAAGCGCGAGGCCGAGCCCACGTACGGCTCGTACTGGCGGGCCGCCGTCCACGCCACGCGGACCTCGGCCCGCTCGGCCCGGGTGCTGACCTACCAGGGATCGCCCGTCGAGGCCCACTACTTCTCCTCCAGCGGCGGGCGGACGGCACGCTCCGAGGACGTGTGGTCGACCGTGCTGCCGTACGAGCGCTCCGTGTCCGACCCCTACAGCTCCCGGGCGCCCGGCAACTCGATGACCTCGTGGACGCGGGTGATCACCCAGTCGCAGGCCCGGAAGCTCTTCGACCTGGGCAACGTCCGGTCGATCCGCGTGGTCGCGCGCTGGTCCAGCGGGCAGGCCCGCACGCTCGAGGCGACGTCGGCGGGCGGCGCCACGAGCCGGGTCACCGGCAAGGCCGACCGCATCCGCAGCGTGGTCGGGGCACGCACGACCGCCGGGAACGTCCCCGCGGCGTGGATCGGGAAGGTCGTCGCGCGCTGAGACCCGGGTGTCGCGCGACGGTTCCCGGGCGGGGCCGCTTCTTCGTCGTGCCGTGCGCCCGGTACCCTGCGAGCACAGACCGGAGCACTCGTCCCGGCCCCATCTGACCGAACGGAGATCGCCCGTGCCGCGGTTGTCCATTTTCCATGTTGCGACGGCAGTCACGGTCCTCGCCGGTGGCACTGCCGCCGCCCTGGCGCTGACCGGGGACACGACGACGTCCCTCGCCGTCACCGGCGTGACCCTCGCGCTCGTCGCCGTGGTCCACCTGCTCGCCGACCGTCGAGCGACCAAGGCCGGCCGCGTCGTGCTGGGTGAGATCCGCAGCAGCTTCGGGTCGATCAACGACGACCTGGCCGAGCTCCGCAAGAAGTCCGGCGCCTTCAGCGACGAGCTGGCGCTGCTCAACACCCGGTCCGCCGCCCTGAGCGACAGCCTCTCGGAGACGTCGGAGCGGTCGTGGCGTCAGGTGGACAGCGCCGAGCGGCGGCTCCTCGCCTCCGTCGACGCCGCCCGCCTCGAGGCCGCGAGCACGCGTGCCGAGGCGACCCGGACCAACTGAGCCGGACGAGCAGAGCAGCAGCACAGAGCCCGAGGGCCCCGGAGCAGAACGCTCCGGGGCCCTCGGGCTCTGTGGTCGCCAGGTAGTGGCCGCCAGGTACCGTCAGCCGGCGCCGACCGGCTGGCGCAGACCCGCGTACCAGGCCTCGAGGCCGGCGGCCTCCACCGCCCGACGACGGTGCAGGTCCTCGGTCACCGCCGGCACCGGGCCCTCGACGAGAGTCCGCGCGAGCTGCTCGGGGCTCTCGTACGGAGCGGCCGGAAGCCCCTCGAACCATGCGGAGGAGGGCACGTGGACGCGCGCGCCGGACGCGAGCCCCTCGGCGACGACCCTGCTCAGCAGGGTCCGGGACCCGGGAGCGACCACGACCAGGTCGCGGGCCGCGGCCAGGACCACGCCGTCGGCCACCTCGTGCGGGAAGAAGAGCATCGGCCGGTGGGTGACGTCGACCTCGCCCCGGCCGAGCGCCGCCTGGAGCTCGCCGTCGATCACGCGGCGGGCGTGGCCGTTGGTCCGCATCCGGACGTCCAGGCCCGCGCCGGCGAGCGCGCGGACCATCGCGGACGCCTCACGCAGCGGCTCCTCGGCCAGCGTCCCGAGGGCGACCGTGACGACGCCGGGGTGCGAGGCGATCGTGGCTCGCGGTCCGGGCACGAACGCCGTGGGCAGGGACACGCCGGTGATGTTCCGGTCGACCGCGACGACGTGCTCGGCGTCGACGCCGCGCGGGCTCCAGACGGTCGCTCCCCCGAACGCGCTCTTCGCCGTCCGCTCGATGAAGTCGGCGTCGTAGGTGGCGAAGGGGGCCCGCGCGACCTGCTCGGGCCGGTCGACGACGACCACGACCTCCGGCGCGCGCAGCCCTGACCGGAGCCTCGGCAGGTAGGACAGCGCCGTCGGGTCGATGCACACGATGCGCTCCGCCTGGACGTCGTCGTCGTAGGCGAGGCCCTCGACGACGCCCGCGGCGATCATCCGCCGCACCGGCTCGATGAAGTGCAGCTTGCGGCGCGGCTCGAGCGAGAAGCCCTCGAGGTGGACGAGCGCGATCCGTCGTGCCGGGTCGGCCGCGGCGAGCATCTCGACCCACTGCGCGGCGTCGCGCTCGCGGGGCTCGTCGGACCGCCAGTCGCCGAGCACCACCAGGTCGTAGACGGGGTGCGGCCGCTGCGTGATCTCGAACCGCCGCGGCGTGGGGAACGCGCGCTGCTCGCGCCCGAGGTACGGCGAGGCGCCGCGGCGCAGCTCGTCGTGCCAGGTGAGCATCGCGGAGCGGTAGAGCATGCGCGCCGGGTGGCGCCAGCCGCTGCGGAACTCGTCCCGCGACAGGGAGCCGGCGCTCATGCGCATGAACTGGAGCGTCGGCTGGAGGTCGATGGTCCGGCCGGGCAGGGCGGCGTCCAGGCGGAAGTGGAACTCCGTGTCCGCGGCCTTGCGCACGGGGTCGAACGAGCCGAAGTGCGGCCACACCTGCTCGCGGCGGAACATCAGGGTCGGCGCGACCGCCTGGCGGATCGTGTTCTGCCGGCGGGCGAGCACCAGGTCGTCCGAGAGCTTGACCGCGTTGGTGCGCACGCCGCTGACGAGGCTGTTCGCCGCGAGGGCCGCGACCGACAGCTCGATCCGTTGCGGGTGGGCCCAGTCGTCGGCGTCCTGGAACGTCACGTAGACGCCCCTGGCCTCGTCGATCGCCCGGTTGCGCGCCGCGTAGGTGCCGGCGTTCTCGGCCTGGGACAGCACCCGGACGCGCGGGTCGAGCGCCTCCACCTCGCGGTAGACCGGTGCGAACTCAGGACCCGACTCGTCGTCGATGACGAGGATCTCGAGGTCGCGCCACGTCTGTGCCAGGACGGACCGCACCGAGGTCAGCAGCTCCGCACCGGGGCGGAACGAGCTGATGATCACGGTGACGAGGTCGCCGCCCGTCGTACCGGCCGGCACGTCGCTCGCCAGCCGGTCGAACGGGCTCGCCTCACCCTCGGGGGGCGTCAGCCGGATCGGGGCGGCACCACCGAGGATCACCTCGTTGAAGGTGTCGGTCCAGGTCTGCTCGTCCGAGGTCGGGTCGACCGCCGGGTTGGCGAGGTCGATCCGCAGCATGTCGGCCTGCTGCGGGAGCAGCGAGAGCTTGGGCAGCACCCGCTTGAGGTCGTCGACGCGGCGGCGCTCGACAAGGAGGTGCCCCAGCAGGAAGGCCTGCTGCGGGCCGACGCTGCGAGATCCGCGGGCAGCGGCCTTGAGCAGCACCTCGAGCGCTTCGTCGAGCTCGTCGTCGTCCCCCGGCGCGACGCCGATGGCGTGGGCGCGCGCCATCGACCACCGGGACTGCTGGAGCCCCTCGGTCGCGTCACGCATGAGCGCCATCAGGTCCCGGTGGGACTGGGAATCGGTGCGTCGCGCGATATCCGAGACGATGAAGGCATTCACCCGCATGCGCTGGAGCTCGGCGGCGATCACGGGAAGGTCGGACCGATCGTTCGTCATGTTCCTGCTCGGCTCTGGCGGCGCTCGTCCGCGCCGCATCGGCCTGATTGTGGCAGAGCGACGGCCCTGCGACGAACACCTCCCGGGTGAAACCGGGCGGCGCGACGTGCGCGGGTGGCCGACCGCTCGCTGATAAAGTTTGCGGCCGGGCAGCGTGCCCAACGTTTCCCTGGAGCGACGTGACGACACTTGCAACTTCACCCGCAACACCGCGCGAGGAGCACAAGCCGGCCCGCCAGAGCGGGTTCCGCCCGGACATCGAGGGGCTTCGTGCGGTCGCCATCGGCGCGGTACTGATCTACCACGCGGGCCTTCCTTTCCTCCCCGGTGGCTTCATCGGCGTCGACATCTTCTTCGTGATCTCCGGCTTCCTCATCACGGGCCTGCTGGTCCGTGAGGTCGAGCGGACCGGCCGGGTGTCCCTGACCCAGTTCTACGCCCGCCGCGCGAAGCGCCTGCTGCCCGCGACGGCGCTGGTCCTGACGGCCACGGCGGCCATCGTCTGGTTCACGAGCTCCGTCACGGAGTGGCGCACCTTCGGCGGCGACATCGTGGCCGCCGCGGCGTACGTCGTGAACTGGCGCCTCGCCGACCGTTCGGTCGACTACCTGGCCGAGGGCACGACGGCGTCCCCGGTGCAGCACTTCTGGTCGCTCGCGGTCGAGGAGCAGTTCTACATCGTCTGGCCGCTCCTGCTCGTCCTCGTCACGCTCCTGGTACGCCGCACCGGCTTCAAGGTGCGTCCGCTCATGGGGATCGGGCTCGCCGTCATCGTCGTCCCGTCCTTCGTCTGGTCGGTGCTGCTGACCAACTCCAACCAGGCCACGGCCTTCTTCGTGACCACCACCCGCCTCTGGGAGCTGGGCATCGGCGCGCTCGTCGCCGTGGGTGCCGGCCTGTGGCCGCGGCTGCCCGCCGTGGCGACCCGGATCCTCGGCTGGGCGGGTCTCGCCACGCTGGTGGGCGCGGCGCTGCTGCTCGACGGCTCCTACGCGTGGCCGGGCTCCTGGGCCCTGGTCCCCACCCTGGCGACGGCGGCGATCATCATCGCCGGCGCCGGCAGCAGCCCCTCCACCGTGCAGCGACTGCTCTCCGCGAAGCCGGCGGTATGGATCGGCGGGCTGTCCTACTCGCTCTACCTGTGGCACTGGCCGCTGCTCATCGGCTACGAGAACCTCTACGGCACGCCGAGCCCTCTCGAGGGCACGCTGCTGATGGCGGCGTCGTTCATCCCCGCGTGGCTCTCGCTCAAGCTCGTCGAGAACCCCGTCCGCTTCTCGGGGACCCTCGCCCGGTCCAACCGCACGACGCTCTCGGTGGGTGCCAACCTCACCGCCGTCGGCATCCTGGCCGGCCTGGTCGTCATGCTGGCGGTGCCGCAGGGGCCGCCGGCCGGAGCCGGGGACGCCGAGGGCGCACGGAGCCTGACCGTCACGGACGGCCGGGCGAGCGGGATCGAGAACCCCGACTCCGTCGACTCGATGGTCCCGGGGCCGGTCGACGCCGTCGACGACGTGCCCGCCGCCTACGGCAAGGACTGCCAGGCGGACCAGGAGGCCACGACCCCGAAGTTCTGCGAGTTCGGTGACCCGGACGGCGAGCGGACGATGGTCCTGGCGGGCGACTCGAAGGCGCTGCAGTGGTCGGGCGCGTTCGACGAGCTCGCGCGGCAGGAGGGATGGCGGCTGGTCACCGCGACCAAGTCGTCCTGCGGCCTGTACGACGTGCTGCGCAACGAGGGCGGCCAGGACTACACGGAGTGCCTGGAGCACAACCGCGCCCTCACGGACGCCCTGATCGAGATGAAGCCCGACGTCGTGGTGGTCTCGCAGCGTCACGACACCGCGATCGACCCCACCACCGGGGAGACCACCGAGGCGGCGATGACCGACGGGCTCGTGCGGGTCTGGGACCGGCTGGGGCAGGCGGGCATCCACGTCGTGGCGCTGCTGGACAACCCGTCGCCCGCGAACGTCGAGGTCGGTGACGGCGAGGTCTACAAGTGCGTGGCCGAGCGGCTCGACCAGCTCTCCGACTGCGCCTTCGGCCGGGCGGACGGCATCGCCGCGAGCGGCACGCCCGCGCTCGTGGCCGCGGCAGAGAAGGTGCCGGCGGTCGACGTCCTCGACCTGACCGACCTCTTCTGCGACGAGCAGGTCTGCCCGCCGGTGATCGGCGGGGTGCTCGTGTACCGCCAGGGTTCGCACATCACGAACACGTACGCGCTCTCGGCGGTGCCGGTGCTGACCGACCGGCTGGTCCCGCTGCTGTCGCGCTAGCGCGCCGTCGGCCGCACGCCGCGCGCCGCCGGCCGCACGTCGTCGGCCGGAGCGCCGACCAGAAGACCGGCCCGGACCCGAGCACCTCGGGTCCGGGCCGGTCTCGTTCGTCCTGGGTCGTTCAGAGCTCCCGCGCGTCCGACTCCAGCAGCACGGGGATGCCGTCGCGCACCGGATAGGCGAGCGGCCGGTCCGGGTCGGTGGAGTGCAGCTCCGGCTCGCCGCCGGGCCCCGTCCCGTCCACCAGGACCGCTCCCGTCACGGGGCAGCGCAGGATCTCGCGCACCCACGGTTCCAGCTCGGCGCTCATTCCGTCTCTCCTGTCTCGGGCAGCCCGGACGCGCCCGGCTCCTCGGTCGCGGCACGCACGAGCGACAGCACGTCGTCGCGCACCTTCTCCATGATGTCGTGGTCGGCGGCCTCGACGTTGAGCCGCAGCAGGGGCTCCGTGTTGGACGCCCGGAGGTTGAACCACCACTGCGGGTGGCCGTCCCAGTAGGACACCGTGACGCCGTCGAGGGTGTCGACCTCGATCCCGGGGTACGCGACGCGGTAGGCGTCCAGCACCCGGGCCGTGGCCTCGGCCGCGTCCGGCACCCGCGAGTTGATCTCGCCGGACGCCACGTAGGGCTCGTACATCTCCGCGACCTCGGACAGCGGGTGCGGCTGGGTGCCGAGGGCCGCGAGCACGTGCAGGGCGGCGAGCATCCCGGTGTCGGCGAAGAAGAAGTCGCGGAAGTAGTAGTGGGCGCTGTGCTCGCCGCCGAACACGGCCTCGTGCTGCGCCATCTCGGCCTTGATGAACGAGTGCCCCACGCGCGTGCGCACCGTCCGCGCCCCGGCGGCCGACAGGAGGTCGGGCACGGCACGCGACGTGATGAGGTTGTGGATCACCGTGGGCACGCGCCCGGCGGCCTTCTCCTTCTCGACCTCGCGCAGCCCGACGAGCGCGGTGATCGCCGACGGTGACACCGGCACGCCCTTCTCGTCGACCACGAAGCAGCGGTCGGCGTCGCCGTCGAACGCGAGCCCGATGTCGGCGCCGTTCGCGACGACCGCCGCCTGCAGGTCGATCAGGTTGGCCGGCTCCAGCGGGTTGGCCTCGTGGTTCGGGAACGTGCCGTCCAGCTCGAAGTACATGGGCACCAGGTCGAGCGGCAGCTCGGTCAGGCCCGTGGCGGTGCCGAGGACGGCGGGCGCCGTCAGGCCCGCCATGCCGTTGCCGGCGTCCACCACGACCTTGAGCGGCCGGATGCCCGACAGGTCCACCAGGCCCCGCAGGAACTCGGCGTACTCGCCCAGCGACTCCCGGTCGGTCACCTCCCCCGCGCCGCCGGCCGGCGTGCCCGCGGCGTCGTCGCCGTCCAGGATCGCCTGGGCCGCCTCGCGGATCGCGACCAGGCCCGTGGCCTCGCCGACCGGGCGGGCGCCCGTCCGGCACAGCTTGATCCCGTTGTAGGCGGCCGGGTTGTGGCTGGCGGTGAACATGGCGCCCGGCAGGCCGAGCGACCCGGAGGCGTGGTACAGCCCGTCGGTCGAGCAGAGGCCGATCCGGACGACGTCCACGCCCTCCGCCGTCAGGCCGGCGGCGAAGGCGTCCACCAGCTCGGGCCCGGAGTCGCGCATGTCGCGCCCGACGACGGCGGCCGGGCGGGTGTCACCCGTCGCCTCCGGCAGCACCACCACCCGGGCGAACGCCGCCCCGACGGCCCGCGCCACCTGGGGCGAGAGCTCCTCGGGTACCAGTCCCCGTACGTCGTACGCCTTGATGATCCTGCTGAGGTCGAGTGCCACGTCGTCAGCGTACGCGAGCCCGGCTCAGGTGCCGGCGACCGTTCCGGCGCGCTGGGCGAGCACGTCCTCCAGCAGCACCGCGGCGCGCGCGGCGAAGCTGTGCTCCGTCCGGACGTGCTCGGAGAGGGTGCGCAGCGCCGCCTCGTCGTACCAGGCGTCGCTGCCCTCCGCGAGCAGCGCGTGCAGCTCCTCGGGCGTGGTGAAGGTCGCGAGGCCCCGCTCCGGGAGCACCGGGCGGAACAGCTCCGCGAGGCCGTGGACGTCGTCGGTCAGCAGGCGGCCCCCGGACGCGAGGATGTCGAAGACGCGGTTCGCGACGAACCCGAGGTCGCGCATGTCGGGCCAGTGGTCGTTCAGCGCCCAGGCCGCCGAACGGTAGTAGCGGCGCACGATCTCGTTGGGGACGTACGTGCCGGCGATCACCTCGGGCGGCAGGAACTTCTCCCAGTGCGCGCCGTAGACGGCGACCGGCGTGCCCGACCGCACCGACTGCACGGCCACGGGCCGGGCCTGGTTCCGGGAGTTGCCCACCAGCACGGCCTTGCCGACCACCTCGTCGACGGTCTCGTCGTCGACGTAGAACCGGCTCGGGTCGGTGCACTGGAGCAGCGGCCGCACCGGCAGGCCCCACCGGGCCGAGACGTCGCGCGGCCAGGTGAGGCTGGCGGCGTACCGCAGGTCGTAGGTGGCGAGCTCGCGGGCCGTGACGTCCTCCGGGTGGCTGATCACCCACACGGCGCTCGTCACGTGGGCGGGCACGCGGGCCGGGCGCAGCCCCCGGAGCATCAGCACGACGTCGTCCCGGTACGACGTCTCACGGGCGTCGTTGGGCCCGTAGTCGACCACGACCCGCTGACCGAGGCCGCGCAGGGCGTCCGCCAGCGAGTGGGCGAAGTGGAAGTCGCCCCACTGGCGCGCGCGGTCGGCGGCCGGCATGGCCGTCTTGATCGCCCACCGCAGGGCGGGCGGCGCCTCCCGCACCTCGGCCCGCCCGGGCGCCCCGGGGGCCGAGGGCTCAGGGGCGGAGGGCTCGGGAGCGGAGAGCCAGAGCGCGCGCGTCCAGGACTTCGCCTTGTCGGGCGCGCTGAGCGCCGTCAGCCCCTGGAAGACCGGGGCGAGGCCGAACGTCCCGAAGAGGTCCGCGGAGCCCGGCGGCACCTCCCGCCAGGTCGCCCGGAAGGCCGAGAGGTCCTGCTCCGGCTCCGTGGTGTCGTCGAACGCTCCGCCCGCGGAACGGGTCACGACCAGGTCGCGGACCACGACGACGGGGCGCTCCTCGTGCGCGGCCAGCCGCTGCGAGAGGTCGACGTCGGCCCACAGCGCGCGGGGCCGGGACGGGCCCCGCACGGCCCGGACGGACTCCGTGCGCGCGAGCAGCGGCACCGGTGCGCCCGGGACCGCGAACCACGGCCGCGGCCACGGGACGCTGTCGGGGTGCACGCCCTTGAGGAACGGCACCGGGTCCTTCCCGTGCGGCGGGTAGACGACGCCGGCGTCCCGGACCAGCAGGGTGCCGCCCAGCACCAGGGGGTGCACGACGGCGGCGCCGGACTCCGCGAGGGCCGCCGGCCAGTCGGCGAGCGCGCCCTCCCGGAAGCCCTGCCGCGACGACATCAGCAGCACGTGCTCGCCCCGGGCCCCGTGCGCCGCCTCGTCGACGACGGAGGAGGTCCCCCGGTCGGCCGGCACCGGCAGGACCCGCACCGCGCACCGGGCGAGCCGGGCCAGGGTCAGGCCGACGACGGCCCGGCGCCGCTCGCCCGGGACGAGAAGGACGGCGTCGACGGGCTGGCCCTGCGGGGCGTCCTCCGGCCGGGCGGCACCGTCGATCGCGCGGAGGGTGGAGGTCACGTCGCTCGTGCTGCCGCAGTCCACGACGACGACGGTCACCAGGCCCGGCACGGTGTCGGCCGGGGGCTGGTCCTGCCAGGACGTCGTCGCGGGCTCGCCGGCCTCGCGCAGCTCCGCGCGCAGGGCCTCGCGCACGTCGGTCAGCGTCAGCCCGGCGCGCAGCCAGCCCGACTCCGGCGCGAGCGGAAGGGCCACGTCCGGCCCGTTCTCCTCGAGAAAGGCCACCAGCGGACTGCGGCCGGCGTCGGACGGTCCGTCGAGCCCTGCCGGGTCGAAGAGCGGCGACGTGACCGACCGCCAGGCGTCCTCGACGCCGTCGAGGTAGGTGATCAGCGGGTCCGTCTCCTCGCGCTCCCACCGGTGGGTCCGGAAGCGCGCCGGGACGAAGAGCGGGTGCGGCGACCACCCCGCCCGCCGGCCGCGCGCCAGGTAGTGCTCGACGGCGCGCGCGGGGTCCGGGAACGTGGTGCCCGCCTGGGCCTCGTACCACTCGACGTCGAAGACACCTGAGCCGAGCACCCGCTCGGCGTCCGACACGTCGGGCTCCGCGGGTCCGGCCTCCGGCTCGGCGGGCCCGGCAGGCTCGGCGGGCCTGGCAGGCTCTGCATGCCCGGCGGGCTCGGCGGGCCCGGCGGACGACGGCGCCGGTTCGGCGGCCGGACCGGGAACCTCCGTCGCTTCGTCCTGCCCGCCCCGGGCCTGCCGGCCGCGTCCGTCCACGAGCGCCCTGATGATCTTGCTGGGGTCAAGAGCCACAGCGACAGCGTAGCGATCACCGGGCCGCCTCAGGACCGCCCGGCAGGGGCGCCGGGCGGGGACGGCCGGGTGGCTCCGCGGGCTCCGGCCGGGGCCGGGTCAGTCGCCGAGCGCGGCGGCGATGCGGTCGCCCAGGAACGGCGCCAGGGTCACCAGGTAGGGCCGGGACACGTGGAAGCCGTCCGCGTACACGGGCAGGTACCCGATCACCGGCGGGCAGGTCTCCGGGCCGCAGAAGTAGTCGGTCATGTCCACGAGGCGCGCGTTCGGGTCCAGCCGCACGGCGGCCGCCGAGCCGTCGTCGCGCAGCACGTCCTCCCGGTCCCGGGCGCAGACCGTCCCCGCCTCGTCACCGTTCTCCTCGATGCAGGGCACGACCTCCCGCTCGAAGACGTCGGCGTTCTCCTCGAAGATCGGGTTGTCGCGGATCGCGACGACCGGCGCCGAGAGGTCGGGGCGCTGGGCCCACGCTTCCGCGAGGCCCGCGCCGAGCGCCTCGGTGCGGTCCTCGTCGCCGACGGCCTGGACCGACTGCTTGCTGGAGTGCAGCACCAGGTAACCGTCGTACTCGGGGTGCGAGCGCACGTACTCCTCGAGCTGGCGGTTCCACTCGGTGCACAGGTCGATGGACTCCTGCACGGACTTGAGCATCGGGCGCGCGTTCCAGTGGCAGCCCGCGCGGCCCGCGACGTCGATCCGCCAGCCGCGCTCCTGCGCGATCCGCTGGTAGGCCGAGAGCATCTGGTGGCTGTGCGAGTCGCCCGTGGCCAGCAGCGTGCGCGTGTACCCCGTCTCGGGGCCCAGGCTGCACACGCCGAGGCGCACCGGCCGTTCGCGGTTGGACCAGCAGTCGGCGGCCGATCCGCCCGGGTCGGAGTAGCCCGTGCTGAACGCATCCACGAGCGAGCTCGCGTCCTCGATCTCGCAGGGGGGCGTGCCGGGGTCCATGGTCGCCGCCCCGATGCAGCCGGCCAGCCGCTCGACCTCCGCCTCCGCCTCCGCCTCGACCGCCGTCTGGTGCGCCGCCACCCGGTCGACCGCCACGACGCACAGGAGTGCCGGCACGAGGGCGAGCGCCACGGCCGTGGCCAGGCGGGGCCGGCCGGTGAACCGCCGGGCGGTCACGACGGGGCGTTCCACGAACCGGTGGGTCAGCCACGCGAGCGCCGTCGACGTCGCGAAGATCACCACCGCCGCGACCCAGTCCGGCCGCTGCGCGCCGGTGAGGTGGAGGTAGCCGATGAGCAGGGGCCAGTGCCACAGGTAGAGCGGGAACGAGATGTCGGCGAGGAACCGCAGCGGCGCCACCTCCAGCAGACCGCGCGGGCCCCACGCGGAGTCCGGTGCGGAGCCGAGGATCACGAGCAGGGCGCCGCCGACCGGCCACAGGGCCCACGGGCCGGGGAACAGGGCCACGCCGTCGAGCACGAAGCCGGAGGAGACCACGAGGCCCAGGCCGAGCCAGCCGAGCACCGGGCGCAGTGCCCCGGTCGGCTGGACCCAGCCGAGGAGCAGG